>NZ_JBFUIR010000003.1:0-369109 GCF_056401755.1 Pseudomonas sp. P4_D7 | reverse complement strand
TGATCCAAAAAATGGACCCACTATTTCGGTGTCCACTTGTGATTACGATCTAGACAATCTCTGATCAGGATTTCTCGCTCAATCACTTTGTAAATATCTTCAAAACCAAAACCTCGGCCATGCCGGGGTTTTTTTATGCCCGTCAGGCGGGCCAACCAATCCCCAGGGGATACCCATGCCATTTGAATTTGACCCGGCCGCCGCAGGCCTAACCCTCGACGCAACTCAGGCCGCAGCCCTTCAGGAGGCGCTTGGCGGAAAGGTTCAGGAGTATCTGGACAAGGAAGTAAACGGGCTCAAGTCCAAGAATCTGGAATTGCTTGGTTCTAACCGTACCATCAAGACCGAACTGGACAAGCTGAAAGGTCAATTCGAAGGCCTGGATATCGACGCGGTGAAAGGCTTGCTCACCAAAGTCGGCCAAGACGAAGAAACGAAGCTGATTGCCGAAGGCAAGCTCGACGAGGTGATCAATCGCCGCACCGAGCGCCTGCGAACCGACTCCGATAAGCAAATCAAGGCCGCGAATGAGCGGGCCGACAAGGCCGAAGCCTTCGCCGCCAAGTACAGCGACAAGGTGCTGGCCGACTCCATCCGCGCTGCTGCCATCAAGGCCGGCGCGCTCCCCGAGGCCGCCGAGGACATCATCCTGCGCGCCCGGGGCACTTTCAAACTCAGTGAAGATGGTGAAGCGATTGCCACCGACCGTGACGGCGAGGTCGTTTACGGGAAGGACGGGAAAACGCCGCTGTCGCCGCTCGAATGGGCGGAATCGCTGCGTGAAACAGCAACACACCTGTGGCCAAGGGCTCAGGGTGCCGGTCCGACCGGCGATCAAGGTGGCAAGGCCACGAAAAAATGGGGCGAGTACACGGAAACCGAGCGCGCTGCGATCGCCCGCGACAACCCCGAGCTGTTCAAGAAAATCCAGGCCACCAAAGGAACCTAATTCATGGCAACTACCCAACTGACCGACATCTTCGTCGGTGACTACTACGCCTCGCTGGAGCCGGTAAATAGCCCGGAAAAAACCGCTGTCTACGAGTCGGGTAACTGCCCGATCCTCTCTATGAGAGCGCATCGGGGTGTGATCTGAATCCTGCCGCCAAGCAGCACAGCTTCTATCCAGCGAGATTCGGAGGAATGAACTCGGGTCGATGCAGGGATTGGCGCCTGCCTGATCACACCACGATGCGGACGAAACTGCGGCCTATAACCGCCCACCTGCATCGAAACCAACTACCGAGGAATGCTCGGCAGTTGCCTTCAATCAGAGGAATGGCAGCCATGTAGCAGAGAGCGATTCACCTGCGCGGCGCGGCAAGCCTGAAGGCCGGCGCCCATCACTTATACAGGCAGCGGACAGTAGGCCGTCGATGTCACCGCGCATCGGCCGAATGAGGTAGGCCACCCCCACGCACGTCGACAATTTGATGCTAGAAACCCAGGCCGTCGCCAGTAGCGGGCCTGGGACAGATTACTTGCTAGCTTCCGACGCATAGCTCGGGCAGAAATGTTTTGCTGCCGACGGATCCCCTGCGGCCTGCACTTGAACTGCCTTGATTTCATCCTGAAATGCCGGATTGGTATCTACTGCAAGAATCTCCTTCTTTAGATCTGCGTTTGCCGCTATGTCTGGAAGGGAAAAGATGTTCTGCAGCGAGTAATTCATTCCAGGCTCTTGTTTTGCACACATACGCCCCATAGCCACCATGGTTATAGCGATGTCGTGATCCTCGGTACCCGCTTGGGTCTGCCCTAAATTACTGAGCGCGACCAAAGCAACTAGACAGACAGTCTTCGAAATAACACGCATGGGAATTCATCCTTAGAAGTTCTGCGCTTTATCGGCAGTGAAATCGAAAAATTCAACTCGCCACTTTGCAAATCGTTCGACACAACCCGAATGCACTCCCCTCCGCGCCCAGCGGCAACCAGCGGAGCGGATGAGTGCATCCGAGTTTTGTTGGATCAACACCCCGCCACTCTGGAGACGACCATGTCAGCTCTACGCAAGCCCATCCCGGAAGACGACTTTCTCGACACGGAGGCAGGTCAGGAATGGTTGACCGAGTCGGTCGACGATCTGCTTTATCGGCGCCACGTGGAGGCGCCAAATCCGGTAGGTCGAAGCAAGGTTCTGATCAACGCCGACCATTTACCGGAGGCGCTGGCGGATCACATGGCCGCGAACCCAGATCCCGATAGGTACATCGAGAAGATTTTGATCGAGCTGATCTGTCGCGGGGATGGCGGTGTACTGCACAAGTGGGCCGTTGAGGCAGTCGGAGGCGATCCGCTGGTTGTTCGAAGGCTGGCCGGAGACCTGGTTGCGGTGCATGCCAACGAGTACCGAGATGCCAAGCGCGAAAGCGATCGCGTAGAGCGGGAGTGCGGCTTTTGAGCCCGCACATCCTGATCGACCAAGCCCTTGATGGTGTGTCGGCGCCGGCCGGCGAAGAGGACATCAGCATGTTGGTACAGGGGCTGATCACCCGCCTCTTCACCGATGGCGCGATTACCACCGACGAGTTCAACCACTACTGCAAACGCCTGCGTGACACCTGTCAGCGGCGCAAGGAGGACGCATGAGTACAGCACCGGTTAAATCGCTGATCGACGAGCAGCTGGAGGACATCGAACACAAGATCGCCCTGCTCGGCTTCGGCCTTCCCTTTAATGAGGTGATCGGCCGCAAGCGCGAGGATCTGGTCGCTAGTCTCCCGCAGCGCCTGGCGCCTTCCATGAAGGGTAAGCGCATCGCCGTGAGAGTTCGGCCGTGACCGGTCGCCAGCTTGCTCGCCGCATTCTGATTCGGCGCGGATCGTTTTCTGCCATCGGCGTTTTCACCTTCCTGATGCTGCTCAGCGCCCTCGCCGACCACATCACTCAGTAAGCAACGCATTCAATCGCTGCGCATAGCGCCGCAAGGAATAATCATGTCTGCTCAAAGTGTGACGCCAGTGACGCACGACCGAAACCTACACGTCCTTCCGCACGCAGCAACCAGCACCAGCGCTCTAGTGTTGGACGGCGACAGCTTGGACAAAATGATGCGCCTGGCCGAAGTCATGGCCACCGGCCGTGCCACTCTGCCGAAGCACTTCAACGGCAACCCGGCGGATTGTCTGGCAGTCGTCATGCAATCAATGCAATGGAAGATGAACCCTTTCGCCGTGGCGCAGAAAACGCACCTGGTGAACGGCGTGCTGGGCTACGAAGCGCAGCTGGTAAACGCGGTAATCACTACCTGCGCACCGGTGGTGGATCGCCTGCACTACGAGTGGTTCGGCGCTTGGGAAAAGGTGATCGGCCAGTTCGACATAAAGACCAATAGCGAAGGCAAACAATACCGTCAGCCGGGCTGGAAGCTGGAGGACGAACAAGGTTTAGGCGTAAAGGTCTGGGCGACCTTCCGCGGCGAAGTCGAGCCGCGAGTCCTTGAGTTGCTGCTGGCACAGGCACGCACTCGAAACAGCACCCTATGGGCTGACGATCCTCGCCAGCAACTGGCATACCTCGCCACCAAGCGCTGGTCGCGACTCTATTGCCCGGACGTGATCCTCGGCGTGTACAGCCCGGATGAGCTGGAAGAAACCGCACCAACTATTCGTGACGTATCACCCTCGCGTGGCGCGGCACCAGCGGAACTTCCGCACTACCCCGACGAGAAGCTCGCGGAAAACCTGCCCAAATGGCAAATCGCTGTCGACGCGGGCCGCTCCGCCCCTGATCACCTGATCGCAACTGTCAGCAGCAAATTCACCTTGAGCGAAGAGCAGATCGCCAAGATCAAAGCGCTCGCGCCAATTGAAGGAGACCACGAATGAAAATCCACAATGTCGCTCAGGGTTCCGAAGCCTGGCATGCGCTCCGCGCCAACTACTTCACTGCGTCAGAAGCGCCAGCAATGATGGGCGCGTCGAAACAGATGAAGCGGACCGAGCTGTTGCACGCGAAAAAGACCGGGCTCGATCGGGACGTGTCGTGGTGGGTGCAGAAAAACCTCTTCGATAAAGGACACGAAGCCGAGGCGCTTGCACGGCCGATTCTCGAAGGAAGAATTGGAGAGGATCTGTTTCCCGTCGTCGGCACCGAGGGTGATCTGCTCGYATCCCTCGACGGCTGCACAATCCTCGGAGACGTGCTGTTCGAACACAAAATGTGGAACGAGCAACTTGCTGCCGACGTTCGCGCCGGCAACCTTGAAYCGCACTACTACTGGCAGCTCGAACAGCAGTTGCTGGTGAGCGGCGCCGAAAAGGTGATCTTCGTCTGCTCCGACGGCACCGAGGAAAACTTCGTGTCGATGGAATACTCGTCGGTGCCGGGCCGCGCCGCAACGCTCGTCGCAGGTTGGAAACAGTTCCAAGCTGACCTGCTGGACTTCACTCCGGCCGAGGTGATGCCGGAAGCCGTCGGCAAAACGCCGGAGTCATTGCCAGCACTGCGCATCGAAGTGACCGGCATGGTCACCGCCAGCAACCTGGAGCAGTTCAAAGCCCACTCCTTGGCTGTCTTCGGCTCGATCAACACCGAGCTGGAAACCGATCAGGATTTCGCCGACGCTGAGAAAGCGGTCAAATGGTGCGGTGATGTCGAGGAGCGGCTGGAAGCTGCCAAGCAGCACGCACTGAGCCAAACCGAAAGCATCGACGCGCTGTTCCGCACCATCGACGAAATCAGCGCCGAGGCGCGCTCCAAACGCCTGATGCTCGACAAGTTGGTGAAAGCCCGCAAGCTCAGCATCCGTGAAGACATCGTCATGGATGCAGCCAAGGCGCTGCAGGTCCACATCGACCAGATCAACTCTTCACTGGGCGGTAAAGCGCGTATGCCAGCTGTACCTGCAGATTTCGCCGGAGCCATCAAAGGCAAAAAGACGATCAGCAGCCTGCGCGACTCTGCCGATTCCGAGCTGGCCCGGGCAAAGATTGCCGCCAGCCAGGTCGGCGACAGCATCCGGAGCAACTTGGCCACCCTGGGCGAGCTCGCAGCCGACTACATGTTCCTGTTCAACGACGTTCAGCAGTTGGTGATGAAAGCGAACGACGACCTGGTCGCACTGATCAAGGTGCGGATCTCGGAACACCAGAAAGCGGAGGAGCAGAAAGCCGAAGCGCAGCGTGAGCAGATTCGACAACAGGAGCTTCAACGGATCGAAACTGAGGCGAAAGCCAAGGCGCCTGTCGAGCCTGCACCGGTCACCATTCCGGCACCGGTGAAAGCCGCTGCGCCGGTTCAGTCTGCGTCCAAGCCAGCGACCACAACCGCGGTGCCGGTGAACCTGCAAGCTGAGGTGTTCGATCTGGAAGCGCTGATCCATGCCGTCGCAGGCGGTCATGCTTCAATCTCGGTACTGACCGTGGACTGGGAGAAGCTCGACGCAATGGTCGCGGCCCAAGGCGACAAGTTCAGAATGGCCGGCGTGAGGCTGGTGAAGGTAGCAGCGTGAGACGAAACATCAATCGGGCGGCCACGCGCCGCCGACAGACCTGGCTGGACTTGCCGGCCAGCGGAATTGAAGAGGTAGGCCATGCCCGAGACTGGACAAGAGCGATCGGCGAAGGCCGCCGAGAAGCGAATCGAGTACGACGAGAAGGAATTGCGGCACCGGCTACGGCTGGGCACCCGACAGAAGCTTGAAGAACTGATGGCCTGGAACGAAATTGAGGAAATGAGCGAGGCGGTGCAGAACCTGATTCTCAACGCTCATGCGCTCGGGCCGACGCTCTCATATCAGGCAATTCAAAGTCCGCGCCACAAGGTGAAAATCACCGAAAACGTGGCGCGGATGTTTCAGAAGGAAAGCCTGGCCGAATTGAAGCGAGATCCAGGTGACGAACCACTTACCGAGCGCTAGGACTGTTAATTTGATTAACCGACGGGTTGTTGATTTCCGCACCGGTGATCGCTCGAATAGCTTCGGAGTCGACGTCTGAGCCCGCAACTGCGCAATTGAATGCCATTGCGACGGACGCATAAACTCGAACATCTGGATCTGCTTTTCCAGGGAATGACTTCAGCGCATCCTTCCCTGCCTTCGCGACACTGGATCTGCGCTTCACGGCCAGCACAGAAGAAAAGTTCTCATCGAGAGATGATTGAAGCGCGTTCGTCGAGCCGGAAAGGCCGGACCATGCAGTGGAGGCTGAACCACTTGCAAGCGGTGCGAAAACGGCGCCGGCTAACGTGCCGGTTGCAGCCATGACAAACCGGCCCGAGTTCAAAACTCCTCCATTTTTAGCGTGATAGTTCTGCAGAGCAATGCAGTAAGTCATCGCCGCTGTGAAAGATTTCACTGCATCATCATTGGTGCAAACTGAATTACAAGGGAGCTCTTTCGGTGTCCATGGCCAAGCAGGCTCTGACTTCCACGCGGAACATCCTGATAAAAGTGCAAAACCCAAACCCAAACAACACCATTTGACGTTCCTGTCATTCATCTTCGATTCACCCTCTGGCTTGTATGCACTCCCTTATCAATAGCTCGTATTCGGGCGATATCAAGGTGCCACCTCAAACTTTGCAAAGGCTGCCCCCAATGCGACATCGTAAATCGGATATTTCAACCAACGCCTGGCGCTACAACGAATCGGTCTGCCGACTCCATATAGGTAGCGAGATCGATGATCTGACGCAGGCAGATGACCATCTCAAGCTTCTGGCCGTCATCGGGCACCCCTATTCGCTTAAGCATTGATTTCGCGTCTTCCTCAATCGCCGCTAGCGCATCTACATCGCTCTGCAACCTCATGTCAGCCTCCTGCCAGTGTGAGTTCAGAGATACATACCCCACTTATACGAATCACGCCAGCCGGCGAGGATCCCCTATGCCTATTCACAACATCGTCAGCATGAGCGGCGGTAAAGACAGCACGGCTACATTGCTGGTCGCTCGCGAGCTGGAGGTGCCGAACCTCAGCGCAGTAGTGGCTGATACCGGGCATGAGCATCCCGAAACGTACGACTACATCCACTACCTGGCTGAGGCCACGGGCGTCCCCATACGGTGGGTGAAGGCGGACTTCTCAAGGCAGATCGCCGGCAAGCGCAAATTCATCGAAACGAAATGGCGCGAAAAGGGTGTGGCGGAATCCGTGGTGCTGGGCGCTCTGGAAGCCCTGCACCCAACCGGAAACCCATTCCTGGACTTGTGCCTTTGGAAAGGCCGATTCCCCAGCACCAAAGCCCGCTTCTGCACCGACGAGCTGAAGCGCAACCCAATCATCGAGCAGGTTTACCTGCCGCTCATGGATGGCGAGAACATGCTGCTGTCATGGCAGGGTGTTCGGGCTGATGAGTCGCCGGCCCGCAAGTACCTACCAGAGTGCGATGAGGTTGGAGGCGGTCTATTCAACTACCGCCCCATCTTGAAATGGACAGTTGGCTCAGTCTTCGAAGCTCACCGGGCGGCCGGCATCAAACCGAACCCGCTGTACTTGCAAGGCTGCAATCGCGTTGGCTGCATGCCCTGCATCATGTGTGCGAAGGACGAGCTGAGGCAGATCGCGGCCCGGTGGCCAGAAGAAGTTGATCGTGTGCGGGAGTGGGAGCGACTGGTGAGCATTGCCAGCAAGCGCGGAGCGGCTACGTTCTTCGCCACCGTAACCGACCCCACCGTAAGGTCAGATGACAAGGTGAGCGCTGTCACGCACGGAATTGACAGGATTGTCGACTGGAGCAACACCGCGCGCGGTGGCCGCCAGTTCGACATGGTTGACCTAATTGCACGCTCCGACAGCCAGAACAGTTGCTCTTCAGCCTATGGCCTCTGCGAATAACGCCATGCTCCGACAACCACGACAATCGCCGTCAAATAGGCATGACCTTGTACTCATGCTGATGCCATGACGTGTCCATGATTGCTTCCATAAATTCATTGAACGCTAACTCGAACTCAAGCGACATTCCTCGGGCAGACGACGCGCCTTCAATGTATGAAAACTTCGTGAGCGCGCTCAACACCATACCCATTACAGGTAGTGCTCGCTTCAAGTTCTCCGGTGAAATACCGGATGGAACATGGCCGCCAAGGTATATCTGAAGTTTGTCAGCTTCTAGAAACGTGTAATGCATGTGCCCTGAAAGGGAAGCGAAATCACCGAGCCAAGTCGATACCTCCCGCCTGCTTGGCTGAATTGGTATGCATGCGAGATCAGCGAGACTTTTAAAAGCTCTCTGCCATGAAACAAGTTCGGGATCCCCGACTTCGCTGAATCCAAGTGATGGATTGCGGTTGTCGGGGAAGATTACGTCATACAGTTCGTATCTTCGATAAAACTCAATATTGAGAGAAGACTCAACCCCGTCCAGCCACTCGTTAAAGGACTCGAAGTGCATCCTGTATGTTTGACGTCTTATCGATATTGAAGAGTCGAATGACTGCTTCTGAGCAGCGCTTGCTGCGCTCCATGCTGCGAAGGCAGCGAACGCCGTCGCGACAGCAGAAATGATCGCGAACAGGTCAACGATTTTGAAGCCTTCAGCTTTCGCTCCCGAGAATCCGTAAGCGAACAAGGCGCCAGTCAGAAAAAGACCGACGCAGCCGCCCCATACCACCTTGTCCTTAATCACGACCGCATCCTCCGAGTTGAGTCGAGATTATGCCGAACTGCTGAGCCTACCGGGAAACAACCCACCACCCTCCACCGCCCGGGCATGCCCCGGCATAGGACGCCATCCATGCTAAACATCTTCTGGCGAATCATCGCCAAGGTACTCGCGCGCCCGGCCATCGCCGAATGGCTCATCGCCCGCGCCAAGCTCACCCCGTACCAGCACATCATGTCCGCCGACGGCACCGAGATGTACATGGGCCGCTGGTGGCTGTTCAACCCGTACAGCCGGGAGACGCATAAGGCGGCGCTGTGGTGGTGCCCGTGGTCGTTCCGCATTCACCACATCCTGCGCGAGGACAACGACCGAGATCTGCATGATCACCCATGGAACGCCCGCACGATCATCCTGCGCGGCTGGTACACGGAGCAGCGACTGCTTGATCACGACGACCCGGCACTTTGTGGTTTGAAGATCCCAGCCACTGCACTGGCCACCGAATACCTCGATCGCCGGCCGGGAGACACCGCCAGCCTCAACCACGGCGAATACCACCGCATCGACCAGGTATCCCCCGGCGGCGTCATCACACTATTCATCACCAGCAAGTGGCGCGGTGACTGGGGATTCCTCGTAAACGGCGTGAAGGTGCCTTGGCGCACATACACCGGTACTGACAACTGATTGGAGATTGCAGCATGAGTGGTCAATGGAAACTGGTGCCAGTCGAGCCGACCGAAACCATGGTTATCAACGGTTTCGAGTCGGAGCCGAACGAGTGCTTCACCGACGATGAAGTCTGGGAGCAGTACCAGGAGATGAGCGGCTGCCAGCAAGCAGCGTTCCGCGCGAAACATTGCTGGGCTGCCATGCTCGGCGCCGCTCCTGTTATGACTATTGTCGGGCAGCCGGCCGTGCTTCTGGATCAATTGGACGATTTTGTTGCCCGCTGCAACGGGGATGACAGAGGTTCAAGCGAGACTGTCAATGAACTGCGCGCCCACATCATCAGGCTACAGGCCGAGCGTGACGCCCTGCAGCAGCGCCTGAACGCAGCGGATCAGTTGAACGATGATCGTACAGGGACTTGCGAATGGAATCGCGAAGACGACAGCGGTATCTGGAACAGTGGCTGCGGTGAGACCTGGTCATTTCACGAGGACGGACCGGAAGAAAACGGCATGCACTTCTGCCATTCCTGCGGCAAGCACCTGGTGGTTGAGGTGGTTGAACAGGAACAGGATGACGACTGGCATATGAACCCGTGCAAGCAAGGTCACCGCGATGTCGGCGCGGCCGGCGGTGTGGCGGCGTGCAACCAGTGCGACGAGAAGATTGAGGCCGCGACCACTCAGGAGGCTTTCGAGAGATGGAACGCTACGCACCTGCCATCGCCGGTCGCGGTGGTGATGCCTGATCGATCACCAGAGGACTACGCCATTGAGCATGCTGAATACATGGCCAAGTCGGCCGACGATGTGCTGGCGAAGTTCCAGGCATATGGCTTGGCACTGCTGGCAATCGATGAGGGTGGCGACGACGGCGAAGGCGAGCTATTTGAGGCAATCGACTCAGCGCGCCAGGACTTGCAAGAATCCCTGGTAGATATGCGCGGCAGCGTTTACGAGTTTCGCAAGCGTAGCGCCAAATCCCGATAGGAGTACATTCGCACTCCTACGATCTGAGACAGATGTTTACTCGGGGGTCGCGTACAAATGGCTCACGCAGGTACCGCAAACTTTCCTTCCAAGCTTTGCTGCCGTGGCTCTAGCGACTTCTTCGCTCCTGCAGCTCTCGTTGACGTTGTCGGTGTCCTTGTGGGCAACCTTTTTGCAGATAGATTCGGGTTGATTTTCGCATTGCAAAGGGTCTGTTGTGAGCAATTTTCCTTCGAAAATGTGGTGCTCTTCAGATTCTTTCCGCTTCCGTATTGAGTAAGTGATCATTCCGTAATCTCAATTGATGATGGCGGTGCGCCACCCTCAATACTGCCTATATCCGTAATTTATTAACACCCCTCCCCTACAAAGTCAGCCGCTATAGCGGCAAGGACGAAGTCATGCCTGAACAAAAGCCAATCATCATGTACGACGCTCCGAAAGCGGCCAGCCTCCAAACGGTAACCGGCTGGGTTTCCGCAGGTGGTCGATTTTTCGGCGACGATGAGGACCTTGCGCGCTACTGCGGCGCAACTCACCGCCGCTGCGACGTGAACCCCGAACACCCTATCTATGAGGTGAACAGTTCCTGCAAAGAGTGCCGACGCGTCCGGCGCCAAGCAAAATTCGCGGCGATGCCAGTCAAGGAATGGGCCGGCGAGCCTCTGGTTATCTTCGATGGCGACCGCTACTTCTTCGACGAGGACAGCCTGCGCGACTACCTGATCGACAGCGATATCGAACCGGCTGACGTGCAGCTCTGCATCTGTGAGCCGAACTATCCCCGCGAAATCGACCCGGTAGACCATTTCTGCGACGACCTACCGGAGGACGGCGAGATCAACGATGGCCAGCTGCTTGCGGCGTTCATCTGCTTAACGAGATGATCCGCCAGTCTCAGCCGCTGTCGTGGTCGGAAGGCGAATTCGCAGCACGCCTTCCGCAATCGCTCATCGACGAGGTCACCGCCGAGAGAGCCGCACCATGATCACCAAGTGCGCACTCGGCTGCACCCTCTTCTTCTGGCTTCCATTGGTACTGACCATAAAGGCGGTGATCGGATGAGCGACCATTCAAAACCGGAAAATCTGATTGAGACCTTTCTCTGCGCGGCTCATGAGCTTGGGCTGAAGGTTGATGCAAGTGCGCAAGATGTTGTCGACGCCATCCATTCATTGCAGGTCAGGAATGCCGAATTGCGTAGCGAAAACAAAACGCTGCGTAAAGACGCCGATCGCTATCTGGTACTTCGCCAAGCTGATGTCGACACCATCCATAACGGCGGCCTGTTCGCCGGCCTAACGCCGGACAACATCGTGATCAACGGCCATCACCTGGACGAGCAAACCGACGCGGTGATTGCCGTTCGCAAGGAGTTGACGCCATGATCTTCGCACCGCTCTACATGGCCTACCTCATCTACAAGGGGCCGTGGCGATGACCGAACAAGACACCAAAGAATTTTATTCTGCCGCGCAGGCTGCTCAGCACGCCGCCGAATGGTGTAAACGCAATCCAGCATGGCGCCGGATCTGTGATATCCCGGATACCTCCGTGTTCGAAAAAACCTACGATGAGATTCCAAAACGCGAGCGCGCCTACTGGGACAAGAACGGCGGCGAAGAATGCTGGCGAGAATTCGGAACCGGAGGAACCAAGGTGCCAACTGGTTTCATCTCCGGCAAGGGTGAGTTTTTCGACCATGTGCTCAAGGTGCCGCTCCATCACAACCTGATGACGGTTTATCGCGTTGGCAGGCGCTGGAAGCCATGAGCCGAATGGTTAGCGTCCGCACCGAGGAACTGACCGGCCCGGCGCTGGACTGGGCAATCAACGCGATCGAGGGTGATCAGCAGCCTGTGGCGGGCCAGCTGGATCTATTCGCCCTGCCCGACGCCGAGCAACTGATCACGAAGTACGGCGTCTGGGTCGATGCTGGCCACCGGCATCCATGGCTGGCCGACATGACGAACGACCCGTTCAACCGTCAGCCCGGCGAAACACAAACCATCGCAGTGTTCCGCGCCGCGGTGTTTGCCAGGTGCGGCGCCACGGTCAACGTCCCCGCCGAACTGATCCAGCAGTAACCCCTCCCCCAACTCAACAGCCTGCCGGTGTACGGCGGGCGGAGCTATGTCATGACCGCATTGATTCGATTCCACGAAGCAGCAAGCGAGGCGCTCGAGAAGATTGCCGCGCGCCTCCCGGCCGATGCAAAAATCTGCTTGGCCGTTTACACCGCAGAAAAGCCTGAATCTGACATCGTACTCAAGGATCCTTCCGCCTCTCTCGACGAGGTGGTCAGCACATTGCGCCGTCGCGGTCTGAGCATCGACGGCGACAACGCCTACAAGCGCGACTTGCTCGACGCTGTGGTCGGCGCACTGGCACTCGGCGCGCAGAACAGCAACCCGCCGCCGGCAGAACACTGGGGCCAGCGCTTCTGGGATATCGGCCGGGAGGAACGCGAGCTTCACGAAGAGCTGGTCGCCGCGCTGAAACTCAACCGCGAGAACCTGCGCGCCTGCCAAGCAACCATCCACCTGTGCGGCGGCTTCGACCCTGCCTATGTAAACGATGCCCAGGCTGCCATGAAGGTCGCCGACGCAGTTCTGGCCAAGGTCGGCGCATAACCCATCACCACCTTCTGCCGCCACGCGCGGCATGGAGCATCACATGACCATCCAGTTTTTATCTCACGAGGAGGTTTGCGAGCTCACCGGCGCGCGAACCAAGGCAGGTCAGATCCTCAACCTGAAAAAGAATGGCGTTCGCCATACGATTAAAGTGAACGGCTGGCCAAGTGTCACCGCGATGGCGGTCACCGCCGTCGGCGCATTTGAATCAGAAAAGCCCATATGGAAATCACGTAAGGCCAGCTGACATGGGAAGACGACCAAGTAAACCCGGCTCGATCGCCAGGCTGCGGGAACGCAAGAAAGCCAGCGGCCGGGTGTTTTACTACTACGACACAGGCGGCAAGGACCGCAAGGAAATCCCCCTGGGCAGCGACTACGGCTTGGCGATCATGGAGTACGCGAAGCTTGAGCGTGATCGCACCGCAACCGATCTGGTCGCCAAGGTCATCACGTTCCGCTACGTCGCCGAAAAATACATGGTCGACGTCGTCCCCACCAAAGGCACAGCCACCCAGGCTGACAACAAGCGCGAGCTAAAAAACCTGATCGCTTTCTTTGATGACCCACCCGCGCCGCTGGAAACGATCGAGCCGTTGCACGTACGCCAGTACCTGACATGGCGCAAGGCCGCGCCAGTGCGCGCGAACCGGGAGAAGGCGCTGCTCAGCGCCATCTGGAATTACGCCAGGGATAAAGGCTACACCTCCCTTGCCAACCCGTGCGCTGGCATCAAGGGCAACAAGAAAACCGGGCGGGACACGTATGTCGAAGATGCGCTGTTCAAGCGTGTGCACGACAAGGCAGACGTGGGCCTACAGGACGCAATGGACCTCGCCTATCTCACCGGGCAGCGGGTGACCGATACCCGGCTGATGGACGAGCGAGACGTGCGCGACGGGCAGATTTGGGTGCTGCAGGGCAAGACAAAGGCGAAGCGTCGGATCGAGATAACGGGGGAACTGAAAGTTTTGATTGATCGAATCATGTCCCGGAAATCAGAACACAAGGTCCGCTCGACGCGGCTGATCGTTACGGAGGACGGCACACCGATGACGGTGGCGATGTTGCGCAGGAGGTTTGACTTGGCAAGGGAGGCGGCCGGCGTGCAGAAAGCTGAGTTCCAGATGCGTGACTTGCGCGCCAAGGCGGGTACCGACAAGGCAGAATCCAGCGGTGACATTCTGCAAGCCAGAGATCAACTTGGGCATACGACGGTGGTTATGACCGAGCAGTACATCCGCAATCGAAAAGGCAAAAAGGTCATGCCTACCAAGTGAATTGCGGACCAACTCTAAAATTGCGGACCAGAAACAAACAAGGGCTTGCATCAGCTTTCGCCCGCAAACCCTTGATTTAAGATGGTGCCCGAAGCCGGAATCGAACCGGCACGCCCTTACGAGCGGGGGATTTTAAGTCCCATGCGTCTACCAGTTTCGCCATTCGGGCGGTAGCGCGGTGCTGCTGTCTTCTGCTGCCCAGTCGCGATCCTGACAGGATCCAGCCTTGAACAACAGTGCGGGAAATATATACATCACTTCCCGGTGAAGCAAGTCTGCAATGAGCGTTTTTCAAGACTAAATCTTGCGGTACTTTGCAAATAAAAAAGCTGCGTAAATCATGGATCTACGGAGCTTATTTATAGTGGAGGCCGAGGTCGGAATCGAACCGGCGTAGGTGGATTTGCAATCCATCTATAAATCTCTGTAGATCAATAGCTTAACACGATATTCGTTCCGCAAGCTACTGATTTTGAACGCCATTGCGACCAAGCAAATCATGGAACCTGCCGTCACGTTGCGGAACTGATTTCCGGGATAAAAAATGCCCCATGGCTTCAAGCCTCATGACCATACCTTGAGGCTAGCGTCCCCACAATTGGAGTTGCTCGTGCGCCGCGAAATCGGCGAATGCGGCGTGTAAGTCCTCACCCTCGGTGAAGAGCTTTTTCAACAGATCATCTTTATGCATGGTTTCGATTGAAGGCTTCTCGTCGTTGACGATGTGGATCTCCTTGTCCAACATCGAGCAGTATGCAAACCAATGAGGATGTTCGATAAGACTGATGAAATCACGCCTTGGAGGATGCGCACCTGTCACTTTATCACTGATGTATTTTCGACTTTGCCACGCCAAAATATCGGCAAGTTGCAACAAGGGCTTACCCGCTTTTCCTGAGAACGTGCGCCCCGTAAACGTTGCCATCCCCGGCTTCTTGCTGAGCTTAGCTTGGGTAATTGCACGATCGGCTTCAGCTTTAAATCGGTGACCATCCTCAAGAATAACGACAACGCTTGGATCCAGGTGACCTCTTCTATCCCCTACCATGCTTAAGACGTTTATGATGCAGTTTTTAACAGCTGCGACGTAAGGATTACCGATGTCAGACCGACTGAATCTGCATACGGGAATCATTACGCAAAAACCGAAAACGGTGAATTCTTTTATAAGGCCGATCGCTTCGGTCTGAACGGCTATACAATCCTGTTTAGTGAGATGCGAAAAAATTTTTATTGCGGTGGACACATTCAACCATATGGAAAAAGGGCAAATTGTATTTTTCCAGCATGACGCGCCAGCGAGTTTCAAGCTGACGGGCTCGAACCGAGTTGATAACGTACCCCGAAACGGACAATACGAGTTCGCCATCATTGGTTCCGCTCTCATCCATATACGCTTCATATTGTTCCATCGGTTCTGCCCTATAGACCGTGGTTTTCTCAGCGTCTCAGAACGCTAAGGTTCTTATCCAATACTAATGCGATCATCCTACCTTTCATTCTCGGTTCACGGCATACGACTCTCGTGATTATTAAGATCTATAGTTGATTTTTCAGACCTCTGACATAGGATTGGCATGCCTGCAATGCGATCAGTCCACGATCACCGGAATCAGTGATGGCGATAATTCTTTGAGCATGCGCTGGGTCAAGTCGGGCTCGTACGGCTGCATGATCCACGCCGCCGGCGCCGGGGGTGGTTGGCACTCCGCAGCCTTTGGCAACGTCGGTTGCGTCGAGGAGGACTGACAGCCGTAGATCAGAAGTGGCAAGACGATCGCGCAGGCGATCTTGGTCATGTTGGGCATCGGTCATTTTCTCGAAGTGAGTTTGCTCACTGGCCGCCAGACGCTGCTCGAGCGCCAGCCGCTTGTCCTGCTCGGCTTGCTGGGCAGTCGCGGCGGCTTGGGCCAGTTGATTGAGGGATTCGGCGTGCGCCCTGGCCTGCTCAGCCAACTGCTGACCGAAGCGCCAGTCCTGAAACTGCCAAGCGCTGCCGAAGTCGGCGAGAACCAGCAACAGCACGCCGGCCAACTTCCACGGAAAGACCATTACGGCACATCCTTGAAGAAGACGTGACCGCCCAGCTTCAGGGTCTGCTTGGCCTTCGCCGACCAGCCTGGCGCCTTAATGCTGATGGCGTAGTAATGCGTGGCGCCGCCGGTAGGATCTGGCGCCTTGCCGTCGATCACTTGGTCAACAGCGATACGACATTGCGCCAACTCGCGGAACGGGATCTCCTTCACGCCGATCAAGAATTGATAGTTCGGGTCCGTCTTGTTCCAACAGCTGAACTGGTACGGCTTCTGGCACACGCCGGCATAGCCCTCCCCCCACCACGAACTGGTCTTTCCGTCGAACACGCGGTTTCGGATAGTCCAGGCAACGGCGAGTTGACCAGCAGCACCCTCGCCGCGCGCCTCCCCCCAAATCGTGCGGGCGAGCACATCGCGATCTCTCTCAGTTACTGTCATCACTTTTCTCCAGACGAAAAAAATCCCGCTCATTGGCGGGACTTTAATTTAGTTAAAAAACATCAAGAGGTATAACCAACTTTATTTGCACGCCAATCCTTCAGCATTAGAGCTCGCTTTTCAATAAGATGCCAAGATAACAAGGCAGCTATCAACGTAACAATCAATGTGCATAACAACAACCAGAAACCAGAAACACCCAAAGAATAGAACGAAAGCAGGATCGGATAATGATATATGTAAATCCCAAAACACGGATCACCTACCTTCTCCTTAAACGAAGCGAACAACGGCCTCGAATAAAACGCAATAGAAACTACGCCATAGGCTACCGGCAACCCTATAACTGACGAATATAAAATCTCATTCAGACCAAGATTTCTAAGAACATAGGATAATCCCAGACAGAAAAAGCCACCCCCTGTAGACCACCATATTTTATCTCTGAATAGATACAACAAAGAACCACATATGAAGCATAACGCAACTTGGTAGAATCTTAATTGGTAAGAATTGAAATAGCGACTAAGGCATACCGACAAAATCACCAATGATATCAATACCGAGAAAGCTCTCAACCTTGTTGCGTAAACGCCAAAAGCAAATAAAACAGCTAAGGATGCGTAGAGGACTTCCTCGACGCTCAAGCTCCAGAGCGGTGGATTCACTTCTGTCGAAGGAACCCCAGCGAAAAGGGAGACCCAGTCAACCAGGGCGCCATACACAGAGCCACCAAGAACATAGACTAACAACAGGGAGAGGATGAAAGCAGGGAAAATTCTCAAAAACCGTTTCCATGCAAAATGAAGGTAACCTCTAGACCTCATCATGCTTTCAGTTATCAAATATCCAGAGAGCGCAATAAATGATGGTACCCATGGAAGCTGTGGAATGCTTACCCCCATAAGCCAGAAAGAATGGCCAGCTAGAACTCCTAATGCAAGGAATGTCCTTAGAATATCAAGGTTGTTTTTTTGCAAAATAGCTTCCCTGCGGTGACCAGATGAGCATTAAAACCGCGATACTCTACACGGTAGACAGTCGTAAATCTAGCTTGGGACCTGCGGCCACACCGGTGAACTCGACGTCAAATCTATTTGATTTACTTCCAATCTGTATTTCTTCCAGCTAATCAAGGCCTCCGCTTGGTGCTCAGTGGCGCTGCCCAAATCAATGGCATCTTGCAACACCGCAATCTCAACGCTTGCACGAGACACAAGTAAATCTCGCATTGATACATTTGAACTGAGAACTTCACCAGGCGACTGCGAGTGATTTTTTGGCTGGATAAAAACTCCACCCCTGAAACTCCAAAGACACTCTGGCAGTGGATTAACGGCTGTTACATCAACTAAACTACTGACAAACTCCGGAGTAAACCTGTTCTCAATTAAAACTTCTTCGCCAGACTCATCAACAACAGGGAGAAATACTTCTTGAACAGTATTATTTGCAATACTCGCGTAAATTTTCATCAGGACAACTCCCATACCGCAATCATTCCATCCTTGCCTCTACCGCCGCTTCGGCTCGCACCATTGCTAGTGCACCCGCCTCCACCACCTGAACCTGGAGAAATGCCATCTGATCCAACTTGATTGATCAGGGCACCGTTTCCGCCACCACTGCCACCAGTCATCGGAGATCCGCCGCCTGCCCCAGATAGAATGTCGGTTATTGAAAATCCAGCGCCTCCAGGGCTACCAGTTGTATTCAAAATGTTGCCGCCAGTCGCAATGCCATTGGCTAACGCCCCTGCCTTCATCAATGGCGGCGCTGCAGGACCATGCCCCACCGCCCCAAACCCGCCTGGTGCGGTCATCAACGATCCGAAAGAAGTTGCACCTCCTGAGCCTCCCGGCCCACTAGTGCCACCCGCTCCACCTGCGCCGACAGTGATCGAAACAGAGGAACCAATGACCGCGGCGCTGAATCTTCCTTCAGCGTAACTGCCAGAACCGCCGCCGCCCGGGATGCTGACCTGACCAGATCCGGAAGCTGCGGCAAAGCCGCCGCCGCCTCCCCCTCCAACAAGTTTCACAATGACTTCTTTCATCCCACCTGTAGGTACATAAGTGGACGGCCCTGCCGCAGCGGACACGCGCACCGCGATCAAACGACCCGGTGTTACGCCCGCACTGACTACAACGGCTTTGATTGCCGCCAGCAATTGAGTGTTGTCTTCTTCTCGGG
The DNA here is from genome assembly GCF_056401755.1 of Pseudomonas sp. P4_D7. Lineage (NCBI taxonomy): Bacteria > Pseudomonadati > Pseudomonadota > Gammaproteobacteria > Pseudomonadales > Pseudomonadaceae > Pseudomonas > Pseudomonas sp. P4_D7. The sequence continues at coordinate 350,309 of NZ_JBFUIR010000003.1, read as the reverse complement.
GAGTTAGCCCAGCAGCACTAATAACGCGGAGGATTTCTTCAGTGACGGCATTACCCCACTGCGCAGGAATAAGCGAGCCTGGCGTGCCCGCCAGAGGATCCTCATCTACGAATTTGCCACCTATCAGCCCAACACTGGGCACACTAATCGGATAATCCACAGTTTTACCTCTCAGTCATAATTGATGTGTACGACGGTGTGCGCCGGTGCGGGACGGCGAATCGAACATTCGAGCGGGTCGCCAGGGTTCGTACCAAAGCGCTCCCCCCAGTAGCTGACACCGAAACGGCGACCTTTCCGCTGCCGGCCTCCGGTATTCAGCGTCCACATGAACTGCGCGCGCCACGTTCCGAAATGCGCAGAGCCAAAACGAGACCGCCCCATACGGGGCGCTCGGTGCTCGGTGATGGTGGCGTCCGGGTAGCCTTGGCTCACCGCGATTTCAATGAAATACGCCCTGCTCTGCTCACCCACCTCTACGAGCCGGCGCCGAACGGCCAGGCGGCGATCCTCAAAAGCTGGGTTCGGCCCCAGACAAGGATCCGGCAGGTTCATCACTGCCTCCCAATCCGGTACCAACTCGCTGACGCCAGAAGGATCCATCTCGTTCAGCAGGTCGACTGCTCGGGCATCGAGGCGTGAAAACTCAACAGCGACCCCCTTGAGCATCAGGTCGATTTCTGGAACCAACTCGGGATCCCATGCCGGCCCGGCAGGCAACAGCCCCCGAAGCTGGACGCGGTACTGATCGGCGGTTCTAGCTACAACCATGTGATGCCTCCAAAGGTCAGCAGCTCATTGGCAGTAGCGATCACATCGGCGGACGGGACAGTCAACGAGTGATCGGTTTCCCCTGCGGCGCCGCTGACAGCCTCCCGAATGTGGCTGATAAGCAGCTTGTCGCCCAGCCCGGCCTCGCGTTCGTGCAGATCCTTCAGGCTTGCCGTGATGGCTGCGCGCACCGAAGTTGTGTCGGGTACGGGGTGGATGCTGTACAGCACAGCTTTCAGCGTCGGGGGCAACACGTAGAACTCGGCTGTCACAGGCCGCAACGGCTCGATGTAGTCCTTGATTTTCTGCAACTGCGCCGGGTTTGGCACAGGTACTGGATCGTTTGTCCCGCATTACAAAGAGTCCGACTGTGCCTGGGCCGAGGTAATTGCCACGACACCATGCTCTGGTTACGCCGGGAAACTCCAACGCCCATGTCTCGTAATCGTCCACCGTACCGCCATGCGGGATAACGCGGTAGGAGCGGATCACCCGGGCACGGAGCGATTCGAGGCTTTCTTTTTCGATACCGCCGGAAAGCCTCGGGGCAATAACGGTGAATGCGTTGGTCACGCCGGCTACCGGTTGTACAAGTGTCAGCTGAAGGCCGGCATCAGCATTGCCGAGTACCCCCCCCTCCACCGCCTCAATCGTGGTGGTGTTGAGGCCAGCAATTGTCGTGACACTAGTGGTCACGCGGTACATGCGGCCGTCACCAGCTTGTAAAACCACATCAACATCGAGCACGGCGCCGGCGGCAGCACTGAAGCTTACGCTGCCCTCTGCTGGTTGCGCAGCGTTGCGCGGCCGATTCAAGCGTAGCGCTGCAATACGCTCGAGGGTTTCTTCGTCGGCTTTGTCGGGCAGGATCTGTTCGGCAATCCAATCGAGATAGCCGTAAAAACCGTAGGCCGTGCCACTCAGCGTCCGCGCCAGCACCTGTGCATCGGAACGCCGTAGCGCTTCGCTGGCCAGATCGCTTTGCGTGCGGCTGATGAGGACCGGCAGTGAAGGTGTTTCAAACGGCATAGATCACCTGCCAGGAAGAAAGAGGTTTGATTTCGATGCGGTCGCCGCTTGGCACCGTGATGATGACCTTCAGGTCGAGGCGGCTGATATCAGCTTTCTCACTGGTGATCTCGATCGCGATCGCGTGGCCGTCGTCCAGAAGCCATCGCAGGGCTTCGTTCGCGTAGAACTCCGCATCGCGCTGCGTGGCGTCAGTCAGCTTCACACGGCGCAACAGCCAGAGGCGCGAGCCAATACGGTCGTCTGCAATGTTCGGGTAGCTGTCGCCCCACCAGCCGAACAGCTCTTCATCGTCCACAGGGTCATCGGTCAGTGCTCGGCGCCAGGTAAACAGGCTGATCAGCACCGCGCGGGTCAGCGTTGATTCACGCTCGTCAGAAAAGATCATCAGCCCCCCGCTGCGGGTGGCCCGCTGTTGCCGCTACACGCTCAACGACAGCGGGATGATCACCACGCTGGAGGTTGGCCCGCCCGACGCGTACGAGCCGGAGCCAAATGACCCACACAAAGATCGCAAGCTAAAGAAGGGCGGCAAGGCCGACAACTTCGAATACCTCATCCCCGCAGACTACGAGCCCAAAAAATGAGCCTGAAAAGCATGATGGCGCGCGGCACGGTTGTGCTGGCGGCGGCCGGGAAGATGATGCAGTCGCTGCAGGTGAGGCTGACCGCCGGCGAGCTAAAGGATAACGTCGAGCACTTCGAGCCATACGGTCTGACCAGCAATCCATTGCCGGGCGCCGAGGTGCTCACCATGTTCCTGGGGGGCGACCGCTCCCACGCGGTTGTCGTGGTTGCCGCTGACCGCCGTTACCGAATCACGGAGCTGAAACCGGACGAAGTGGCTATCTACACCGACGAAGGCGACAAGATCCATTTTAAGCGTGGCCGAATCATCGATATCGAAACCGCCACGCTGAACATCAAGGCAACGACCGCGGTGAACTTTGACACGCCGGTCATCAACCAAACGGGGAAACTCGTCTCGACAGGAGATCAGGTCGCTGGCGGCGTCAGCCAGATTCATCACGTCCACACCAACGTCCAGGCGGGCATCGTCACCATCAAGGGCACGCCGTACGTGATCGTCGACATCTGCCTGCGGATGCTGCAACCGGCCGAGTTGTACAAAGCCCAGGGCTTCCCCGCCGACTACATCATCAGCCACGGAGCCGACGGCAAACCGTCCACCAAGACCCAACAGGTGCACATGTGTGGCAACAGCGTCAGCCCACCGCCGATGGCCGCACTCGCATATGCGAACAACCCGTGGCGACAGACTGAGAAATTGCAGGAGGCCGCATGACAGCTCTACGCAGGACCGTTCGAATTCGCCGCGGCCAAATGCCGCCACTGGATCTCGTCACCATTTGCGATAAGTGCAACAAGTCGCGAGCGCACGGGAACCACGATAAATGCAGCAAACAACGCCAAGTTGAAGGCATCGCTAGACGGGAGGCAATCGATGGAATTTCAAAGTGAAACTCTTACTGACGATGAGCTGGCCACTATCACCGGCTACAAAATCCCGTCCTGCCAACGCCAGTGGCTGACGAACAACCACTGGGAGTTCGTTGTAACCGGCGCTCAGCGCCCAGTTGTAGGCCGGGTTTATGCCCGCCTGAAACTGGCGGGGGTCTCCGACCCTGAAAATCCTTAGGATGCGGAACACCTGACAAAAGTTGCGGAACACCCCACTTTTGCACAGGCAAGAAAAAACCCCGTAGATCACTGATCTACGGGGTTTTTAAGAGTGGAGGCCGAGGTCGGAATCGAACCGGCGTAGGTGGATTTGCAATCCACTGCATAACCATTTTGCTACTCGGCCTCAAAGTATCTGCTGTCAGTAGCACAACAACAAACACTGTACAAACTTGGAGCGGGAAACGAGACTCGAACTCGCGACCCCGACCTTGGCAAGGTCGTGCTCTACCAACTGAGCTATTCCCGCTTGGTGATGCGCATTCTATAGAATTAAGAAGCTCCGTCAACCCCTTGATTCAAAAAAGTTTTATTTCTTTTCAACATCAGTCTTCAGGTGCGGCCAGGCGGCGCGCAGGTACTGCACCATCGACCACAAGGTCAGGCCGGCAGAGACCATCAGCAAGGCATAACCCAAGATAACCCAGAAACTGAAGTCCTTCGGGTTGGCCAACAGAATGACCAGCGCAAGCATCTGCGCCGCGGTTTTCCACTTGCCCAGATTTGAAACGGCTACGTGGGCACGAGCACCAAGCTCGGCCATCCACTCACGCAATGCCGACACCACAATCTCGCGACCGATGATGACAGCAGCCGGCAGAGTGAGCCAGAGATTGCCGTGTTCTTGAACGAGCAGCACCAGTGCCACTGCAACCATGAGCTTGTCGGCTACCGGATCGAGAAACGCCCCGAACGGAGTGCTTTGCTCCAGACGGCGAGCCAGATAACCGTCCAGCCAATCCGTCGCTGCCGCAAAGGCAAACACCGAGGCGGAGGCCATGTAACTCCACTGATAAGGCAGATAGAACAGCAAAATGAAGATCGGAATGAGCAGGACGCGTAGAACGGTAATCAGATTAGGGATATTCATCGGCACAACTGGCTACGAGGTGAAGGGGCATTCTACTCGCTATGCAGGTTCGCATAAATCGACTCTGCGAGCTTTTTACTGATCCCCGGGGCTTTGGCGATCTCTTCGATGCTTGCACGAGTCAGCTCCTGCAATCCACCAAAATGTTTCAACAAGTCGCGACGTCGGGTCGGCCCAACGCCGGCAACGCCTTCCAGCGTTGACGTACGGCGGGTTTTGCCTCGGCGTGCGCGGTGTCCGGTAATCGCGAAGCGGTGCGCCTCATCGCGAATCTGTTGAATCAAGTGCAGCGCCGGCGAGTCGCCACGCAAGGTGAACTCATGCGCCGCATCATTCAGATACAACGTTTCGAAGCCCGCCTTGCGAGTAGCGCCTTTGGCAACACCGAGCAGAATCAGATCTGGTACGGCCAACTCGTTGAGAACATCGCGAGCCATCGACAGCTGGCCCTTGCCACCGTCCACCAGCAAGATGTCTGGCAACTTGCCCTCGCCTTCCTTGAGTTTGCTGAAGCGTCGCGTCAAGGCCTGATGCATGGCGGCATAGTCGTCACCCGCCGTGACCCCTTCGATGTTATAGCGCCGGTAGTCCGACTTGATCGCGCCTTCCGGGCCAAAGACCACACAGGAAGCAACCGTCGCCTCACCGCTGGAATGGCTGATGTCGTAGCATTCCAGGCGCTGCGGCGGTTCATCGAGATTCAACACTTCGGCCAAGGCTTCAAAGCGCGCGGCGGTGTGTTGGCGGTTGGCCAGGCGTGCGCCCAACGCCTGCTCGGCGTTGGTGACGGCCAGTTGCTGCCAGCGTGCCCGCGTACCGCGCACCCGGTGACTGATGGCAAGCTCGCGACCACGCAACTCATGGATCGCTTCGATCAACGTTGGAAAATCTTCATGCACCACGTTGACGATCAGTTCGCTCGGCAAATCGCGCTCAGGGCTGCTGATGAAATACTGGCCAAGAAACGCGGCCATGACTTCCGACACGTCCTCCTCGATGCCGACTTGCGGAAAGAAATTCTTGCTCCCCAACACGCGCCCGCCACGCACACTGATCAGGTGCACGCAGGCGCCACCCGGGTTGACGAATGCCGCGATGACATCGATGTCCCCTGTGCCGCCTTCCATGCTTTGTTGATCCTGAACCCTGCGCAGCAGCGCGATCTGGTCACGCAACTCGGCGGCTCGTTCGAACTCCAGGTTGATCGCCGCCTCCTCCATCGCCGTGGACAGCTCGTTGGTCAGCGCGTGACTGCGCCCCTCAAGAAACATGACCGAGTGGCGCACGTCTTCGGCATACACGTCAGGCTCGACCAGCCCCACGCAAGGCGCCTTGCAGCGCTTGATCTGATACTGCAGACATGGACGGGTACGGTTCTTGTAGTAGCTGTCTTCACACTGCCGAACGAAGAAGGTCTTTTGCAGCAGACTCAGGCTTTCACGTATGGCGCCGGCACTCGGATAGGGACCGAAGTACTTGCCCTTGGCCTTTTTGGCCCCGCGATGAATGCTCAGGCGCGGAAACTGGCCGTCGGACAGAAACACATAGGGATAGGATTTGTCGTCGCGCAGCAGGATATTGTACGGCGGTCGCCACTCCTTGATCAGCGTCTGCTCAAGCAGCAGCGCTTCGGTTTCGTTGGCGGTGATGGTCGTTTCGACCTGCGCAATGCGCCCCACCAACGCGGCAGTCTTCGGCGCCAGGCCGGTTTTGCGAAAGTAGCTGGCCAGGCGTTTTTTCAGGTTCTTGGCCTTGCCCACGTACAACAGGCGTGCATCGCTGTCGAACATGCGATAGACGCCTGGGCGCCCGCTGACTGTCGACAGAAACGCGCCGGAATCGAATGTTTCAGTCATGGTCAGAGGCTGGCATCAACCATGCCGTGACGAACCGCCAACAGGGTCAACTCGACATCGCTGCTGATCGAAAGCTTCTCGAAAATACGATAGCGGTAGGTGTTCACGGTTTTCGGCGACAGGCACAATTTGTCGGAAATGATCTGAACCTTCTGACAGCCGACAATCATCAAGGCGATCTGAATTTCGCGCTCGGACAAGGCATCGAAGGGAGAGTCGTTGGAGGGCTGGAAGGATTTGATCGCCAATTGCTGGGCAATCTGCGGACTGATATAGCGTTGGCCGGCAAATACCAGGCGAATCGCCTGGACCATTTCCGGCAAACCCGCGCCCTTGGTCAGATAACCCGCAGCACCGGCCTGCAACAAGCGTGTCGGGAAAGGATCCTCCTCACACACCGTGACCGCGACCACCTTGATATCCGGATGACTGCGCAACAGTTTGCGCGTGGCTTCCAGGCCGCCGATGCCAGGCATCTTGACGTCCATCAGCACCACATCGGGCTTCAACTCTCGAGCCTTGATCAGAGACTCTTCCCCGGATTCGGCCTGGCCAACCACCTGCAAGCCATCGATATCGGCCAGCATACGTGTAATGCCTGTACGAACGAGATCATGGTCATCGACCACTAGCACCCTAATCAAGCAGACACCTCGCGATATGGTCATATTGGGATGCCGGACACCTTAGCAAAAAGTGCCACGCAGACCTAGCGGAAAGCGTCATTTAAAAAGTTTCAATTCATCATTGAAGGCTTGCCGGCCGTGGGTTTCAGAGCACATGTGTACTGATATCAAGCTGCATTCGCAGAAAACACTCGTCCGCGCCCTGAACCTGTAGTCCTTTTCTCTCATACAAGTTTCTCGCCGGATTATTTTCAAATACGGTCAGGCGTAGAGCCGGGCGTCTTTCTTTGCGGACCATGTCGATAACCTGATCGATCGCCCAAGAACCAGCGCCCTGCCCCTGATGCGTTTCAGCAACCTGCAGTTCACGAATGTACAGCGCGCGCATATCCCGACTGAGACTGAGAAAGCCCACTGGCACATCACCCGTCACTATCAGCCAGTTTTGCCGCCCCAACCATGCCACGTCGAACGCTTCGTCCTGCCATAGCAGGTCATGGCGAATGTAGTAGCGCAGCATGTTCTGACAGGTAAGATCACGGGCAAACGCCAGATCTTCTGGAACCGCCAATCGTAAGTGGAATGTCATCAGGCTTGCACAACAGGAACAATTCGCCCCAGCCACGCACCCACGACGCGCTCGGCCTTGACCAACAGATCATCGGCAATGAGCAGAGACTGAGCAGCAGCAATGTTTTGTGTCGACACGGTTCATCCTTGGTCATCAAGCGAAATGCAGAATGTCACAACTCCAGCGCGACGCTAGCAATAGATGCTTTGTTGATTACGCGATAGCAATTTCTRATTGCTGAGGCGTATCGCCCTCTAGTAAGCTCGGCCCATTCATTGGAGACAGACCATGTTCAACGCCCTCTTACAGCTTCGTACCGCCAGCGCCTTGCGCTCGGTTGCGGCTGCCCGGGTGAATGACGTTTGCGCTCCGGTCAGCTTTTATTTTGGGTATTGGTTTAGCCACTGGCGCGCCTGATACCCAAACGGCRCCCATAACAACGGGTCGCCTACCAGAGAATTCTCAACCCCCGGTCGGCCTCCCGACCGGGGGTTTTGTTTTTTCAGCCCCAAACTTTTCAGCAACACACCAGACACTTTGAGGATTCACGAAATGAACTACGCCACTTATTACCGTTACGACAGCTTTAACGCCTGGCGATTTACCAGCTTCCGCTCGGGACAGCCTGCCGCCTCCGATCGGTCACCTACAGGTGGCAAGCACACACACGTAGCCAATACGGCCAATTGTCGAACACCCCAGTAGGGCCGAGCGAGCGGGAGAACCCGCCGCCAGCCCAGGAAGACCGAATATGAACTCGTCCGTTTCTGCTCTGCCGCTGTCCACCCTGAATCCTGCCAACGAAGCATTGACTCTGCGTCTGCCCAGCTCGTTGCAACTCAAACAGCAATTGCCCCTGAGCAATGCCTTGAGCCAGCAAGTCACCGCCCACCGTCAGGCGGTTCGCGCCATTCTCAACGGCCAGGATCAGCGCCTGCTGGTCATCGTCGGGCCCTGCTCTATCCATGATCCGCAATCCGCACTCGAATACGCTGGCAAGCTCGCTCGACTGGCTGAGGAAGTCAGCGGCGAAATGCTGTTGGTGATGCGAGCCTATGTCGAAAAACCGCGCACCACGGTCGGCTGGAAAGGTCTGGCCTACGACCCGCATCTGGATGGCAGTGATGACATGGCTGGCGGCCTTACGCTTTCGCGTGAGCTGATGCTGGAAATGATCCGCCTCGGCCTGCCGGTGGCCACCGAGCTGCTGCAACCCATGGCTGCCGGTTACTTCGATGATCTGTTGAGCTGGGTGGCCATTGGCGCGCGTACCACTGAATCGCAGATCCATCGGGAGATGGCCAGCGGATTGGGCATGCCCGTCGGCTTCAAGAACGGCACCGACGGCGGTGCCGCCATTGCAGTTGACGCCATGCGTTCGGCAGCCCATCCGCACCGGCATTTCGGCGTCGATAGTCAGGGCCATCCAGCCACCATTCAAACGCCAGGCAACCCCGACACCCACCTCGTTCTGCGCGGCGGCCATAAAGGGCCGAACCATGATCGCGAGAGCGTGGCCAAAATCCATGCCGACCTGGATCGCCTGAAGATTCCGAGCCGGATCATGGTCGATTGCAGCCACGCCAACAGTGGCAAGGACCCGCTACGCCAGCCTGGCGTCTTCAACCAAGTGCTTGAGCAACGCCTGCAAGGTGACCGTTCTCTGATCGGCATGATGATCGAGTCTCACCTGTTCGAGGGCTGCCAGCCGCTGAGCGAATCCCTGCGTTACGGGGTTTCGATTACCGATGGCTGCCTCGGTTTCAGCGCAACGGAGCGTTTGCTGCTGGACGCCTCTCAACGCCTCAGTACACAGACAAAAGGCTGATTATCCGGCCAGCCCCGCGGATTTATTGCAAACCGCAGGGCTGGTCACGCCGCGTTACCCCTCCACTCGCACCTGTGTGGCCGCAGACGTCTGACTGACATCGTCCAGACGTTCAACCGTGTAGGCCACCCGCACGGTCGTGCCATGGTGCTCACGCCAGAATCGGTGCGGCACAATGAAGATCAGCGGCTTCCCCGCCGTCTCCCGAGTGATTTCACGGTCATCCCGATGATTGAACAGTTCCCCGTCGCACTTGAGATAGACCAACTCGCCTTCCTGCGTCCGGGCATTACCGATCACGATGGTGACGCCATCGACGGAGTCCTCTTTCAACAGCACGCCGTCTTCAGCTTCAAGTACATCGGGAGCCTCAAGCTCTCCCCGCAGGAACGGGGTAACGAGAATTCTTGCCGCCTCGGACTCGCGAATGACTCCGCCCGCCTGCTCGACCTGATAGCGCACCACCACCTCGCCGCCGAGATGAGCAGCGATGTGCGCCCCTTCAACCCAGAATGACAGTACGTCTGCGACAGCAAAGGCTTCGACCTTCAAGCTGTCGCTGAACGTTGCGGACAATGCGTCAGCGCCCCACAGCAACGTGACTCGATCCCCCGCCGCCATTCGGGCATAAGGCTGGAGCACGATAAGCGTGCCGTCCGGCACCCGCGCCGGATCCAGCGCCCCTCCGATGGCCCCCTCGACAATCGGTGCAAGCAATTGTTGCCGGACATCACCCACGGACAAATGCACACGGGCAGACACCGCCGGTTCAGCCGAGCGCGCACTGAGCAGTTTCCAGTAGACCGCCAGCGAACCGCCATCCAGTGCAGCGATGTGCAGGCCTTTGATCACGAAAACGATGTCTTTGCCGACCTGGGCTTCGCTGATATAGCGAACCATTTCATGCTGATAAGCAAAGCCCTCTATGTCCAGACCGTCCCAACTCAAGAGCAACTGATCGCCGCAGCTCATGTTTGCATAAGGAGCAATACGGACAACGACCTTGCCCAGCGATGGATCAAGCACCGCCCCCTTCAGACTATCAACGATTGCCGCTGGCAGCAGTTCGTTCGAAACACAGGGGCTGGCGGGGTGGCGCATCCGGTAGCAAAACTCGACTTCGTGCGTGTGCATTAGTGGCTCCATTCCTTGGAAAGAACGCCGCTTTCATGGGCGGCGTCGACAGCCAACATTGAACGCTATTGCGCACACTTTCGATGTCAGCCTCAGCCGCCGCGAACACCCGGCAAAGGCCTCCCACCGGGTAGGCAAACTACGCAAAAACGCCATCAACCGAGCGAAAGATGTCCTCAACTTCCGATTCGGATTTCATAAGTATCTGAAAATTCGTACAGCCACTAGTCCAGATTCAACGGCCAAGAGAAGCCCCTTCTTACTTCTTCAACGGGATGAGTGTTTTAGAGTGGCCTCCGGATTCCCCGATGAACTTCTGCGAAAAAGGTAAGAACATGCAACGGAATGCTTCAACTCGCTATCCCGTCCTGTTGGTACATGGCCTGTTCGGATTCGAGCGCATCGGTCACTTCGAGCTGTTCCATGACGTAAAGGACGCTCTGAAAACGGCCGGCAGCCGAGTGTTTGTTCCGCACCTTTCTGCCACCCATAAAAACGAAACCAGGGGTGAACAATTACTTGCACAGATTGATCGTGTCTTGCGAGGCACAGGTGCAGACAAAGTCAACCTCATAGGACACAGTCAGGGAGCACTGGCTGCTCGATACGCTGCGGCGCTCGCGCCACACGCCGTCGCTTCCGTAACCTCCGTCAGCGGCCCGAATCACGGTTCGGAACTGGCCGACTTTCTGCGTAAGGCCCTGATACCCGGGCGACTGCCGGAGGTCGTCGCCCAAAATATAGCGACGCTATTTGCCGATTTTCTATCGTTGCTCAGTGGCAGTGTCACCTTGCCGCAGAATGCACTGGCGGCGCTCAATGCACTGACGACCGAAGGCGTAGGCGAGTTCAACGACAAGTTTCCGCAGGGATTGCCCAGCACTTGGGGCGGACAAGGCCCGGAACAGGTCAACGGCGTACGCTATTACTCATGGAGCGGCGTCCTGCCGGCCAACAGCCCGTCGACACTCGATCCAACCCAAAGCATTTGCCACGCGTTATCGCAGTACTTCATGACCGAAACGCAGCAGAATGACGGCTTCGTTGGCCGCTTCAGTTCTCACTTGGGGCAAGTGATCCGCTCCGACTACCCGCTGGACCATCTGGGCAGCCTGCGCCGCACGGCCAGCACGGCAACCGCACTGCTCGACCCGATTGAGCTGTACGTCGAACATGCTGAACGTTTGCGAGCCGCGAATCTCTGATCAAGGCCACGGACAATCGAACGGAACTTTGCCGAGAATTCGCCCACTGAATCCGGTAGGCTCCACACTTTTACTGAAATAGATTGGAGAGTTTCCCCATGGCTAAAGCCACTGCCCGCCACATCCTGGTTTCCAGCGAAGACAAGTGCAACGAACTCAAGGCCCAGATCGAAGGTGGCGCTGATTTCGCCGAAGTTGCCAAGGCCAACTCCACCTGCCCATCGAGCCGTCAGGGCGGTGATCTGGGTTCGTTCGGTCCTGGCCAGATGGTCAAGGAATTCGACACCGTGGTCTTCAGCGCGCCAATCAACGTCGTGCAAGGTCCGGTAAAAACCCAGTTCGGTTATCACCTGCTGGAAGTCACCAGCCGTCAGGACTGATCCGTCGCCTGATTGCTTGCCAACGGCCCGCCTTCTGGTGGGCCGTTGTGTTTCAGTTACATATACGGCTGGCGACTGACGCGCCTGTAGCGTACAACTTGCGCTTATCGATTTCCCGGTTCCAAGGCTGACAATGCGACTGGTTTTCCCCACATTGATGCTCACCGCCCTCGCCCTGTTGACGGGCGCCACCGGCGCAAACGCTGCACCGCAACACGCGTTGACCGTTTATGGCGAACCTGCCAAGTATCCTGCCGGTTTCAGTCATTTCGACTACACCAACCTGCAAGCGCCAAAGGGCGGGACAATGCGTCGCTCGGCCATCGAGATCGGCCACTTCGACCATGTCCTTCCTTATATAGACAAAGGCATCGGCGTCACTCAGATCGATGGCTTGCTCTATTCGCCGCTGGCCCAGCGTTCGCTCGACGAGCCTTACACGGTCTACGGTCTGGTCGCGCAAAAGATGGAACGCTCGGACGATGGTCTGTCGCTGCGCTTCTACATCAATCCCAAGGCACGCTTCGCCGACGGCAAAGCGATCACCGCCGAAGACGTGCGTTACACCTACGATTTATTGATGACCCAGGGCAGCCTGCGTTATCGCACCCAGTTTGCCGACGTCAAAGGCGTCGAAGTCGAAGCGCCGCTAACCGTGCGCTTCGATTTCAAGAGTAATGAAAACCGCACCCTGCCACTGGACGTCGCGACCCTGCCGGTATTCCCCGAGCATTGGTGGAAGAGTCGCGATTTCGCCGGCGGCGGCGGTTATGAAGCCCCCTTGGGCAGCGGCCCGTATCGAGTCGGCAAGGTCGATTCGGGGCGCAGTATCACGTTTGAACGCAACGCCGACTGGTGGGGCAAGGATCTGCCGGTCAGTCGTGGCTTGTACAATTTCGATCATTTCAGCATCGAGTACTTCGGTGATACCGACGTCGCCCGCCAAGTGCTGCGCGGTGGCGCCTATGACTACAACCGCGAGTTTTCGGCCACTGGCTACTCGATCGGCTATGACAGCCCGGCACTGAGCGACGGACGCCTGCAAAAGGCGCATCTGGCCACCGAGGCGCCACAGTCAGCCCAGGGTTTTGTGTTCAACCTGCAGAAACCCATGTTCGCCGATCGCCGCGTACGCCAGGCCTTGGCCATGCTTTGGGATTTCGAGTGGAGCAACCGGCAGATGATGCGCGGTATGTATATCCGCCAGCAGAGCTACTTTTCCAACACACAACTGGCGGCAAGCGAACTGCCCGATGCGCAGGAACTGAAAATCCTCGAACCGCTGCGCGACCAGGTTCCCGAAGAGGTTTTCACTAAAGTCTTCGAGGCGCCGAAAACCGATGGCAGCGGTGTCATCCGTGACAAACAGTTGCAGGCCCTCGAACTGCTCGAACAGGCGGGCTGGAAACCGGATGGCGATCAGTTGGTGAACGCCCAGGGCGAACCACTGAGCTTCACCTTCCTGGTCAGCCAGAACGGCATGGATCGCTTGCTGCTGCCGTACAAGCGCACGCTGAAACAGATCGGCATCGATCTGAACATCCGCCGTATCGACTCCTCGCAATACGTCAATCGCCTGATGAGCCGCGACTACGACATGATCGTCACCGGCTACCCGGTCAGCACCTCGCCGGGGGGCGAATTGCTCAATTACTTCGCCTCCGCGTCGGCCAACGACCCAGGCGCGAACAACTACATGGTGTTGAAAAATCCTGCCGTGGATACGTTGATCAACGGCCTGATCCGCGCCTCCACCCAGTCCGACATGCTGCATTACGCGCACGCCCTGGACCGGGTCCTGCAATGGAATTACTACTGGATTCCCAACTACTATCCACCGGGCACCTCGACCGTGTGGTGGAACCGTTTCGGCATACCGTCGGTGCAAGCCAGCAATGACGAAGCCATCGAGAGCTGGTGGGAAATCAGCAGCACACCGCTGACCAATCAGCAGATGACCGCGGAAAAAATTGCCCGTGGCAGACCCGGAGGGCCGCACTGATGTGGGGTTACATACTGCGGCGCCTGCTGCTGATCATCCCGACGCTGGTGATCATCCTGCTGGTCAATTTCGTGATTATCCAGGCCGCGCCCGGCGGTCCGGTGGAACAGGCCATCGCTCACCTGCAAGGGATCGGCGGCGCCAGTGTCGGCGGCGGCGCCAGCGAAACCATGAGCGGTACTTCCCGCGCCAGTCGCGGCCTCGATCCGCAACTGATCAAGGACATCGAAAAACAGTACGGCTTCGACAAACCGGCCCATGAACGTTTGTGGCTGATGTTGAAGAACTACGCGCAACTGGATTTCGGCAAAAGCTTTTTCCGTGGCGCGACAGTCACCGACCTGATCCTGGAAAAAATGCCGGTGACCATTTCCCTCGGGCTATGGGCGACACTGATCACCTATCTGGTGTCGATCCCGCTGGGGATCCGCAAGGCCGTGCACCATGGCAGTCATTTCGATATCTGGAGCAGCACGGCGATCATCATCGGCTACGCGATGCCGGCGTTTCTGTTTGCGATGTTCCTGATCGTGGTGTTTGCCGGCGGCACGTCATTGAACTGGTTTCCGGTGCGTGGCCTGGTGTCGGACAACTTCGAATCGCTGTCGACCCTCGGCAAGATTGCCGACTACTTCTGGCACTTGGTGCTACCGGTGACGGCACTGGTGATCGGCGGTTTCGCCACGCTGACCATCCTGACCAAGAACTCGTTTCTCAATGAAATCACCCGCCAGTATGTGGTGACCGCTCGCGCCAAAGGCCTGAGCGAGCGTCGCGTGCTGTACGGCCATGTGTTCCGCAACGCGATGCTGCTGGTGGTGTCCGGTATCCCGCAGGCGTTCATCAGTGTGTTCTTCGCCGGCTCCTTGCTGATCGAAGTGATCTTCTCCCTCGATGGTCTTGGGCGCATGAGCTACGAAGCAGCAGTTTCGCGGGATTATCCGGTGGTGTTCGGTTCGCTGTTCATCTTTACCCTCTTCGGCCTGCTGATAAAACTGGTGGGTGACCTGTGTTACACGCTGGTCGACCCGCGTATCGACTTCGCTGCGAGGAACGCCTGATGTTCAAGCTCTCGCCTCTGGGCCGCCGGCGCTTCGAGCGCTTCAAGAAAAACCGTCGTGGCTGGTGGTCGTTATGGCTGTTTATCGGCCTGTTTGTGGTGACACTGGGTGGTGAGTTGATCGCCAATGACAAGCCTCTGGTCGTCAGCTATCAGGACCAGTGGTACTTCCCGGTGTTCAAGCGCCACACCGAGCAGGAGTTCGGCGGACAGCTGCCGTTCCAGGCCGATTACCGCAGCGACTATGTGCAGAACCTGATTCGCAAGGACGGCGGCTGGCTACTGTTCCCGCCGATTCCGTTCAGTGACGACACACCGAACTACGACCTCAACAAACCGGCGCCGAGCCCGCCGACGGCGGTCAACTGGCTGGGCACTGATGATCAGGCGCGAGACGTGCTCGCGCGGGTGATTTTCGGTGCTCGGGTGTCGATTCTGTTTGCCTTGATGCTGACCTTTGTCAGCGCTCTGATCGGCATCGCCGCCGGGGCATTGCAGGGCTACTACGGTGGCTGGGTCGATTTGCTCGGGCAGCGCTTGCTGGAAGTCTGGTCGGGGCTGCCGGTGTTGTACCTGTTGATCATCCTCTCCGGTTTCGTCGAGCCGAATTTCTGGTGGCTGCTGGGGATCATGGCGCTGTTCTCATGGCTGGCGCTGGTGGATGTGGTGCGCGCCGAGTTCCTGCGCGGACGTAATCTGGAGTACGTCAAAGCCGCCCGCGCGCTGGGCCTGAGCGATCGCAAGGTGATCTTCCGGCACATTCTGCCCAACGCCATGAATGCAACATTGAGCTACTTGCCGTTCATTCTGACCGGGGCGATTTCCACCCTCACCGCGCTGGATTTTCTCGGTTTCGGCATGCCCGCCGGCAGCGCCTCGCTGGGTGAGTTGATCGGTCAGGGCAAACAGAATCTGCAAGCACCGTGGCTCGGGCTGACGGCGTTTTTCACCCTGGCGCTGATTCTTTCTTTATTGGTGTTCATCGGCGAAGCGTTGCGTGACGCGTTCGACCCTCGATCCTGAAGCGTGGCCATGACTGACAACCTGATTGAAATCCGTAACCTCAACGTTGCCTTCCATGACCAGAGCGTGGTGCGCGACCTGTGCCTGGACATTCGCCCCGGTGAGTGTCTGGCCCTGGTTGGCGAGTCGGGTTCAGGCAAATCGGTGACTGCCCATTCGATTCTGCAATTGCTGCCCGAAAGCGAAGCGCAAACCACTGGCAGCATTCGCTATCGCGGACAGGAACTGATCGGCGCCGATCCCAAAGTCTTGCGCGAACTGCGTGGCAACCGCATCGCCATGATTTTTCAGGAGCCGATGACCTCGCTGAATCCGCTGCACACCATCGAAAAACAGATCGGCGAAACCCTGCTGCTGCACCGTGGCCTCGGCGGCAAAGCGGCGCAGGCGCGGATCCTCGAACTGCTCGGACTGGTGGGCATCCAGAAACCCAAGGAACGCCTCAAGGCTTACCCGCATCAACTTTCCGGCGGACAACGCCAACGGGTGATGATCGCCATGGCCCTGGCCTGCGAACCGGAGCTGTTGATCGCCGACGAACCGACCACCGCGCTTGACGTGACCGTGCAGCGCAAGATCCTGCTGCTGCTCAAATCCCTGCAACAGCGCCTGGGCATGTCGCTGCTGCTGATCAGCCATGACCTCAATCTGGTGCGCAGCATTGCGCAACGCGTGTGCGTGATGAAGGCCGGGGAAATCGTCGAGCAGGCACCCTGCGAAACCCTGTTTACCGAACCGAAGCATCCTTACAGCTGCGTGCTGCTCAACGCCGAGCCCGAAGGCGAAGCACTGCCTCGGGATGAGCGCGAAAACGTGCTGGAGGTTGACGATCTCAAGGTTGAGTTTGTCGTCGGTGGCGGTCTGTTCCAGCGCAAGCAGTACCTGCGGGCGGTGGATGGCATCAGCCTGAGCATCCAGCGTGGCAAGACGCTGGGCATCGTCGGCGAGTCGGGTTCGGGCAAGTCGACGCTGGGTCAGGCGATCCTGCGCCTGCTCGACTCCGAAGGCAGTATCCGCTTTCAGGGCGAGGCACTCGACGGTCTCAGTCAGAAGCAAATGCGCCCATGGCGCCGCCAGATGCAGGTGGTGTTTCAGGATCCGTTCGGCAGCCTCAGCCCGCGCATGTCAGTCGCGCAGATCATCAGCGAAGGCCTGGAAGTGCACTGCGAGTCGACGGCTGATGAATGCGATGAGCAAGTCATCCGTGTACTCAAAGAGGTCGGTCTCGACCCGCAAAGTCGCCATCGCTATCCCCACGAATTCTCCGGTGGCCAGCGCCAACGCATCGCTATCGCCCGAGCTCTGGTGCTGAAACCGGCGCTGATCCTGCTTGATGAGCCGACGTCGGCGCTGGATCGCACGGTGCAGAAACAAGTGGTCGCCCTGCTCCGCCAGCTTCAGGAAAAACACGGTCTGACCTATCTGTTCATCAGCCACGATCTGGCGGTGGTGCGCGCCCTGGCCCACGACATGATCGTGATCAAGGACGGCAAAGTGGTCGAGCGTGGCGCCAGCCATGAGGTGTTTGATGCGCCGCAGCATCCGTACACCAAAGAGCTGTTGGCGGCGGCGCATCCGGGGTAGGCATAATCTGTGCTCGACCTGAAACCGGGTCACGGCTTTCGCGAGCAAGCTCGCTCCCACAAGGTTCACGGTCGTTTACAACATTTGTGAACAACCCGGTTCACTGTGGGAGCGAGCTTGCTCGCGAAAGGGCCGGCACAGGCAACATACAATCAGGATCAGCCTCCATGAACACCACCGAAAGCCTCAAGGACTACCAACGGGTGCGCACCCTGGCAATCCGTTCGCTGTTCGAGATCATCGAGCAGTCCAGCGAAGGCACGGTGATTGTCGATCGCGATGCCAACATCGTCTGGATGAACGAGCGCTACGCTCGGCGTTTCGGTCTTGAATCGGCTGCAGGCGCGATCGGCAAACCCTGTGAAAGCGTGATTCCCGGCAGCCTGTTGCGGGAAGTCGTGCGCACCGGTCGCCCTATTCTTCTGGACATGCAGGACACGCCGAAGGAGCCTTTGGTGGTGATGCGCCTGCCGATCCACGATGACGCCGGCACGGTGATCGGCGCGATCGGTTTTGCCCTGTTCGACGAGTTGCGCACGTTGTCGCCGATGCTCAAACGCTACTTGAGCATGCAGGAAGAACTGGCCTCGACCCGTTCTCTGCTGCGCGCCCGTCAGACCAAATACAACTTCGCCCATTTCATCGGCACCAGCGCCGCCAGTCTTGAAGTCAAACGCCGCGCCCGGCGCAGTGCCAGCGCCGAGTCACCGGTGTTGCTGCTCGGTGAAACCGGCACCGGCAAAGAGCTGCTGGCCCAAGCGATTCACAGCGCTTCGCCACGGGCGCACAAAGCATTCGTCAGCATCAACAGCGCGGCAATTCCCGAGGCACTGCTGGAGGCGGAATTTTTCGGCACGGCACCGGGCGCGTTCACCGGCGCCGACCGCAAGGGTCGCACCGGCAAGTTGCAGATCGCTCAGGGCGGCACGTTGTTTCTCGACGAGATTGGTGACATGCCGCTGCCCTTGCAGAGCAAACTGCTGCGTGTGCTGCAGGAAAAGGAGTTCGAGCCGGTCGGTTCCAACGACGTGATTCAGAGTGACGTTCGGGTGATTGCCGCGACTTCGACCGATCTGCAAGCGGCGATCAAACGCGGTGAGTTCCGCGCCGACTTGTACTACCGCCTCAATGTGTTGCCGATTCAAGTGCCGGCGCTACGTGAACGTCTTGATGACCTGCCAGCGCTCAGCGAAGCCATTCTTGAAGAACTGCGCAGCCAGCATGAACTGCACGGTGATGCGCTGGCATTGCTCGGACAGCACGCGTGGCCGGGGAACATTCGCGAACTGCGCAATGTGCTGGAGCGAGCGGCGTTGCTCAGTGATGACTTGATGCTGACCGAGCAGGATATTCGTGCGGCGATTGGCACGTTGACGCCGGTCGAGCGTGCGCTGACGCCAATGGCTGAAGCGTCGGTGTCTGAGACCTTCACCGAGGCGCGGGCGCGTTTCGACCGGCAACTGATTCAGTCGACCCTTGTGCAATGCGCGGGAAACGTGCCGGAAGCGGCGGCTCGACTGGGGCTTGGGCGGTCGACGTTGTACAAGAAAATGGTGGCGTTGGGAATAGCCTGAATCTCTATATAGAGACGTTAATCTCTATATGTAGATATGCACAAAGGAGTGCTTCGCACTCATCGCGAGCAGGCTCACTCCTACAGTTTTACCGGTGTACACATCCCCCCTGTAGGAGTGAGCCTGCTCGCGATGACGCCAAATCGATCAACACTATCTCAAAACAGAGACAAACAACTCATTCGCCACTCAATCACTCAGATTAACTTCATATATTTCAATTGCTTACGTATCTGGCACAGATCTCGCTAACACCTCTCCCACACCCGTTCTACCCACAAAAATAACAATTCTGGAGAGACACACCATGAGTGTGATCATTGCCTTGGCAGCCCTGGCGCTGCTAATGCTGGCCGCCTACCGTGGCTACAGCGTTATCCTCTTCGCCCCGATTGCCGCCCTCGGCGCAGTTCTGCTCACCGACCCTTCCGCCGTCGCCCCTGCGTTCACCGGGGTGTTCATGGAGAAAATGGTCGGCTTCATCAAACTGTATTTCCCTGTATTCCTGCTCGGCGCCGTGTTCGGCAAGTTGATCGAACTGTCGGGCTTCTCCCGTTCGATTGTCGCGGCGGCCATTCGCTTGCTCGGCACCAAGCAAGCGATGCTGGTGATCGTGCTGGTCTGCGCTCTGCTTACTTACGGCGGCGTGTCGCTGTTCGTGGTGGTCTTCGCGGTCTATCCGTTTGCTGCCGAGATGTTCCGCCAGAGCAATATCCCCAAGCGGCTGATCCCGGCCACCATCGCTCTCGGCGCTTTCTCGTTCACCATGGACGCCCTGCCGGGCACGCCGCAGATCCAGAACATCATCCCCAGCACCTTTTTCAACACCACCGCATGGGCGGCGCCGTGGCTGGGGGTGATCGGCACGATTTTCGTGTTCTGCACCGGCATGCTGTTTTTGCAGCGGCAACGCAACAAGGCGCAACGTGCTGGCGAAGGCTACGGCACTGAATTGCGCAACGAGCCGGAAACCGCTGAAGATCTGAAACTGCCAAACCCATGGCTTGCCCTGTCGCCATTGCTGGCGGTGGGCATCATGAACCTGCTGTTCACCCAATGGATTCCGCAGTGGTACGGCAAGACCCACAGTCTCGCGCTGCCGGGCATGGCGGCTCCGGTGACCACCGAGATCGCCAAACTGACGGCGATCTGGGCCGTGCAGGCGGCTTTGCTGGTCGGCATTCTGATGGTGCTGGCGTTTGGCTTTCAGGCGATTCGCAGCAAGCTCGCCGAAGGCAGCAAAAGTGCCGTAAGCGGCGCGTTACTGGCGGCGATGAACACCGCCTCGGAGTATGGCTTCGGCGCGGTGATCGCGTCGCTGCCAGGCTTTTTGGTGCTGGCGGACTGGCTCAAGCAGATTCCCAATCCGCTGGTTAACGAAGCCATCACCGTGACCCTTTTGGCCGGTATCACCGGTTCCGCTTCCGGCGGCATGAGCATTGCGCTGGCGGCGATGTCCGAGCAGTTCATCAGTGCAGCCCACGCCGCGAATATTCCGCTGGAAGTGCTGCACCGCGTCGCCGCGATGGCCAGTGGCGGCATGGACACCCTGCCGCACAACGGCGCGGTCATCACCTTGCTCGCGGTGACGGGCCTGACCCACCGCGAAGCCTACAAAGACATTTTCTGTATTACGCTGATCAAGACCCTGGCGGTTTTCGTAGTGATCGGCACTTTCTACGCCACTGGCATTGTGTGAGGTATTCATGACGACTCTTTCCGGCAAGACCGCGCTGGTGACTGGTTCCACCAGCGGCATTGGTCTGGGCATCGCACTGAGCCTGGCCAAGGCTGGCGCGAATCTGATTCTCAATGGTTTTGGCGATGCGTCGAAAGTCATCGCCGAAGTCGCCCGGTTCGGCGGCAAGGTCGGCCATCATCCGGCCGATGTCAGTGATCCGGCGCAGATCGCCGACATGATCAATTACGCCGAGCGCGAATTCGGCGGTGTCGACATTCTGATCAACAACGCCGGCATCCAACACGTCGCCGCCGTGGAGGATTTTCCCGTCGAGCGCTGGGACTCGATCATTGCCATCAACCTGTCCTCGGTGTTTCACAGCACGCGTTTGAGCTTGCCGGGAATGCGCGCCAAAGGCTGGGGGCGGATCATCAATATCGCCTCCGTGCATGGCCAGGTCGGTTCGACCGGCAAAGCGGCGTATGTCGCCGCCAAGCACGGTGTGATCGGCTTGACCAAAGTGGTCGGCCTGGAAACCGCGACCAGCAATGTCACCTGCAACGCGATCTGCCCGGGCTGGGTGCTCACGCCACTGGTACAGAAGCAGATCGACGACCGTGCGGCCAAGGGGGTCGATCCGCAGCAGGCGCAGCATGATTTGCTGGCCGAGAAGCAACCATCGCTGGAATTCGTGACGCCGCAGCATCTGGGCGAACTGGTGTTGTTTTTGTGCAGCGAGGCTGGCAGCCAGGTGCGCGGCGCGGCGTGGAATATTGATGGTGGGTGGTTGGCGCAGTAATGCTGCGTCCCTGTAGGAGTGAGCCTGCTCGCGATAGTTAACTTTTACGGTTCTGGCACACCGCTATCGCGAGCAGGCTCACTCCTACCGGGGATAGGTGAACCGCCCAAGCTTTGTGCATGAATAAAACAAGAGGCAAACAATGTCCGACATCCTCTGGCAACCCGACGCCAACCGTATCGCCCAGTCGCGCATGGACACCTTCCGTCGTGCGGTCAATCAACGCCATTCACTGAAAGTCGACGATTACCCTGCCCTGCACCAATGGAGCGTCGAGCAGCGCGCGGAATTCTGGCAGGCGATTGTCGATTTCTTCGATATCCGCTTCCACACGCAACCCGATGCCGTGCTGCGCGAAGGCTCAAAGATGCCCGACGCCGAGTGGTTTCCAGGCGCCACGCTGAACTTCGCCGAACACCTGCTGCGGCGGCGTGACGATGCCGTGGCGGTGATCAGCGTGGCGGAAAACGGTCAACGCGAGCAGTTGACCTGGGCCGAACTCGCCGAGCATGTCGCCGGATTTCAAGCCGGTTTGCGCGCCGCCGGTGTTGGTCTTGGCGATCGCGTCGCCGCCTGCATGCCCAATACCTGGCAGACCCTGGTGGCGATGCTCGCCACCACCAGCCTCGGTGCCATCTGGTCGTGCTCCTCGCCGGATTTCGGCACCCATGGGGTGATCGATCGCTTCGGCCAGATCGAACCCAAGGTGCTGCTCACCTGCGCCGGTTATCGCTATGCCGGCAAAGTCATCGAGCAGACCGACAAAATCAACGGAATACTCGAGCAACTGCCAACCCTGAGGCAGTTGATCATCGTGCCTTACGCCCAGCCGCAGGCCCGTGTCGAGGCATACAAGACTCCCGCCGAAGTGACTTTGTGGGATGACTTTTATCAGGTCGGTGGCGAACCGGACTTTGTCCCGGTGCCGTTCCATCATCCGCTGTACGTGCTGTATTCCAGCGGCACCACCGGCGTGCCGAAATGTATCGTTCACAGCACCGGCGGCGTGTTGCTGCAACATGTCAAGGAACACGGCCTGCATTGCGATCTCGGCCCCGGCGATCGACTTTTCTACTACACCACCTGCGGCTGGATGATGTGGAACTGGCTGGTCTCGGCGCTCGCGGTCGGCAGCGCCGTGGTGCTGTACGACGGCTCGCCGTTTCACCCGGACAACCAGCGTTTGCTCGACTTGATCGACGACGAGCGCATCAGTGTGTTCGGCACCAGCCCCAAGTTTCTCGCCACCCTGGAAAGCAGCGGCGCCAAGCCCCGGGAAAGTCATGATCTGAGCAGCCTGAAGACGCTGCTGTGCACGGGCTCAGCGTTATCGCCGCAAAGCTATGACTTCGTCTATCGCGACTTGAAAGCGGATGTATGCCTGGCGTCGATGTCGGGCGGCACTGATATTGTTTCGTGCTTCGTCAACGCCAATCCGCTGTCCTCGGTGCGGCGCGGCGAGATCATGGGCAAGAGCCTGGGCATGGCGGTCGAAGTCTGGAATGACGCCGGCCAACCGGTGCTTGGTGAAAAAGGTGAACTGGTCTGCACCCGGCATTTCCCGGCCATGCCGATTGGCCTGTGGAATGACCCGGACGGCGCAAAATTGCGGCAATCGTATTTCAGCCTGTTTCCCGGGGTCTGGGCACAGGGCGATTACGCCGAGCAACGGCCTCACGGCGGGATGCTGATCCATGGTCGCTCTGACGCAGTGCTCAACCCGGGTGGCGTGCGCATTGGCACAGCGGAGATCTATCGGCAGGTCGAGAAAGTCAGCGAAGTGCTGGACAGCGTCGCTATCGGTCAGCAGTGGCAGGATGACGTGCGGGTTGTGCTGTTTGTGAAGTTGCGCGAAGGGCTGGCTCTGGATGACGCATTGGAGCAACGCATTCGTCAGGAGATCCGCGCCAATACCACCCCAAGGCATGTACCGGCGAAGATCGTTGCGGTGACGGACATTCCGCGCACCATCAGCGGCAAGATTGTCGAACTTGCCGTGCGCGAGGTGGTGCACGGCAGGCCGGTGAAAAACACTGATGCGTTAGCCAATCCCGAAGCGCTGGAGCAGTTTCGGGATCGGCTGGAACTGAGCATTTGAACCCGGCGCTGATACGCTTACGGCAAGCGTTGGCGACGGTGCCTGGCGTCAGCGGGGTTTGTTCAGCGTAATCACAACCGGCTGACCAATCGCTCTACCGCCACTGGCATCGAGTGCCCTGCGAATGATCGTCATGTTGCGGTCGAATGTCGTTTTGTCCGTAGCCATTTGACTCAGTAACGAAGTGGCAATTGCCAGCGAGTCGGCATTCTCAAAGGCCTTGGATACCGCATGATTGCCAGCGATCGAGTCCGCGACAGGGAGGTTGCCGGACGCAAGATTCAGCAACTGCGCTACATCCAGTCGCTGCCCGCTGTGGCTTGCATGCTCTGTGTCCGTGGCGTAGCCGACATCCACGGTCTGCGCACTGCCATGGAACAGTTCATGGATCAGGTCATCGGCCACCACGTCATGGTTGAAGCCCAGATTGACGAAGTGTTTGTTCAGGTTTTGAGTATAAATCTCGATAAACGCAATACCCGATGCGTCGTTGGAGCTGGCACTTTTCCATCGCTTGTAGTTGTTCACATCAAAAGAGGCGAGTGTCTCGTTATGCTTCACTGCATCGAGAAGCGTGTTGCTCACCGAGAAGCCAGCGAAATCAAAGCGAATCAAGCGCAGATAATTCACCAGTCGATCAGTCGCTACCTGCGACGTGTTACCGAACAATGCCTTCATCAACAGATCGCCGTCTCGCTTGAATTCATGTCGGCTGATCACAGCAATAGCGTTGTCAATCTTCGCCCGAGCGCGAGGCAGACTTGTTTCGATGAAGTTGCGCGTGTAGCTCGCGGGAAGTGTCTTGGTCGAATACGGCAACTGCAAGGGCGTTTGATAGGCGAAGCCGCTCAGCGGTTGACCCCACAACTTGCCACGGCGGTTCAAGGCGTACCATTGGTTGCCACTGCGGGCCGCCAGAACAACAACGCTGCCAGGCGTGCCGCGAGGTTGCCAGTGACCCAACCCCAAATGGGTACTTTGCGACGCACCGAGCAAATCATAGGACTGCCGACGACCACTGAGTTTGTGCAATTGGCTGTTGGCCCTGGCAACCAGTTCATGGCTGTTTTTGCTACAACGCAACAAGCCCTTGTTCACCAGTTTTCCGCCCGACTGAATGCCAGAGGGCACCCCATCCAGCGGGTTGAAAAGGGAAACGGCCGAGGTGAATGCCAATCGGGTAAAACGCGCCGCCCTGGATGTGGTTGAAATAGCCTTCGCCGAAATGCTCAAGACTTTGGAGGTGGCTCCTGTCACCGTGCCCACCAGGCCGATGCCATCCATCAGACATCCGTAAACTCCGTCGACGACCTTGTCATGTTCACCCGAGGCAATATCCTCGATGCACTTTTTGAAAGGCACCACCAGGTCGATGAAATAAGTCAGCAATCGTTCGCCCTCCTCCCTGGAAAGTTCAAGCGGAGTCGGTACGCGTACCAGTTCTCTCAGCTCGTTCTTGTTCAGATAAGGTCGATTTTTAACCAGAAACGTGGCGATACGTTCGATATTCGGGTCGTTGAATTTTTGATAGAACCCCGGCTTTGGCGTCGAAGGTGCTCGCGGTGCGTTCAGCAGGCCAAAATTATCGATAATGGCCATGCTGCTGGTGATCGAAGAGTCCTCGGCAGCCGCATGGGTATAGCGTTTTACATCGAGCGGCAGGAGTTGCGTCGCGGTGATGCTCAGTGGAAACGTTAGATCCGCACTGGCACTCATTCTTGAACGTTGTCGCAGTTTTCGCTCTCGCTTGATGAAAGCCGCCAAGGCGTCATTTTTTCGAGTCTCGGCGCGCGATGTGAACAGTTCGTAGCAGATGTCCGCATTCTCGTGAGACGCATACATCACAATGCCAAAACGTCCCGTGGCGGCATCTCTGCTTTGCATTGTTTCCTGGTCAAGATCAATTTTCAGGGGTCCGCCCAGGCCGCGCGATTTAGAATAAATAGCGGACTCGCGTACGGTCAGGAAGTGAATATCGGCATTCATGAAGACGTGCAAATCCGCCTCTGGCATCTGCGCCAAAGCCAGTTTCACGCTAGACAACATGGCGCTGTTCAAATCATCGAAATGCACAGCCAGCTGACGATCCATCTCCTCGTCACAGGATCCTAGCTTCAACAAGTTCGGGTAACGCGCGTAAAGGCTGACACCGGACGGGTTGTAGTTGATGGCCGGCCTGAGGACACCGTTAGTGACCAGGCGCAAGGTACGTCTATCCCACTGGCCAGTGACCAGATCACCTGATTGATGCAAGTCGACCATCGACATGACTTGCTGTCCGCCTTTCTCGGACAGTGCTTTTTCGTCCAGGCTGTCGCAACCAGGCGCGGCGATTTGCAAAGCGGATCGGGCAATCTTCGCTCTGTCGGGTAACGGCGTCGAAAATGCCTTGGCGATTTGAGCGAACGTTTCCGAGTGGCGCTCGAATGCATCAATTGCACGTCGGGTAGTGGTTTGCTCGGCCTGCTCGAGTTCAGCGACGGTCACAATCTGGTTGATCAATGCCCAATCGACGATCGGGTCAATCATGGCCAGGTCACGCTTGTGTTTCTGCGACTCACTGACCGGTTCAAGTTCGCCATACGCCATGACCTGCGCATAGGTCATGCCACGCGTCGCACCGGTTTTCAGTGTCTCGACCAGCATGACGGCGCGACAGAAATTGATCCATCCAATCGAACCCAAGGTAACCGACGAGGGAATTTCCCTGACCAGAAACTCGGGTGCATTGCGTGCCAACAGCAAGTGGGCAACCAACGGCTCCAGACCAGCCTCAACCCATTGTCGGGTTCGCAGCACAGCCGTCAGCGCCTCAAGTATGACCGAGGGGTGACGATCAACATTTTTCGGCGCATACAGATCAAGTCCGACCACGCGATTACGTTGTATGCCGTGACCAATCGATGGATCAAGGTCGAGCAATATCGCCGTCATCAGCAATTGCCGGAGAATGTCATCGGAAGCCTGCTGTCCCTCGTTCACACCGAACCAGCCCAGTTCTTTCAGGTAGTCACCGGCGAGATTCAGAGCAATCGGATGATTGACGAGTTCAATGACCCGTTGAGCCGCACGTTCATGTGTGACGGCGGCGCGACCGGTAACATTGTAGAGGGCCGTGAGAAGTTTTCTGTTGGGCATCAACTTGGCAGTCGCATTACGAATAGCTGAAAACTGTTCCTCGCTTAATACGACCAATGCCGGATCTTCGGTTTGAAAATGCTCCCAGTAGTTGCCCGGCTCTGGCACTGGCGGATCAAACTCGAATAAATCGATCAAATTCCTGACCTTTGCCTTGTTGTCGGGCAAGTTTATGTCATGAAAGCGGAACCATTGATCGAGGGTTATAGCGTTATCAGGCCATATATAACCACCGGCCACTTTTGCTATATCCGAAATCAACGTCAGTGCAGATTGTGTCGGAACACTGTATTCAAAGTGCCGCGCCGCGACCAGATCCACCCACCCCCTGACCGCACGGACTTCCATCTTGCCGTCGGGCGTAACACGCAGAAGTCCGTCATGATCGCTTGCGCCTTCCCTGGCAATCGCACCGAATACCGGGCCGGTAGCAAGCAACTGATTAAGCAAAAGACTGCCGGGATTATAGATCTCGAACAACGACGATCCGGTTTGCAACTCTACTTCATGCCCATACCAATTGATCTTTTGATCATCTGTGTATTGGCTTAACGCCCCCTCTAGTTGAGCCAAAACCAATTGACGCTCAACGGCATCGGCTTCATCCCTGTTCTTCCATTCGGAAAGAGCAACAGGCGTAGACCAGAAGGTTTTATTCCGGGTCTTATCATTCATATTAGAACCTCATCAAGTTAATTAGCTGACAACTTCAGCGCGATGACGTTCTACTTTCTTTGATACGACCAATCCATCTAAAAAACATGAATAACTGTTTCCGGGCACCCACACACAAACAATCAAGAAAATATTAATCGATCAAACCCCATTCTTCGGACGCTGTATCGTTACCAGCATTTGCCTCTTCAGAAAGTTTCATCCGTAACTTCAGATTATTCACCGAATCTGCATTCTTTAAAGCTTCCTGTGCACTGATTGCACCTTCAGCGACTAATGCGTACAGCGCCGCATCAAATGTCTGCATACCCAGTTCGGGGGATTTTTCCATTATCGGTTTCAGCTCCTCGAACTGTCCGCGCCGAACCAGATCTGCAATGGTTGGCGTGCCCAACAGCACCTCGACAGCCGCCCTGCGTTGCCCATCGACGGTGCGCACTAAGCGTTGCGAGATAAATGCTTTCAGGTTGTTTCCCAGCGTATGCAACAACTGCGGTCGCCGTTCTTCCGGGAACATATTGATAATCCGATCCAGTGCCTGATTGGCGTTGTGCGCGTGTAACGTCGAGAGCACGAGATGCCCGGTATCGGCAAACGCCAAGGCATGTTCCATGGTTTCGCGGTCACGGATTTCGCCGATCAGCACCACGTCCGGTGCCTGGCGCAGGGTGTTTTTCAGGGCCGCGTGGAAGCTGCGTGTATCGACCCCGACTTCCCGTTGATTGATGATCGAGCGCTGGTGGCGATGGATGTACTCGATCGGGTCCTCGATGGTGATGATGTGCCCGCTGCTATGGCGGTTGCGGTGGTCGATCAGCGCGGCCAGCGAGGTCGACTTGCCCGAATCGGTGGCCCCGACAAAGAGGATCAACCCCTGCTTGAGCATGACGGTGTCGAGCAGTACTGCCGGCAATTTCAGATCGGCAAAACGCGGAATGTCGAGTTTGACATTGCGTATGACGATCGATACATCGTTGCGCTGCTTGAAGATATTGACGCGAAAACGCCCGATGCCCGCTCGCGAAATCGCCAGGTTCATTTCCAGATCCCGGTCGAACTCCCGTCGTTGCTCGGCGTCCATCAGGGAGGCGCCGATGGCGGCGGTTTCACCGTTCTTGAACGGGCGTTCGCTCAACACTGTGAGCACGCCGTCAATGCGCGCACTGGGCGGTGCTCCCGTGGAGAGGAACAGGTCCGAACCGTTTTTATTGGACAAAATTGACAACAGTGCATCGATTTCCATGGCAAAAAGCACCCGCGAAGCATTCAATGAACAGACAACGGCCTGCGCCTGGCGCAGATCAACTGCAACAATGATAGACGTCGCCTCAACGAACCACGCTCAGGATTGATGTAATGAATGCTGTACCGAACACCGATGACGCACAGGCACTGATCGCCCGTACCGACTGGAGCCGCAGCCCCCTGGGCGCTGCCGGCAACTGGCCGCAGAGCCTGCGCACCGCGGTGGACATCGTGATTCACTCGCCGATGCCGATGCTGTTGTTGTGGGGGCCGCAGCTCACGCAGATCTACAACAACGGTTTCGCCCTGCTTGCCGGTCACAAGCATCCGCACGCTTTCGGACAGCCTGCGCACCAGATCTGGCCGGAACTTCGCGACTTTACCGACCCTATTTACAGCGCCGTCCTACAGGGCCAGGTTCGCACCTACAGCGAAAGACGCTTCACCCTGCAACGAGACGGCAGAGAATCCGACTTCTGGCTGGATCTGACCTACAGCCCGATCCGTGATGAAACCGCGCAAGTGGCCGGCATCCTGGTCACCGCCATCGAAACCAACGAACGCCGCCGCATCGCGCTGGAACTGCAACGACGCTCCGAAGAAAGCCTCAAGGCGCAACGCGAAACCGAGGAGCGTCTGCAACTGGCCTTGGCCGCGACCGATGCCGTCGGCACCTGGGATTGGGACATCGGCGAAGACCGCTTTATCGCTGACGCGCATTTCGCCCAACTGCATGGCGTTGATCCCGGCCTGTCCGGTCGATTGCCGATCAGCGATTACCTGCAAGGCGTGCACCCTGAAGACCGCGCAATGGTCGCGCGCAGCATCAAACACTGCATCACCTACGGCACCGAATACGCTGAGGAATATCGCTTGCTGCAAGCCGATGGCGAGGTGCGCTGGGTATTCGCTCGCGGGCGCTGCTACAAGGATCATCACGGCCGGCCCGTGCGATTTCTCGGTGCGGCGCTGGACCTGACCGAGCGCAAACACACCGAACAGGCGTTGCGCCAGAGCCAGACCGAACTGCAGTTGATCATCAACGCCATGCCGATCCTGATCAGTTATGTCGACCGTGAAGAACGCTTCCGCCTGAACAACGCGGCCTATCTGGACTGGTACGGGCTAACACCGCAGGAGCTTTACGGACGCACGATTCGCGAAGTCATCGGTGAAGAGGCGTATTTCCTGCGCCTGCCTTACATTGCCGAGGCGCTGGCCGGCAGACCGTGTTCGTTCAGCCTGTACACCCCGCATCGCGATGGCAGCAGTCGTCACGCGCTGATGAATTACCTGCCACGTTACGGGGCGGACGGCGCCGTCAACGGCTTCTATATCTTTGTGATCGACGAGACCGAGCGCAAGAAAACCGAAGAAGCCTTGCGCAATCTCAACGAAACCCTCGAAGAGCGGGTCAGCGCCCGCACCGAGCAATTGGCCCAGGCCAACCAGCGTTTGCAGAACGAGATGTTCGAACGCGAGCGCGCCGAAGATGCCTTGCGCCACGCGCAGAAGATGGAGGCTGTCGGCCAGCTCACCGGCGGTATCGCCCACGACTTCAACAACATGCTCACCGGGATCATCGGCAGCCTCGATTTGATGCAGCGCTACATCGCCAACGGCCGGGCTGACGAAATTGGCCGTTTTACCGAAGCCGCCGTGTCATCGGCCAACCGTGCGGCAGCGCTGACCCATCGATTGCTGGCGTTCTCGCGGCGCCAGTCGCTGGATCGCAAAACCCTCGATGCCAATGAACTGGTGCATTCGCTGGAAGATCTGATCCGCCGTACCAAGGGCGATCCGATCGAACTCACCCTGCGTCTGGCCGAGAACGTGTGGCCGGTCAGCACCGACGTCAGTCAGCTGGAAAACGCCTTGCTCAACCTGGTCATCAATGCCCGTGATGCGATGCCCGAGGGCGGTGAACTGGTGATCGAAACGGCCAACGTCTACCTCGACGGCAGCGACATCACCACGCTCGAACCGGTCAAGGCCGGCGATTACCTGATGCTGGCGGTCAGCGACAACGGCACCGGCATGACGCCCTCGGTGCGTTCCAAGGCCTTCGATCCATTCTTCACCACCAAGCCCATCGGCCAGGGCACCGGGCTGGGGCTGTCGATGATTTATGGGTTTGCCCAGCAGTCGGGTGGTCATGTCAGCCTCGACAGCCTGCCGGGCCAGGGTACTTGCGTGCGCTTGTACCTGCCGCGCTTGTATGGCGTCGAACCGGAACGGCCGGCCATCGTCGCCGTTGAACAACCGTCGGCGACGGCGACCGGTGAAACCGTGATGGTGGTTGAGGACGACCCGGCGGTGCGCATGCTGGTGCTCGATCTGCTCCGGGAGTTGGGTTATCAGGCCCACGAAGCGGAAGATGCCAAGACCGCCCTGCCCCTGCTGGAGTCCGATCTACGCGTCGATCTGCTGGTCACCGACGTCGGCCTGCCGGGCATGAACGGCAGGCAACTGGCGGAGATCGCCCGCCAGCATCGGCCGGGCCTCAAAGTGTTGTTCATGACCGGTTATGCGCAGAAAGCCGCCGAGCGTCAGGGATTTCTTGAGGATGGCATGGACATGGTTGCCAAACCCTTTGCCATTGAGCTGCTGGCCAGCAAGATCCGCACGATGATCAGCCAAACCCCGTGACTTGAGGCATAATCCGCGCCCCGCCGTCACCCCGTTATCAGGTATCGCACGATGAAAGCCCAAGCCCGCCACATTCTGGTGAAAACCGCCGAAGAGGCCGAACAGCTCAAACAACGCATCGCCAAGGGTGAAGCGTTCGATGTGCTGGCGAAGAAATTCTCGACCTGCCCGTCCGGCAAGCGCGGCGGTGATCTGGGTGAAGTGCGGCCGGGGCAGATGGTCGGGGCGATTGATGCGGTGATTTTCAAAAAGCCGCTGCGCACCGTGCATGGGCCGATCAAGAGCAAGTTCGGGTATCACCTGGTGCAGGTGTTTTACCGCGATTAGTGCTTGGCTCCAGGGCCTCTTCGCGAGCAGGCTCGCTCCCACATTTGGAATGCATTCCCTTGTGGGAGCGAGCCTGCTCGCGAACCGATTGCGCAGCAAGCGGCCATTCAAGCCTGTTTCGGAATCAATGCCCCCGGCACCTGAATCACCTTGCTGGCCAGCAAGTGGCCGGCCTCGGCAGCCTCCGCCGGACTTCCGCCCAGCAATCGACTGGCCAGATACGCCGCACTGAACGAATCCCCCGCCGCCGTGGTGTCCACCACTTTCTCGACCTTCTGCGCCGGCACTTCGAACGCTTCACCATCACACTGAATCAAACAAGCTTCGGCGCCACGCTTGAGCACCACTTCCAGCGTGCCGAACTGCGCGTAAGCAGCAAACACCGCTTCGCAATCAGCGAAACCAAACAGCGCCTGTTCGTCATCCACCGTCAGCAACGCCAGATCAACGTACGGCAACACGTTGCGATAAGCCGCCCGCGCGTCTTCGACCGAGGCCCACAGGCGTGGCCGGTAATTGTTATCGAAGACGATGCGCGCATCCCGCTGCCGCGCTTCGATCAAAGTCTGGATAAGTTTTTCCCGGCCCAACGCACCGAGCACAGCCAGGGTAATGCCGCTGAAATACAGCACATCGTAATCCGGCAACGCCGCCAGAATCGGCGCGGCGGCCGGGGTGGTGAAACAGTCGCGAACTGCCGCTTCGTTGCGCCAGTAGAGAAAACGCCGCTCGCCGCTGGCATCGGTCTGGATGCAATACAGGCCCGGTAAACGCCCCGGCAGAAGCTGCACCAGATCCAGGCCGATGCCTTCGCTGGTCCAGATCCGGCACATGGCATCGCTGAAGCTGTCATCGCCCAGTGCGGTGACGTAATCGACCTGCGCCTTGTCGCCCATGGCGCGGGACAGATACACCGCGGTGTTCAGGGTGTCGCCACCGAAGCTTTGTTGCAGGCTACCGTCGGCGCGTTGCTGCAGTTCGATCATGCATTCGCCGATCAGGGCGATGCGTGGAATGTTCGGGCCCAAGGGGCTGAGGGTGTTCATCTTGTGCTGTCTCTGGTTGATCGGTGGTGTCTGGACTGGCGCCTTCGCGAGCAGGCTCGCTCCCACACTTGGAATGCATTCCCCTGTGGGAGCGAGCTTGCTCGCGAATGGCCGCGACTCGGTTTCAAGTCTTAGAAACAGGTCTCCATGCGCTCGATCACCGACAACTGCTCATCCACCAACAACCCCACACGCCACTTGTCGAACGTCAGGCACGGGTGCGACGTACCAAAGGAAATGATGTCGCCCACGCGCAACTCAACGCCCGGCGCCAGCGTCATGAACGCATGCTGATCCATCACCGCCGTGACCTTGCACGCACCGATATCCTCGCCCAGCGCCGGCACCACACCCGCCTTGTAACGCAGCAACGGCACCGGCAAACCGGCATCGAACGCAACATCACGCTTGCCCAGTGCGATCACCGCAAAACCCGGCTCGGGCAGCGACTGCACGTGCGCCCAGACTTCCAGCGCCGGACGCAAACCTTCGTGCAGGTCACTACGGCGGTCGAGCACGCAGCACTGCGCCTCTTTGTAGATGCCATGGTCGTGCGCCACGTAGCTGCCCGGACGCAACACGCTGAGGAAACGCCCAGCGGCGTTTTGCGCTTCGAACGACTCGGCAATCAGGTCATACCAGGCCGAACCCGAGGCGGTGATGATCGGCTTGCCGATGGCGAATGCGCCGCTGTCCTGCAACTGCACCGCAAGGCGCACCAGCGACGCGGCAAATTCACGAATGCCGCTGACGGCGTGATCGCCGTGGATCACCCCTTCGTAACCTTCGATGCCGGTCAGGGCCAGCGCCGGTTGCGCGCTGATCGCCTTGGCCAGCTCAATGACTTCCTGCTCGCTGCGGCAACCGCAACGCCCGCCGACCACGCCGTACTCGATCATCACGTTGAGCCTCACCCCGCGCGAGGCGAAGTACGCGCCGAGATCAGCGACGTTGTCCGGGTGATCGACCATGCAATAGAAATCGAACGACGGATCGGCAAGCAAATCGGCGATCAATGCCATGTTCGGCGTGCCGACCAATTGGTTGGCCATCAGCACCCGACGCACGCCATGGGCATAAGCCGCCCGGGTCTGGGTCGCGCTGGCGAGGGTGATGCCCCACGCGCCGGCGTCGAGCTGACGCTTGAACAGTGCCGGGGTCATGCTGGTTTTGCCGTGGGGCGCCAGTTCCGCGCCGCTGTCGCTGACGAATTTCTGCATCCAGTGGATGTTGTGCTCCAGCGCTGCGCGATGCAGCACCAGCGCCGGCAGGCTGACGTCACGTACCAGGTGCGCGCCGATGGCAGCGTCGCCCTTTTCTCCAGCAGTATTGATGGCAGTGGTCATGGTCGAACTCCTCACATTCGCGGCTGCAGCCAGCCGCGGTTATTCGTTGATGCGCCGGGCGAGGCTGTTGGCGCTCTCGATCAGCACCCGGCGATAGTCGTTGTAATTGTTTTTCGCATCGGCCCGTGGCGCGACGATGCACAAGGTGCAAATGGCCACGCCTTGCGCGTCTTTGACCGGCGCGGCGAAGCAATGGGTAAAGGTGTCGGCAACACTGTCGAAGGAGAAGAAACCATCGATGCCGGCCTGACGGATTTCCGCCAGAAAACGCTCCAGCGGCAGGCGCTCGCCGTCGGGCAGGATGAAGTCGTTTTCGTCGATCAGGTCGATGATCTGTTGATCGCTTAAATGCGCAAGCAGCAGGCGCCCGGAAGCGGTCCACGGGATGGGCGCGTTTTCACCGATGTCGGAGGAAATGCGGAAATGCCGCTCGCCCTCCTTCATCAGTGCCACGGTGTATTTACGCCCGTTGAGCAGGCACATCTGCGCGGTTTCACGGGTCTGGCTGACGATTTCCTGCAAGGCATGATCAGCCTCGCGGCTGAGGTCGAAATGACGCAAATGCGCCTGACCGAGGAAGTACAGCTGCCGACCAAGGTAGACATGACCGTCCTTGCCCACCGGTTCCAGAATCCGCCGCTCCAGCAACGATGCAACCAGTTCGTAGACCGTGGATTTCGGGCTGCCGATGCCGTTGGCGATGTCGTTGGGGCGCAGCGGCTGGCCGATCTCCTTGAGGAAATCGAGAATATCGAACGCCCGGTCCAGACCGCGAGCCCGGCGTTTGATGGTGTCTTCGGTCATTTCAGTGGTTCCCATTCAAAGTCGCCGGATGGTAACTGGCCCTTGGTGTTGTGTCAGTTGGATTGCTGCCCTCACCCCCCGCCCTCTCCCAGAGAGAAAGAGCCTGACCGTATCGATGTAAATGAAAGCGTCATACGCAAAATCCGCATCGATACAGATCAGTCCCCTCTCCCTTGGGAGAGGGTGAGGGGCTGCGGCCTAAGCAACGCAGCAATGTTCAAGCCTTCTTCTTGTAGGCGATGCAATCGATCTCGACCTTGCAATCCACCATCATGCTCGCCTGCACGCAGGCCCGCGCCGGGGCGTGCTCAGGCTTGAAGTACTCGCCAAAAACCTTGTTAAAACTGCTGAAATCCCGCGGATCATCCAGCCACACGCCGGCACGCACCACGTCTTCGAGGCCATACCCGGCCTCTTCGAGAATCGCGATCAGGTTCTTCATGGTCTGGTGGGTCTGCTCGACGATGCCGCCAACAATGATTTCGCCATCCACCGCCGGCACCTGGCCGGACACATGCAGCCAGCCATCCGCTTCAACGGCGCGAGCGAAGGGACGTGGCTGGCCGCCAGCGGCGGTGCTGCCGGTGCCGTAACGCGTAATGCTCATGGGTGTTTCTCCTGATGTGAAAACGTAAGATTAAAACCGCGTATTTTTCAGAAACTCAGCCAGACGCGGCGATTGCGGACGTTCGAACAGTTCCTTGGGAGGCCCCTGCTCTTCGATCCGCCCCTGATTCATGAAAACGATCTTGTCCGAGACCTCAAAGGCAAAACGCATCTCGTGGGTCACCAGCAACATGGTCATGCCGTCTTCGGCCAGGCCCTTGATCACGTTGAGCACTTCGCCGACCAGCTCCGGGTCGAGTGCCGACGTGACCTCATCGAAGAGCATCAGGCTCGGGTTCATCGCAATCGCCCGGGCAATCGCCACGCGCTGTTGCTGACCGCCGGACAACTGACCGGGAAAGTGATTGCGCCGCTCCAGCAAACCGACGCGCTCCAGCCATTTTTCGGCGAGCGCCACGGCTTCATCCTTATGCATTTTCTTCACCTTGAGCAGGCCCAGGGTGACGTTCTGCAATGCGGTCAGATGCGGGAACAGGTTGAATTGCTGGAACGCCATGCCGGTCATCGCACGATGGCGGGCGATGAGTTTTTCCGCATGCCGCACACGCTTGCCGTTGACCTCGTCATAGCCGATGGATTCACCGTCGAGCAGGATCTGCCCACCCTGGAATTCTTCGAGCATGTTCACGCAACGCAGCAGCGTGGTTTTACCCGAGCCGCTGGAGCCGATCAGCGTGACCACGTTGCCGCGCTGCATGCTCAGATCGACACCTTTGAGCACTTCGACTGCACCGTACTGTTTGTGCAGGCCACGGATGTCCAGCAACGCCTGATTCTGTGGGGAAACTTGAGCTTGAGTCATGGCAAGGCCACCCGCTTTTCAATGTGCCGGCCGAGTAATTCGATGCCGTAGTTGATGACGAAGAACAGAAAACCGGCGAACAGGTAGAACTCCAGGGTCATGAAGTTCCGGGCGATGATCTGTTGCGTGCTGAGGAGCAATTCGGCGACGCCGATCACCGAGAGCAAGGTCGACGCCTTGACGATTTCCGTGGACGAGTTGACCCAGGTCGGCAGGATCTGCCGCAGCGCCTGAGGCAATAGCACGTAGCCGAGCGATTGGTAGAACGTCAGGCCGATGGCCTTGCTCGCTTCCATCTGCCCGCGCGGCAAGGCTTGCAATGCACCGCGAACAATCTCGGCGACGTGGGAACCGCAAAACAGCGTCAGGCCCAAGGCCCCGGCCTGAAATGCGCTGATCTGCCAACCGAGTGCCGGCGCCATGTAGAAGCAGGCCAGCACCAGCACAAACACCGGTGTGCCACGAATCAGGTCGACGTAAAAACGAAACGGCGCGCGCATCCAGAATTTGCCGTAGGTCAGCACCAGACCGGTGATCACGCCGAGCATCGTGCCGAGCAGAATCGCCAGCGCCGACACTTGCACGCTGGTCAGAAAACCCTGCCACAACGGCTCACGCGCGAGCCACAATTCATGTAACCAACTGGGAGATTCGTACATCGCAGCCTCCTATCGGCGGATCGCCAGACGCTGCTCCAGGTAACGCAGCAACATGGCAATGAGGTAACAGGCCGCGACATACAGCGCCGTGGTCACCAGCCAGGTTTCGATTACCCGGTAGCTTTCGACGTTGATCTTGCGCGCGTAATAGGTCAGCTCCGGCACCGCAATTGCGGCGGCCAGCGAGGTGTCCTTGAACAGCGAAATGAAATTGTTCGACAGCGCCGGCAGCACATTGCGCAGCATTACCGGCACGGTGACGTAGGCCTTGACCTGCCACTCGCCGAGACCAATGGCCAGTCCGGCCTCGCGCTGGCCTTTGGGGATACTCAGCAAACCGCCACGGAACACTTCGGTCAGGTACGCCCCGGCATACAACGACAGCGTGATGATGAACGACGGGATCTTGTCCAGACGAATCCCGAGACTCGGCAACGCAAAGTAGATCAACAGAATCAACACCAGAATCGGCGTGTTACGCACCACCGTGACGTACACCGAGGCCAGCACGCGCAAGGCGCGATGCTTCGAGAGCAAGGCGAACGCCATCAGCAGGCCGATCACGCAGCCGATGGCGATCGACACCAAGGCCAGTTCAAGGCCCAGACCGAGCCCCGCCAGCAAGGTGTCGAAATCGCGCCACACGGCGGCAAAGTTCAACTGATAGTTCATGGTCAGCAGTACCTTGAGCGGGGCGACTTTAATCGCCCCACTCTCACGGGATCATTTGAATTCGACTGGGAAACCGATCGCAGGCGACGGCAGGTCAACGCCGAACCATTGTTTGAACGACGCCGCATAAGTCGGGAATTCAACGCCGGTCATCGCTTCATGCAGTGCGGTGTTGACGAAGTTCAGCCAATCCTGATCGCCGCGTTTGACTGCGCACGCGTAAGTCTGGGGGCTCCACGCATAGGTCGGGCTGCGGTAGCGACCTGGGTTCTGCACCATCAGGTATTTGACCGAAGACTGGTCAGTGGCGGCGGCATCGGCGCGGCCGGAGTTCACGGCCTGGTACATCAGGTCGACGCTGTCGTACTGATCGACCTTGGCTTTTGGCAATGCTTGATGCACCAGCTCTTCGGCGTAGACGTTTTGCAGCACGGCCACGGTGACGCTGTCGCCGGCGGCTTGCAGGTCTTCGATTTCCTTGTACTTGCTGTTGTTCGGCAGCAGCAGGCCGACGCCTTCGCGGTAGTACGGCAGGGTGAACGCCACCTGCTGCGCACGGCTGGCGGTGACGGTGATGAACTGGCAACTCATGTCGACCTTGTCGGTGAGCAGATTGGGAATCCGCGCATCGGACGACTGCACGACGAATTCGACCTTGCTCGGGTCGTTGAACAGACCTTTGGCCACCATCCTGGCGATGTCGATATCAAACCCCTGCAACTTGCCGTCCGCGCCCTGAAAGTGCCACGGCGCATTGGTGCTGCCAGTGCCCACGATCAACTTGCCACGGGCCAGAACACTGTCGAGCTTGCTGTCGGCTGCCTGGGCCATACCCATGACAGCGGACGAAGCCGCAAGAACAAAAACACACGCTTTGAACAACGAAGGACGGCGATGCATGGCAAGCACTCCAGGATGGTGTTTATTCCGCTATACCGGAACACGGTTTGTTACTACGGAATAGACAGCAGAAAGTGTGCCATAGCTTTGGCAATAAAACCCAGGTCCTCGGAAACATTAATCGGTTCAACAAGTTAGCCCGCATATCTACACCCGACTATTGCCAGTACAAGTTTGACCGTCGCTACTGAGGGCAACCAATTGGGAAGTAACGTCACATTCAAGGGCATGTGCGCGACCCATTGATGCACACATAGAGCAATGAATCGGACTTGAAAAATGGACTGAGCACGGGTGACCGTTCATCGGATTTGCGGCTTGACCTGTCAGAGTTGACAGTTGTTGACCGGTGAATTGATAGGCCTACTGGTTTGGACCGAACGGGTCAGGAATCGAACTCAAAATCTCAATAAGGACTTTTGAAATGGCCAACCTGATAAAAAACGGTGATTTCGCCAATCAAGGCGACCACTGGACCGAAACAAATCCAACAAACGTCAGTTATGTGAATGGTCACTGCATAATCGCGACTCCTGACTCCATTAGTCAGGACGTTCTCCTGGGTAGCGAGGGCGGCGGTAAATTCATGATCTCGGCAAGAATGAAAACACTGCCTGGCTATGCTGGCCGCGTCACTGTGCAACCACTTCCGACAGGCGACCTGGTTAAACTTGACGTCTCTGGAGGTCAGAACTGGACGATCAAGTTCCAAGAGTTCGAAGCACCTCTTGCGACACTCAAATTCACGGTGAAGGCAGAGTCAAATGACGGTACGTTTGATGAACTTGGCTCTTATTTCAGCGATTTAACGCTATCCAAGTTGCTCTGAGCCAATACACTTGAAAGCGAGCTTTCATCTCGTGACGGCTCGCTTTTTCCGTGAACCACTGCATTCCGAAAAGGGAGTTTGCAATGAACTCGACAACCCCTTTCGCAGCCTTGCCGGCCACCTATCGAAAAACGCTGAAAACCTGGCGCCCGGTAATCCTGTATTTCGCCAACGAACATTGCCCCGCCTGCGAATGGGCCGGACCGATTTTTCGCCAGACGGCCGAGCCATACCGATATCGCGCCAATATCTACATGCTCAATACCAGCGAGTCCCCGCGCCATCCGCTGGTCACCGGCACGCCCACCGTGCTGTTTTACAAGAACGGTAGACTGGTGAAAAAACTCAAAGGCATCGGCACCGAAGAAACCCTCGCACGGGATTTCGCCGAGCATGTCGGCAAGACCAAAGCACCCGTTGCCGTCCGCAAACAAACGCATGATCTGCCTTGGCTGCGTCAGACACTTCGTACCTTGTGCACCGTTGCACGTGCTCGCCTGCGGAAATTCCTCGACCGGTGACAACCAGTATCGGTGAGACCCGGGTCGAGGATTTCGATTCGCTGAATCAGGCGGCGCTCAAGGCGTAAGGGGCGTTGTTTGCGTCAAAGCATATCGGGAAGGATCGCTACACTTTTCATCAGTGAATACTGCGGTGCCTGAGCCCAAGCATTCGCGAGCAGGCTCGCTCCCACATTTGAAACGCGTTCCAGTGGGAGCGAGCCTGCTCGCGAAGAGGCCGGCACAGTTAGTAGAGAACTCAAGGATTACGCTGGCGCGCGCTCCAAAAGCACCCGCGTCACCCGCCGCTCTTCCACCGCTTTGACCGTCATCTGCCAGCCTTCAAGTTCCAGACGATCACCAATGACCGGGAGACGATCAAGAAGGCTCATGACCAGCCCGGCCATCGTCTGATAGTCCTCGGTCGGCTGCGCACCAAACCCGGTGCGTTGGCGCACTCGCGACAGGTTCAACGCACCACTGACGATAAACCCGCCCTGCTCCTCGACCACATCCGGGCCTTCGATTTCGCTGGCATCGGGCAACTCACCGGCAATCGATTCGAGGATGTCGGTCATGGTCAACACACCAACGAAATCACCGAACTCGTTGACCACAAAAGCAATGTGCGTCGAGGCGGCGCGCATTTGCTCCAGCGCGTTGAGGATCGAATAGCTGTCGAGCAAATTGATGGTCTTGCGCGCCAGGTGTTCCAGGTTCGGCTCGGCGCCGCCCAGGTACTCCTTGAGCAATTCTTTCTTGTGCACGAAGCCCAACGGCTCATCCACCGCACCGTTACGAATCAACGGCAGACGCGAGTAGGACGAGTGCATCAAGCGAGCCCGAATCGCTTCACGATCATCGGCCAGATCAAGCGTGTCGACATCGGCGCGCACGGTCATCAGCCCGCGAATCGGGCGTTCGGCGAGTTGCAGCACGCCGCTGATCATCACCCGTTCGCGACGGTCGAACAGTTCCGCGCTTGGCGCGTCACCGTCGTCGAGCAGGTCGGAAATTTCCTCGCCGACCTCTTCCGCCGCCAGTTTACGCCCACCCAGCAAGCGCATGACCGCGTGAGCCGTGCGCTCGCGGATCGGCCGCAAACCCTGCATCGAACGCTTGCGCCGAGCCCGGGCGATCTGGTTGAACACCTCGATCAGAATCGAGAAGCCAATGGCGGCGTACAGATAACCTTTCGGAATGTGGAAGCCCAGACCTTCGGCCGTCAGGGCAAAACCAATCATCATCAGGAAGCCCAGACACAGCATGATCACCGTCGGGTGCGCGTTGACGAAGCGCGTCAGCGGTTTGCTGGCGACAATCATCAAGCCAATCGAGATGATCACCGCGATCATCATCACCGCCAGTTCATCGACCATGCCGACGGCCGTGATCACCGCATCCAGCGAGAACACCGCGTCGAGCACCACAATTTGCGCAACGATCGGCCAGAACAGCGCATAGGCGGTGTTGCTCGAGCGTTCGCCAACGTGGCCTTCCAATCGCTCATGCAACTCCATCGTCGCTTTGAACAGCAGGAACACACCACCGAACAACATGATCAGGTCGCGACCAGAGAAACTCTTGTCGAACACCTCGAACAATGGCTGCGTGAGGGTGACCAGCCAGGAAATACTCGCCAACAGGCCAAGGCGCATGATCAGCGCCAGCGACAGGCCAATAATCCGCGCGCGGTCACGCTGATGCGGTGGCAGCTTGTCTGCCAGAATTGCGATGAACACCAGGTTGTCGATACCCAGCACCAGTTCCAGCACGATCAAAGTCAACAAGCCTAACCAGGCCGTGGGATCCGCTAACCATTCCATAAAACGTCTCTATCTCTCTCGATGAATTCAGGCTGCCGGACACGGCAAAGCGCAACGCGAAGGCTCTGGGGCCGCGTTAGCAACGATAGTCGGATGTCGGAAAACGGGATGCTGCGAGTGCGTCAAGACCGCGCCATGGCGCGAGGGGAAGGTGCGACTGGGAGGCTCCGAGAGGGTGTTCATGCAAATCCTGAATGAAAAATGGCCTTGGAGCGTACAGGCTTTGGGAACATTTCCTACAGCGGCAAATCATTTCTAAATTTGTAACAGCGCTCCAGATTCCCCCGTAGGAGCTGCCGCAGGGGCAATGTCAGCGGCCGGCGAAGCGTAGGCGGGACAACTGCCGCAAATCCCCTTCGATGTAATAGTCATTCGTCCAATGGTCATCCACCGCCAACGGACTCACCTGCTTCAACGCCAGCTTCTTGGCGAAATAACGAAAGCGGTAATGCTCATAAAACCGCAGCAGCTCCAGCCCGTAACGATCCGCCAGATCGGTGTCGCCGCGAATGATCAGGTAGTTTTCATCGTTGCCATTACTCGCCGAAACGCTGAGGTTGTGGCTGCCGCTGATGATCGTTGGTGTGTCCGTGGTGAAGTCGGTGACCACGGCTTTGGTGTGCACCAGCAGATTGCCTTTCTGGCCTTTCATGTTCTCGCGCAGCCAGCCTTCCAGCCCGGTGTTGAGCAATGCGGTGGCGGCGAATTCGGCGCTGCGGTCGGCGTGAAAACCGGTGATTCGGCTGGCAGTGTTCTGCAGGCCATAACGCAAAACATCGTCGTGGGGCTGGCCGAGTAACGCGTTAAGAATCGCGTCCGGCAGCGAGAACGCGGTGACGAACAGCACGTCCTTTTTCGCCGCGCTGATGATCTGCACGAACGCCTGCAGATCGGCCCCGCCGGTGCGCGGCGAGAACCCGGCGAACACAGGTTGCTGCGGACTCATCGGGTTGTGTTCAGTAATCCAGTCACGGGTAACGCCGATATCATCCGGCTGCGCCCAGATCTGCTCGAACGTCTGCAGATAACTGGCGGCAATCGATGCATCGTCCAGCACATGCACCACGTTGGCCTGACGATAAACCCCGTTGGCGGTGAAATTGGTGCTACCACACAAAACCGCTTCAGGCTGATGAGTGCCGCTGGCATCGACGCGGCTCAGGACCATGAATTTGTTGTGAAAGATGTTGTGGGTCACCCGCCCGCGTTTGCTCGCAGGAGGCAGTGCCGCCAGGCTCGCTTCGTTGAGCGTGGTGTCTTCATCATCGGGCCGGGCGTGATACAGCACCCGCACCTGTACGCCTCGCGTGAACGCCGCGTTCACCGCATCGACGATTGCCTGCAACTGATACTCGTAAATCGCGATGTCCAGCGCCCACTGACCATCGACCGCACGCTCGATAAACCCCAGCAAGCGCCCGAGCAAACCGTTTTCCAGCCACTGTCGCGCGGCATCGGGCCAGGCTTCGATGGGCATGTTTTTGTTGGCGCTGATCTGCGCGTCCAGATCGGGAAACTTGCGCTGGAATGCCTGACTGGCGGCGACCGCACGGTTGAATATCACGCTTTGATTGCTCGGGTGACCGTCATCGGAGGTGATCGTCAGTTCCAGCGGCTCACCCAACTGCACGGCATCCGCAGTGCCGTAGGCCAGATGCACGCGATAGTGAAGGGTCATGCCCGGATTGACCGCGTAATCGGCCCAGCGAAATTTCTGCAGCGGGGCTTTATCGCTTGGGGTGGCGTGGAACTGGGGAAAGGTGTGAGCCTTATTCGGGAAGGTCAGGCTGTTGAACAGGAACAACCAGGGTTTGGCGCCCTGCTGCTTTTCGATGGCAAACCCGAGCAGGCCTTGGCGCCGGGACTCGGCGAGGTCCATGGCCAGCAGCACGCCGTTGGTGCCGGCGTAGGCTTTGACGCGGAAGTCGTCTTGAGGGTTTTTGACCAGAACGCGCATCGCTCACTCCTTGTGATTGGGGCTGGGTGCAGCATAGAGCAGTGATGCGGGTTTTGAGTGTTCGGCTCTAGACCGGGTCGATGCAATCGCGAGCAGGCTCACTCCTACATTTGGAATGCGTTCCCCTGTAGGAGTGAGCCTGCTCGCGATGAGGCCCGACCAGACACAGAAAGTATCAGAGGGAAATCAATTCATCGATATGTTGATACTGCGCATCCAGCTCCGTCGCCAGATCCTTGGCCCGGCCCAACCGGATCGGCCCACGCTCGATGTCGATCAGCAACCCCGGACACCCCAGCGCGGGTAATCCCGACCACTGTTTCAGACGCCCATCGGTCACCACCAGCAAGCGTTGCTGCTCGGCAGGAAAGCGCTTGCGCCGCACCGTCAGCCACTGCCCGGCCTGCTCCAGCGCCGCCAGCAACGGCGTGCCACCGCCTGCACCCAAAGCGTCCAGCCACATCCGCAAG
Organism: Pseudomonas sp. P4_D7; assembly: GCF_056401755.1. Lineage (NCBI taxonomy): Bacteria > Pseudomonadati > Pseudomonadota > Gammaproteobacteria > Pseudomonadales > Pseudomonadaceae > Pseudomonas > Pseudomonas sp. P4_D7. The sequence goes on along the minus strand of NZ_JBFUIR010000003.1, from coordinate 306,044 downwards.
CCGCTGGACGCCTTCAATCCCTGCACCTGCCATTTCGGCACCGAGCCACTGGCCGTCAACAATGCGAGTCGTGCCCGTTGCCGGTAAGCATCATCGAACAATTGCGCGAGCAAACCTTTGGCATCGCTCAAGGCCTGATGGCGGCGGGTCGAGGCGGAGGCATCGACAATCACAAGCCACAATTCATGCGGTGAGCGCGTGCGCAGTTGAAACAGCAAATCTTCACGCGTCCGGGGACGCCCATTGAGCAACGTGCCCGGCCAATTTACCGTACCGCTGCGCGCCTTATGGCGCTTGCCTTGGCGTCCGTTGTCCAGCCGACCGGCGCGGGGTCTGGCATTCGCCCCCGCGTCGGATCGGGGGCGAATGCCTAAGGCTTTTTTGGCCAGCTCGGCACTTCGCGGCGGGCGCCGGTGGCGAGCGCAGGCGCCGGCATGTCGCCCCACTGGCCCTGCCCTTCACTCGGTGATGCCTGAGTCGCGGCCGGCGACTGGGCCGGTTGCGGCGGATTCGATGGCGCTTGCTCACGGCGCCGATGGCGCAGGGCAAACTCGGCGACAGCGTCGATATCCTCTGCGCCAATCACCTCAGCTCCGCGCCACGCTGCGTGGGCACGTGCGGCGCGCAACCAGACCAGGTCGGCACGCAGACCATCAACCCCGGCRGCGAAACAACGCTCGGTGATCTGCGCCAGTGCGGCATCATCCAGCGGAATATCGGCCAGGGCACGACGAGCGTTTTCGCAACGCGCACGCAAGGCTTGCTGCTCGGCTTGCCACTGTGCGCAGAACGCTTGCGGGTCGCTGTCGAAATCCAGTCGGCGACGGATGATCTGTCCGCGCTCGGTCGGTGCCGTGTGGCCACTGAGGGCGACGTTCAGGCCAAAGCGGTCGAGCAGTTGCGGACGCAACTCGCCCTCTTCCGGGTTCATCGTGCCGATCAGCACGAACTTCGCCGAATGCCGATGGGAAATGCCGTCGCGCTCGATCAGATTGGTGCCGCTGGCGGCAACGTCGAGCAGCAGATCGACGAGGTGATCGGGCAGCAGATTGACTTCATCGACGTAGAGTACGCCGCCGTCAGCCTTGGCCAGCACACCTGGTGAGAATTGTGCGCGGCCCTCGCTGAGGGCAGCGTCAAGGTCGAGGGTACCGACCAGGCGTTCTTCGGTGGCGCCCAGCGGCAAGGTGACGAATTGACCGCTGGCGAGCAGATCGGCCAGGCCCCTAGCCAGGGTGGATTTGGCCATGCCGCGCGGGCCTTCGATCAGCACGCCGCCGATTTTCGGGTCGATGGCGGTGAGGCACAGGGCGAGCTTGAGGTCATCGGCGCCGACCACGGCGGAGAGCGGGAAATGCGGGGTGTCGGTCATTTGGGTTTTCTCTGTCGTGGTCTTTGGTGTGCTTGAGTGTTGTGGTGTGTCAGTCGGGGTGGCCCTCACCCTAGCCCTCTCCCAGGGGGAGAGGGAACTGATTGCGGTGTTCTTGCAAGTTGCGCCGACCTGAATTATCGAGTTGAACTCAGGCTCCAAAGCCAACACAAATCGGCTCCCTTACCCCCTTACTCCCCTGGGGAGAGGGAACTGACCTAGGTGTTCTTTCGAATTCCGTCGACCTGATACGTCGGGCCGAACTCAGACTTCGACAGCAACGCAAATCGGCTCCCTCTCCCTCCGGGAGAGGGCTGGGGTGAGGGTAGCTTTTGGCCGGTTACATATCTTCCTCAATATCCAGCAGCAGATTCTCCAGCGCTTCCTTATAAGCCCCAGGCTCCTGCCACATCCCCCGCTGCTGTGCCTCAAGCATCCGCTCGGTCATATCCCGCAGCGCGTGCGGATTATGCTCACGAACAAATTCCCGCGTTGCCGGATCCAGCAGATAAGCATCGGCCAGCAAAGCGTACTGGTGGTCATCGATCAACTGCGTGGTGGCATCGAACGCGAACAGGTTATCAACCGTCGCAGCCATTTCGAACGCGCCTTTATAGCCGTGGCGCTTGACCCCGTCGATCCATTTCGGATTGACCGCTCGTGAGCGGATCACCCGGTTCAGCTCTTCTTTCAAGGTGCGAATCTTTGGCAGATCCGGTTGACTGTGATCGCCGTGATAACTCGCCGCCGCTTCACCGCGCAAGCTTTCCACGGCAGCGAGCATGCCGCCCTGGAACTGGTAGTAATCATTGGAATCGAGCAGGTCGTGCTCGCGGTTGTCCTGATTCTGCAGCACCGCTTGTACCTGACTCAGGCGCTGAACGAACTGCTCGCGCGCAGCGGTGCCCTCATCAGCACCGCCATAGGCGTACGCGCCCCAGTTCAGATAAACCTCAGCGAGATCTTCACGGCTCTGCCACAAGCGACCGTCGATGGCGCCCTGCACGCCTGCGCCGTACGCGCCGGGTTTGGCGCCGAAGATCCGCCATCCGGCCTGACGCCGCGCGGTGTCCTCGTCGAGGCCCGATTGCCGCAGCGCCTCGCGCTCGGCACGCACTTTCGCCGCAAGCGGGTTGAGGTCGTCCGGCTCGTCCAGCGCTGCCACTGCTTGCACGGCGGCGTCGAACAGGCGAATCAGGTTGGCGAAGGCATCCCGAAAAAAACCGGAAACTCGCAGCGTGACATCGACGCGCGGACGATCAAGCAGGCTCAGCGGCAGAATCTCGAAATCATCAACGCGCTGACTGCCAGTGGCCCACACCGGACGCACGCCCATCAGTGCCATGGCCTGGGCGATGTCGTCGCCACCAGTGCGCATGGTCGCGGTGCCCCACACGGATAATCCGAGCTGGCGCAGGTGATCGCCGTGGTCTTGCAGGTGCCGTTCCAGAACCAACGTCGCCGACTGGAAACCGATGCGCCACGCGGTGGTGGTCGGCAGGTTGCGCACGTCGACCGAGTAGAAGTTGCGGCCGGTGGGCAGCACGTCAAGGCGACCACGGCTGGGTGCACCGCTGGGGCCCGCGGGGACGAAGCGACCGCTGAGGGCGTCGAGCAGGCCGCGCATTTCAGCGGGGCCGCAGGCATCGAGGCGTGGGGCGACGACTTCGCGCAGCGACTGTGACACGACGCCTTCGCGAGCAAGCTCGCTCCCACATGGATCGTGCAGGGCTTGGGAAATCAGCTGTGTGGCAAACAGTTCGAGGCGTTCGCGGGTATCGCCGGCGGTGCGCCAGACTTCGTCGCCGATTGATCGCAATTGATCGGGGCGCGGACCAGACCAAGGGTCGGCCAGCGCGCAATCGAGCGGATCGAAACCGAGTTCGAATGCTTTGGCCAGTGCCCGCAATAAACTCGACTGCGCGCCTTTGCCATCGCCACGCGGTATACGCAGCAAAGCCAACAACGTATCAATGCGCAAACGCCCGCTCGGCGATTCACCAAAAATGTGCAAACCATCGCGAATCTGCGATTCCTTCAAATCACACAAATACGTATCCAGGCGCGGCAACCAGATCGCCGCGTCGGCATCACTGTCCAGCGCGGCATCGAGTTGCAGTTCGCGGTCGATCTGCGTCTCGCGCACCAGTTGCAGAATGTCGCGCTGCAGTTCACGGGCGCGGCGCGGATCAAGCAGCTGCGCTTCGTAATACTCGTCGGCCAGCAGCTCCAGATTGCGCAACGGGCCGTAGGTTTCGGCACGGGTCAGCGGCGGCATCAGGTGATCGATAATCACCGCTTGCGTGCGCCGTTTGGCCTGCGCGCCCTCCCCCGGATCGTTGACGATAAACGGATAGATATTTGGCAGCGGACCGAGCAACGCATCCGGCCAGCAGTTCTCCGAAAGACCGACGCCTTTGCCCGGCAGCCATTCGAGGTTGCCGTGTTTGCCAACGTGAATCACGCCGTGGGCGCCATAGGTGTTGCGCAACCAGAAATAGAACGCCAGATAAGCGTGCGGCGGCACCAGATCGGGGTCGTGATAGACCGCGCTCGGGTCGACCTGATAACCGCGCGCCGGCTGAATACCGACGAAGGTCAGGCCGAAGCGCAGACCGGCGATCATCATCCTCCCGTCGCGGCACATCGGGTCGTTTTGCGGCGTGCCCCAGCGTTCGATCACAGCGCTGCGATTGGCCTCGGGCAGCGCGTTGAACATCGTCAGATAAGCGTCCATCGCCAGGCTTTGCTGGCATGGACGCAGATCAATGGTGTCGAGATCGTTGCTGACGCCACCGAGCAATTGCTCGATCAACTCGGTGCCGCTATTCGGCAGTTCAGCGGTGAGCGGATATCCCTCAGCCTGCAATGCACGCAGGATGTTCAGCGCCGCCGCCGGCGTGTCGAGACCGACACCGTTGCCGATGCGCCCATCACGGGTCGGATAGTTGGCGAGGATCAATGCGATGCGTTTTTCGCCATTTGGTACTTGCGCCAGATCAATCCAGCGCCGCGCCAGTTCAGCGACGAAATCCATGCGCTCAGGTTGCGCGCGGTAGCAGACGACATCGGACTGACTGCGCTCACTGCGCCAGGCCAGATCCTTGAAACTGATCGGCCGGCTGATGATGCGCCCATCGAGTTCCGGCAAGGCAATGTGCATGGCCAGATCCCGTGGCCCCAGGCCTTGCTCGCTGTCGCGCCAGCCGGGCTCATTGTCCTGCGCGCAGATTGCCTGGATCACCGGGATATTTCGGCGAAACGGTCGCAGATGCGGCGCTTCCGGGCTGGATTGAGCGAACCCGGTGGTGTTGAGAATCACCCCGGCCTCAACCTCGTCCAGCCAGTCCTCGACCACCGTCAGGCAGCCGGGTTCTTTCAGACTGGCCACCGCGATCGGCAGCGGATTCAGCCCCGCCGCTTGCAAGCGCTGGCAGAACACATCGATGAACGCGGTGTTCGCCGCTTGTAAATGCGAGCGGTAAAACAACACCGCCGCGACCGGGTGCGCAGGCAGCCAATCGGCTTGCCAGTCACTCAGTGCGGCGCTGGTTTTATCCGGATGGTAAATCGCCGTGCGCGGCAGCGCCTGCGGTTCTTCCCAGGCGTAATCGCGAGCCAGCCAACGGTTGGCGAGGCAGCGGAAAAAGTCCAGCGCATTGCCCAGGCCGCCCTGACGCAGGAATTGCCAGAGGCGATCACGATCCACAGCGTTGACGGTGCTCAGGTCGCTGAGTTCCGGATCAGGACGGTCATCGCCCGGCACCAGAATCACCTGCACACCGCGCTCGGACAGTTCGATCAGACGCTCAACGCCGTAGCGCCAATAGGCGATGCCGCCGTGCAGCGAAATCAGAATCACCTTGGCGTGGCGCAGCACTTCATCGACGTACAAATCGACCGAAGCGTGATTCTGCACCTGCATCGGGTTGGCCAGACGCAGGCTCGGGTAATCTTCCGGCAACTGCTGCGCGGCTTCGGCGAGCAGCGCCAGACTGGAGTCGCCGCTGCACAGGATCACCAGCTCGGCGGGGGTTTGGCCAAGGTCGGCAATGTTGTCATCGGAGACGAAACCGCCGGGCTGAGTCCTGAGCAGGTGCATGGCTTAAACGCTGAGCGCAGCGCGCAGTTGCGCTTCGAGTTGCGCGGCGTCGAGTTCCTGACCGATCAACACCAGACGCGTGACGCGCGCTTCATCAGCGCCCCACTGACGGTCGAAATGCTTGTCGAAACGCGTACCCACGCCCTGGATCAGCAGACGCATTGGCTTGTTCGGGATGGCGGCGAAACCTTTGACGCGCAGGATGCCGTGCTTGACCACCAGTTGCGTCAGGGCGTCGAGCAGCAGGCTTTCGTCGGCTTGTGGCAGTTCGATGGAGATCGAATCGAAGGCGTCGTGATCGTGGTCATCGTGGTCGTCATCGCCTTCACCGTGGTGGTGATCATGATGGCTGTGGCGGCTATCGATGTGCTCCTCGGAACCGGCGCCGAGGCCAATCAGCACGTCCAGCGGCAGACGGCCGTTGCTGGATTCGATGATTTTCACTGCTGGCGGCAGCTCTTCGGCGACTTCAGCGCGGACACGAGCGAGATCTTCCGCGCTGGTCTGGTCGGCCTTGTTGAGGATCACCAGGTCGGCGCTGGCCAGTTGATCGGCGAACAGTTCGTGCAGTGGCGATTCGTGGTCGAGGTTCGGATCGAGTTTGCGCTGGGCATCAACCTGATCCGGGAACGCGGCGAAAGTGCCAGCAGCGACGGCCGGGCTGTCGACCACGGTGATCACCGCATCAACCGTGCAGGCGCTGCGGATTTCCGGCCACTGGAAGGCTTGTACCAGCGGTTTTGGCAGGGCCAGGCCCGAGGTTTCGATAAGGATATGGTCGAGATCGCCGCGACGGGCAACCAGTTCACGCATCACCGGGAAGAACTCTTCCTGAACGGTGCAGCACAGGCAGCCGTTGGCCAGCTCATAAACGCGGCCGGTGGCTTCTTCTTCCGTGCAACCGATGGTGCACTGCTTGAGGATTTCACCGTCAATGCCCAACTCGCCAAACTCGTTGACGATCACCGCGATACGACGCCCCTGAGCGTTGTCGAGCATGTGCCGCAGCAGCGTGGTCTTGCCCGAGCCGAGGAAGCCGGTGACGATGGTGACGGGGAGTTTGGCCAGTGTTTTCATCGGTATGCCCTTTGGCAAGCGGCGGGCATACGGGACGAGAACCGGCAACGCGCGTGCGTGCCTGGAGAGTTCGCCACCGGATCACCCCGCCCGGTTGTAGTGAGAATCTGTGACGAGGCAGGTCTCCTGGCTGACGGCGTTCAGGCGCTGGGCCTGGCGTTGGCTGCGCCTTCCCGCGGGCTCATCGATTGAGCTGGCAGTGGCGTGGCAGCGAACATCACCGTTCACAGTTGCGGGGGCAGCCGCGGCATTGACCGCGTTCCCTTCTTAGCTCCGGCACACGCCGGAGAACCTCGATTGCGCAAGGCTACGCATGCACGGCAGGCGGGTCAACGCCTGGATCATTGTGGTTATAAGGACAGCAACTTTTTCATCTAATGATCGCGAACACTTCTCACTTAAGAAGTAGTTGTAAGTTATGTCTTACATGCCCTATCCGTTAAATTCAAAAACCACCACCGGGTTAAACCCTGAAATAGAGCGGCTGCGCGCATTCGATTACATATCTTTACAAAAACCAAATTGATAAATCAATACAAGATATGAACGATGAGTTCRCACAAGGACTATGAGTCTCTCAAGAAAGGATTTCTTGCATGGCTGATTATTATCAGTATTTGATCCTGCCTGTTTCTTTCCTGCGCCCATGGGTATCCACAACATGAGTGCCGGTAACGCGTTACGGCTTTCAAGTGATGCCGGACTAAAGGAACTTTCCGAACTACTGCGCAATTGCCACTATGCGCACAGTGCCCACTATCCAGCATTGGATGTTGCGCTGCTGGGACGCGAAGCTTGCCGGGCATTCAATGCGACCTGGGAGCATTTGCATACCGATGCGTATCTCAGCGCAGAGAACGGTCTTCGCGAACGACGCATCTGCAAGTTCCAGTATCGCCAACGGGAACGCCAGTGGACGGCGCTGCAAGACTGCCACTTTTTTCAAGCCGAGACCGACAACCCGCTGTTGGGCGGGGTGCAGCGCACCTACACCCGCTGCGAGGCGACGTTCATTGACTCCCCGATTCTACAGACACTGCTGGCCGCCGACCTGGCACTGCTGGACATGGCGCTGGGGCCGCGCGACTGGCTCGTGACCTGCCATCAGTTCCGTATCCTCTGCGATCAAGGCAATGCTGGCCAGGCCACTCCCGAGGGCCGACATCGCGACGGGCACGATTTTGTCTTTCAACACCTGATTCAACGTCAGCATGTCATCGGTGGCGAAAGCCGGATATTTGATGAAGAAGGTGGCCAAGTATTCAGTGCAACTTTGACTGACTATCTGGAAACCGTCGTCTTGAATGACCGAATACTTCTGCATGAAGTTTCCCCACTGCAAACATCGAGCATTAATTCGGATCGCGGCAGTCGCGATATGTTGATTATCGACTTCGACCTGGCGGACTACTAATGAATCATTCGACTCATGCACTTTCAGTCAGTACCCCACTCGCGCATAACTTCATCATTGAACAGTTTCAACAGGCGTACGCACGAAGAACTTCCACACTATCGCTGACCGCCAATGAAAACATATTGTCCGAGACTGCACGCACGCTAGGACAGAATCGCCATTACGAGCGTTACTTGTTCAATGCACAGACCATTGACGGTCAATGCTATGCCGCCGAATTCAATGGCATGCAGGTCGAACACTTCCCCGAAGTCGAAACATTAAAGGCTTTGGCGACCCAAGCCGTGCAGGCAATGTTCAACGCGCCGTTCGTCGAATACCGTGTGCTCTCCGGCGTGCACTGCACGCTGAGCGTGCTGGCCGCCCTGACCGAGCCGGGCGACTGCGTATTATCACTGGCGCCCGAAAGTGGCGGGCATTTCGCAACCGGGCCTCTGGTACAGAAGATGGGCCGGCACAGCGTCTTTTTGAAACTGACGGCTGACGGACAAATTGATCTCGGGGACGTTGATCGGCAACTCCAGGCGTGCGGTGTACAACCGGCAGCCGTACTGCTCGACCATGGTCTGACCACACGGGCAATCGCCCTTAAACCACTGCGCGCGCTGCTGAACCACCGGGGCTTTGAGCGGACACTGATCATCTACGATGCGTCGCACACTCTGGGCCTCATCGCCGGGAAGGCCTTTCCCAATCCGCTTGACGAGGGGGCGGATATTCTTCAAGGCAACACCCACAAATCCCTGGCAGGTCCGCACCGGGCACTGATCGTCTGCCGGCGTGCCGATCTGGCCCAGCGGATCGAGCAAACGCTCAGCGGTGCGCTGGTGTCCTCGCCCAATCTGCCCGGTCTGCTGCAACTGTTCGTCAGCCTGCTGGAAACCCAGCGCTACGGCCAGGCCTACGCCCAACGCATGTGCGCCAATACTCGCCAGTTGCACGACGCACTCGCCGACCTGCCGGGCTGGACGCTGCACCCCTCCGACACGCACCTGCTGTTGCTCGAAGGCGAACTGGCCCGGCAAGCGGCGCAGCAGCTCAATGAACTGGGGATCCGGATCAACAATAAACAGATCAATGGCCGCGACTGCCTGCGCTTCGGCCTGCAGGAAATTACTCGTCTGGGGATCAGCAGCGAAGACCTGGATGCCTTGGCGCACATCATTCGCAATGTCTTGAGCGGTGGCGCCTACGGCGTGGACCGGATTCGTCTGGCTCACATTTGCCAGCGCCTGAACCGGGTCCACTACAGCTTCGATCAGGAGGTTGACGAATGAGTGCAGCGGCCTGCCTGATCATCGGCAATATTCGTGACGGAGAATACGAGGGCCTGATTGCCGAGGGCATCACCCCTTTGCTGATTGCCGATAGTCGCAAAACCAGCAAGATCGCCGATGCGAAACAGATCTCGCCGGTGGCGCTGTACGACTTTTCCAGAGGGCTGACCGCGGATCTGATCCAGCTGACGCAGCAGTTGCTGGACGAGCATGGCTTCACCAGTGTCCTGAATTTCCGTGAAGGCTATGTCGCGATCACGGGGCGGCTGTGTGCGGCGCTGCCGGCGCTGGCCCACTTGCACCGTAACGTGGAAAACACGCTGGACAAGGTGCTGCAACGCCAATGCTTCCAACAGTCGCGCAACCTGGATCTGCACGTGCTCTCTCGCCAGGTTCGTATCGACGACCTGCTGGCGCGCCCGGGCGATCTGCCCTACCCGTTCATCCTGAAGCCAGCGAACCTTTACAGCAGCCTGTTCGTACGCTGCATCGACGATCAGCAGGATCTGCTCGACTACGCCCGTCATGAATGGCCGGCGCTGCAGCGCTATGTGGCGGGCAAAAGCCGCGAAACCGATCAACTGCTGCTGGAGGAATTTCTCCAGGGCTCCAACCATTCCATCGACTGCACGATTGCCGCCGATGGCACGATCAGCAGTTTTCCGATCGTCGATGTGATTGCCGGCGTCGATATTGATCGCGGCGACTTTCACCATTTCGCCCGCTACACGCCGTCGCTGCTGGAGCCCGACGCAGCGCTGAAGGAGCGTTGCCATCGCCTGGCCCATGACGCCGTGAAAGCGTTAGCGCTCAAAGGCACGTTTGCCCATGTCGAGTTCATTCTCACCCCCCGCGGGCCAAGAGTCCTCGAAGTCGGCGCACGCCCCGGCGGCAGCCGGATTCATGTGATTCGCCAAGCCTGGGGGCTGGCGCTGGATGTCTGCTACCACCGCGCGCTGTCCGCCGAGCCTCTGCCCAGCGCCAGCGAAGCGCCGGATGCGTTCGGCATCGCCACCCCTTTTGCCCGCACAGACCGGCTCTATGACGGACTGCACGGCGCCGACCGGATCTGCCGCTTGCCAGGTTTCCAGCGTTGGTACGCCTACGTCACTCCGGGCGAAGCCATCGGACCGGTCAGCAACGGTTTTCAGAACTACCTGTACATCGAGTTCAGGCAACCCGACACCGCCCGCCTGCGACAATCCTTGCTCGCCGTCAGCGACATTGATGTCTATGGCGAGCAGCCCACGGCGGCGAACACCAAACACATTCTGCTCATCGGCGGGCGTGATTCGGGACTGGATTGGGATACTGCGCGGCAGTTTCGATTTACTCTCGTCCAGCAACCCGGCGAGTTATCTGACTATCAGCGCGAGCGCGCAACGCTAGTGCTGACGCCTGACATCGCCGATCTGCCGGCCTACAGCACGATGGTAGAACGGCTGCACCGGCAATCGCCATTCGATGCCGTGGTTTCGTTTTCGGAACTGGGCCTGTTGCCCGCGTCACGCTTGGGCGAACGTCTGGGCATCGTCCACAACAACCTGCGCAGTGTGGAAGTCAGTCGCGACAAACTGCTGTTTCGCCAATTGCTCAAAGGCAGTCGCTACGAGTTGCCCACTGCCGCTATCAACCATGGTGCCGAGGCTCGCGCTTTCGTGCTGCGCCATGGCCCGGCCATCGTCAAACCCGTCAACGGTTCGGGCAGTCAGGGCGTCTATGCCATAGACAGGCCCGAGGATGTCGAACACCTCTCGCTGGAGGGAAACAATCTGATCGAGGCCTTCGCCAGCGGCGACGAATACAGCGTTGAATCCCTCAGCCTGGATGGCCAGCACCGGATTCTCGGCATCACGCGCAAATACACCAGCGGTGCCCCCGGTTATGTCGAAACCGGGCATGACTTTCCTGCCGGGCTCGACGAGAAAACCGCCGCGCAGATCGAAGAAGCGGTGCTGTGGCTGCTCGGGCGAATGGGCAACCGCTGGGGCCCGGCCCACACGGAAATCAAGCTGGACGGTTCACGCCTGCAATTCATCGAAACCCAGACCCGCTTCGGCGGTGACCAGATCTGGGAAATGGTCTGGAAAACCACAGGGGTGCATTTGGCAGCCAGCACCATCGCCGCGATGGCCGGCACGTCACTGCCGACGCCCGAGAAAACCTACGCCAAAATGGCGATCCGCTACATCGAGGCGGCCCCGACCGCCAATCCGCAACAGCTCCAGGCACGCCTGCTGCAACACCCGTTTGCATTACGCGTGAACCTCAACCCCGACAAGTTCGGCCAGAGCATCAGCCGTTCCGCAGACCGCCACGGCTACACGCTGCTGGGCTGCAGCGACGCCGACGACCCGGCGGACTTCAACGCCGCGATCACCCACCCAGAGTTCACTACGCAAGGACCAGCGCAATGACCCGTAAAGACCCGCTATATCACATCGAAGGCCCGATCAGCGCTCACTTCCCGATGATCTCCTTTTCCACCAATGTCTACGACAACCCTGCAGACATCCTGGGTTCGATCACCGATCTGGCCAGACATTTCCAAGCGGTCGAGTTCGAGATCGGCGAAGACGCCGAAAAAACCTTCTGGTCGCTGAGCGCCGAAGACCGGTCTGAGCTTGCCGGGAAAATCCGCAGCTTCGCCGAACACAATGGCATCACGCTGACCGTCCACGCCGGATGGTGGGGTCGCCAGTACAACCTGTGCTCCCCGGATTTGACCGAACGTGCCCAAGCGGTGGACTGTCTGAGTGCCGCCGTGGAGTTTTCCCACGAGGCCGGCGCCACCAGCGTCACTTTTCATCCCGGCTACAAAGATCAACTGGAAAACGGCGAACTGCTGGACAACCTGATAGTAGCGATCAACCAGGTGACCAAGCGCTGCAACACCGATGGCATCGCCCTGTGCCTGGAGAACATGGGCGGTCAGCGGCCGAAATTCCCGGTCTTCACCGTCGAGGAACACCTGCGCTTTCACAAGGAGACCGGGTGCTTCGTGACCATCGACGTGACGCATCTGTGCTCACTGCTGCCGTATGGTGAAAGCCTGTTCAAAGCCATTGCCGATCTGGCGCCGGTTACCCGGCATCTGCACATTGCCGACCTCAACAACACCCACCATCAACATCTGCCGATTGGCGAAGGCAACTTGCGCCTGAGCGATGTGCTCAATCGCTTCGCGGTCAACGGCTATCGGGGTGTGGCCGTGGTGGAGGAGTTCATTCCGCGCTTCTCCACCGAGTACTACCTGGAAAAAGCCCTGGCCTACAAGAACGGCGTAGAGCAATTGCTGGCCGGCTCGCGGCACAGCACTCATGCTGGTTGAGTCGAACCTGGCAAAACCGGCATCGCGCAGCGAGATCGCGACCGGTATCCGCGATGCGCTACCGTTCGTCTTCTCGCTGCTGCTGACCTTCACCCTGATCGGCATGCTCGGGCGCCGCCATGGTCTGGATCTTCCGGCCATGGTGGTTTTCAGCGGTACGGTAATGGCCTCGCCATTGCAACTGACGCTGCTGGAAACCCCCGCGCACCTGCTTAACGCCTTTGGCGTGCTGGTCTCGGCGCTGAGTATCAACTTGCGTTTTCTGGTCTTCACACTGAGCCTGAAATCCAGCCTCCAGGGCCCGGTCAAAGCGTTTGTCCCCGCCCTGGCGGTGATGGCAAATGCGGCTTTCACGTTGATGTCGATCCGCAAGGATCAGCAACCGATCAGCCGCCCGTATGCCAACACCGTGTGCTTTCTGCTGTACGCCGCCGCCCTGCTTGGCACCGTGGTCGGGTATTGCTTCGCCAGCGTGGCCGACAACGCAGTGATGGATCACGTCAGTGTAGTAATCGCGATTTTCATCAGCGCTTCGCTTGGCAAGATGGCCCGCGACCGTCACAACTTCCATGCGCAATGGATTGCCGGCCTGGCCACCGCCGCGAGCTTGCTGTGGCTGGGCGAGGTCAGCTTGCTGCTGGTGCTCGCCATCACCGTTCTGACGAGCTATGTCTATGATTGAACCTGGTACTTTCTGGCTGTACGTACTGATTTGCGCGCTGGTTTCGATCGTCTGCCGCTTGCTGCCGCTGGCCGTCGATGTCGAACGGCTTTCGGCAACTGCCCGCGCTTTCATCGATCGTCTGGGAAAATACACATCGGTGGCGATGCTCGTCAGCCTGCTGGCGGTCTCACTCTATCCTTTGGCCAGCCAGCACCTGGCGGCCATGCCATGGATCCTGCCGGTGGCGTTGGCGTGGCTGCTGAGCCTGACGCGAATCAAATCCTATTATGCGTTCCTGATGGCGCTGGGGGTGTACGTCCTGCTGATCATGCGCTAGGCGTCGATTGACTCAAATCCCCCGCCCATGCTCTCCTACACAACTTGTTACGGGTGCCCTTCACAGGGTGAAACGGGAAACCGGTGAATCATGTGCTTTACTCAAGCCCATGTCAGTCCGGTGCTGCCCCCGCAACGGTAAGCGAGCGAAGCGTCAAAACCACTGTGCCAATACGGTATGGGAAGGTGACGCTTGCAGGTCGGCCTGACGCCAGCCCCTCGTGAGCCCGGAGACCGGCCCGCAACACACAGCCCGCATTTGTGCGGCGCTGCACATAACAAACCCGCGGTGGGCGGGCGCTGTTCGAACCTCTGCGAGCCCGACCCGCAGGGGTTTTCATGCGCTCTATTCACCCGCTGACACTCCAGAGGGAAGCGCCATGTCGATTATCAGCAGCACCGGCAGCAACACGGACAAAATCGCCAGCACCACCACCCTGAGCCAACGCCTGACCGCCGCAATCTTTGCGTCGATCCTCGGCGCCAGTCTGGTTTACTTTGCCGGTTTCTCGCACATCGAAGCGGTACACAACGCCGCCCACGATACCCGCCACAGCGCCGCGTTCCCGTGCCATTGAGACCTGCCGACATGATCAAGCGTATCGCGCAAACTGCAGGTTTCTCTGGTCTGCTGGCCGCCCTGCTCCTCACTCTGCTGCAAAGCTTCTGGGTTTCGCCGCTGATTCTGCAGGCGGAAACCTTCGAGAAGTCCGAGCCGGTGGCGGTTCACGAACATGCCGCTGGCGTGGCTGCGCACACCCATGATGCCGAGGCCTGGGAGCCGGAAGACGGCTGGCAGCGCGTAGTCTCGACCACTGGCGGTAATCTGGTCGTAGCCGTCGGTTTCGCCCTGATGCTCGCCGGCCTGTACACCCTGCGCGCGCCGACCAAAACTTCGCAGGGCCTGCTCTGGGGCCTGGCCGGTTACGCGACGTTCGTGCTTGCTCCGACCTTGGGCCTGCCACCAGAACTGCCGGGCACCGCTGCGGCCGATCTGGCTTCGCGGCAGACGTGGTGGATCGGCACGGCCGCTTCGACGGCTGTAGGTCTGTCGCTGATCGCGTTCAGCCGTCACTGGCTGATGAAGGTCCTCGGTGTGGCCATCCTCGCTGTGCCCCACGTGATCGGCGCACCGCAACCGGAAGTGCATTCGATGCTCGCCCCCGAAGCACTCGAAGCTCAGTTCAAAATCGCTTCGCAGTTGACCAACGTGGCGTTCTGGCTGGCCCTGGGCCTGATCAGCGCCTGGTTGTTCCGCCGCAAAAGCGCTGGTCAATACCACGCATGACCGATGACCGCGCAGCGCCGACCTTCGTGGTCGGCCTGGGCTGCCAGCGCGGCTGCCCGGCCAGCACGCTGCGCGCGTTACTCGATCAAGCGCTACAGGCGCATCGCATTGAGCTTGAGGCGGTGAAAGCGTTGGCCAGTATCGACTTGAAGCGCGACGAGCCGGGCCTGCAAGAACTTGCTGCACAACTGGCTCTGCCCCTGCTGTACTTCAGCAGTGACGAACTGGCCAGCTACCAACAGCGGCTCAGTCACCATTCACAGATTGCTTACGAACGCACCGGTTGCTACGGCGTCGCCGAAAGTGCCGCGCTTGCGCTCGCTGAACAGCTGATTCAAGCGCCGGCAAAACTGCTGATCTCCCGGCAAAAATACGCTCAGGCCACGCTGGCATTGGCCGGCGCGGCGTAAAATCCCGATAATCCCCGCCATTGATCATGAGCGTTGTTCATCTGCAACGCAGTCGTGCCCTCTTTTACTCAGGATTCAACGATGACCGTCTACTTCATCGGCGCCGGCCCCGGCGACCCGGAATTGATCACTGTCAAAGGCCAGCGGCTGATTCGCAGTTGCCCGGTGATTATCTACGCAGGTTCGCTAGTGCCGGCGGCGGTACTCGACGGCCATCAAGCCGAAACGGTGGTGAACAGCGCCGAACTGCATCTGGAACAGATCATCGAATTGATCAAGACCGCGCATGCCAAGGGTCAGGATGTGGCGCGGGTGCATTCCGGCGATCCGAGTCTGTATGGCGCGATTGGCGAGCAGATCCGTTATCTGCGTGAGCTGGATATTCCGTTCGAGATCATTCCCGGCGTGACGGCCACCGCAGYCTGTGCGGCGCTGCTTGGCGCGGAATTGACGCTGCCGGACGTGTCGCAAAGTGTGATTCTGACCCGCTACGCCGACAAAACCGCAATGCCGGCAGGCGAAGAGCTTGGCAGTCTGGCGCAGCATGGCGCGACCATGGCGATTCATCTGGGCGTTAATCATCTGGATAAGATTCTGGCCGAACTGTTGCCGCACTACGGCGCGGATTGCCCGATTGCGGTGATTCACCGAGCAACATGGCCGGATCAGGATTGGGTAGTCGGGACACTGGCGGATATCGCCGGAAAGGTCGAGGCCAAAGGGTTTCGGCGTACGGCGTTGATTCTGGTGGGTCGGGTATTGGGCAGTGAGGTGTTCAGCGAGTCATCGTTGTATCGCGCCGGGCATGCGCATCTCTATCGCCMATGAAGCCGCCTTCGCGAGCAAGCTCGCTCCCACATTTGGAATGCGATCAAATGTGGGAGCGAGCTTGCTCGCGAAGGCGTCGGTACATGTCACCCATAAAAAAACGGCGCTCACGGGGCGCCGTTTTTCATGTCCGCAGCGAACACCTTAGTAGTAGGCGTTTTCTTTCTGCGTGTGGTCGGTCACGTCGCGAACGCCTTTCAGCTCCGGAATACGCTCGAGCAAGGTGCGCTCGATGCCTTCCTTCAAGGTTACGTCCGCCTGGCCGCAGCCCTGGCAACCGCCACCGAACTGCAAAACGGCGATGCCGTCTTCAACCACATCGATCAGGCTGACCTGACCGCCGTGGCTGGCCAGCCCCGGGTTGATTTCGGTTTGCAGGTAATAGTTGATGCGCTCATTGACCGGGCTGTCAGCGTTGACCATCGGTACTTTGGCGTTCGGCGCCTTGATGGTCAGCTGGCCGCCCATGCGGTCGGTGGCATAGTCGACAACGGCGTCATCGAGAAACGCTTCGCTGAAGTGATCGATATACGCGGTGAAGCTTTTCAGCCCCAACGCGGTGTCTTCAGGTTTTTCTTCGCCCGGCTTGCAGTAGGCAATGCAGGTTTCAGCGTACTGGGTGCCAGGCTGGGTGATGAAGACGCGGATGCCAATGCCCGGGGTGTTCTGCTTGGAGAGCAGATCAGCCAGGTAATCGTGGGCGGCGTCGGTAATGGTAATAGCGGTCATGGAAACTCCTCGCAGGCTTGGGCGCAGTTTACGCCAATCATTGCGCCGGACAAAGTCCTAGTATTTTTGTCGGGAAAGATTCTCGTCCGGCTCCATGTCAACCCGCGCCTTGAGCCAATGGTAGCTGCGCTTTTCCACCCATTCGTAGCTCAACCACGAGCCAACGCCAATCGCCAGCGCGCACAGGGCAAACATCAAATACGGGTTGATCGCGTAGCGCTGCGCGATAAATCCCCCCGCCGACAGCACCAGCACGTGCATCAGGTAAACCGAATACGAGCAATCGCCAAGCAGTTTGAGCATTCGGCTGCGCTCGACATAACGCTCAAGTGAGATACACGCCATGACCAGCACTGCACTCGGCACGCCCCAGTTCAGCAGCCTTGGCGCCGGTGCCAAGTGATAGATCGTCAGCAACGCCGCGACGATGGCCACTAGCGGCAGCCACAGTCCCGCACCGATCCAGCCCCGCCGATAGAGCATGCCAATGCCGATCCCCAGCAGAAACTCATAAACGATGTCCGAGCGATAGAACGCGCTGACCCAGCCAAACCCGGTCCAGGCCTGACACACGGCAAACAACAGCGCCGCGACCACCAGCAGGCGCACCTGCAAACGAAACAGCAGCGCCCAGGCAAACAGCACGTAGAAAAGCATTTCGTAATTCAGTGTCCAGCCGACATTTAACGTCGGATAGATACCGTAGCCGCCAGGATTCTCGGTAGGAATGAACAGCAACGACAGCAGCAGATGGCCCCAGTCCACCGTCTGATCCGGCAGCAAAGGTTGGGCGAACACCACCAGCAGCGCCATCAGCAGCGTGTACAGCCAGTACGCCGGGACGATGCGAAACAGCCGGTACAGCAGGAAACGCGCGGGCGGCAGCGGTTTGTTTTCGGTCGAGAGGAAAATCACCAACCCGCTGATGACAAAGAAAATGTCGACGCCCACCGCGCCTTTGTCGATAAAGAACTGGCCGACCGGTCCGCGCGCCTTGAAGTCAAAAAAAATCTGCATGAAGTGGTGGCACACCACCGTCCACGCGGCCAGCGCACGCAGGGCTTGCACTGAAATCAACATCACCTGCTCCCGATCACAATTCCTGAATCCACCTCAGATCCCTTGTAGGAGTGARCCTGCTCGCGATAGCGGAAAATCAGGCACTAGAGATGTTGAATGTACCGCCGCCATCGCGAGCAGGCTCACTCCTACAAGGGTTTGGTTGTGTTGCTTCAAGTTGGGACAGCAGGCCAATCTGAAACGATCAAAGATTCTCGTAGCGGTTCATGTCCAGCACGCCCTCTTCCACCGGGTCGGTTTCGTGCAGGTATTGGCTCAGATCGTGGAAATAGAACCAGAATTGCGGGTGACTGCGCCGAATACCCCAGCGTTCGACGAT
This sequence comes from Pseudomonas sp. P4_D7, assembly GCF_056401755.1. NCBI lineage: Bacteria > Pseudomonadati > Pseudomonadota > Gammaproteobacteria > Pseudomonadales > Pseudomonadaceae > Pseudomonas > Pseudomonas sp. P4_D7. The sequence goes on along the minus strand of NZ_JBFUIR010000003.1, from coordinate 287,817 downwards.
TTTTTCGAAACGATTGGCGTCCTTGGCGTTTTCCATTGCATCGACAAACTCCGGCACCTGATCGGCCGGGACATTAAAGATGAAGTTCGGATAGCTGCTGAGCACGCCCGGGTAAATGGTGATCGTGTCCAGCCCGGGCTGATAGCGCAGCGACTCACCAAGCAGGAACGCCACGTTGCTGTGCGCGCGGTTGCGCAACAGGCTGTAGACCTCGCGTTTGCCGTTGGCGGTTGCAATGCGCAGCATGGTGGCTTCCGGCAGTTGGTCGATGACCTTCAAACCGGCCGCCGGACGCGAGGTCAGGCGGCTCAGCGCCTGCTCGGCATTTTGCAGGGCCGGGTCAATATTCGGCCGCGAGCAGTAAGCCCCATCGCAGCGGTTGATCGGATCCGGGTGCGCATTGAGATCACCGTAACGCGCCAGCAACTGCATGGCGAAGTCGTATTTCGGGTCTTTGTCATCAAGTTTGAGTGCCGTCGGCTTGTCGTCGTCGATCGCTTCGTAATCGAGCCACATCTTGAACTGGCCGCTGTTCTGATACCAATCGTCGAGGTAATCCTCTCGGGAGTCGGCCGGCATCAGGCGCAGGAAGTTTTGCTCGGCGCCATTGCGGATCAAATCGAAATACAGACGGGTTTGCGCCTGATGCGAGACGTTGCCGAACACATCGAAGTTGACTGCCAACTGGTAATAGGTGCGCTCCAGCAGCGGATAGTCGAACAGCCACATCGTCTGCGGCACCTCGCCGATCAGGCCTTTGGTCACCGAGGCGCTGTCGAAGTGGCGGAAAATGCTCAACAGCGCGTTGTCGTTGCCGGCCCACAGGGTCGACCAGCTGGGCGCCGGCAAATCAGCGTAGCTGTCGCGGCGCAAGGCTTCGTATTCGTTTCGTTTGTCACGGTAGTTGCGCCACAGGCTCRGTACGCTGCCGACGTCATCGTTCTGCCCGGGCATGGCCAGCAACGGCGTGGCCTGGCCGCGATAGTTCGGGTCAGTGATATAGAGGTCATGTTCCGGCGCCTGGAACAGCGCCCAGAAGTTGTCACGGATCACGTCGGTGGCGATCTGCCCACGGCACACCGGGCCGCGAATAAACGTGCGGACGAAGTATTCGGCGTTATCGAGCATGAACTGATAACGCGCCTGCGCCGGGATCGCTTCAAATGTGGCGAACGGGTTGGCGCGGCTCTGCGGGCCGTAGCCCGGCAAGGCATTAACCTGCCAGTTACCGCTATAGAACAGACTTTTGACCCGCGCCATTTTCGCCGCGCTCAACGGATAGGTGATGTGGGTCTTGTGCACGATCACCCCTTGCACCGGCCACAAGCGGTAATACACCTGAGTGCCCGGATCATCGTTGGGGCGACGGGTGGCGATCAGGTCGATTGGCTGCCCGGTCGGCGTGCGCGAACGTACCCACTGGAAATAATGGCCCGGCTCGCCGTCCTTGAAATAGATATGCGCAAGGTACCAATGCTCGTACAACCAGCGACCGACCAGACTTTGCCGTGCGCCGGGAGTGTTGAGCAGGTTTTCCCACTGGACGATCTGCAGCGCCTCTTTGGTGCTTGGCGCCAGGCCTTGTTCGTCAATCGGCGCACCCGAGGCCAGCCAGCGTTGCAGCGTCTGATATTGCTGATCGGTCAGCCCGGTGACTGCCAGCGGCATGCCTTCTTTCGGATGCGCGCCGGCATAGCCTTCGAACTCGGCGGGCATCGCGCACAGGTTTTCGCGGTTCAGACCCAGCACGATGTCTTCCGGGAGCTTGGCGTTCGGCGTCAGTGGCGTCTTGTGTCCAAGTTCTAGCATGCGCGCCATCAGCGCAGCCTGGCTGCCTTGGGCATCGAGCACCGAATAGAAGTCTTTTTGCTGCCAGGCACGTTTACCGAAGGCATCGTAAAACAGTCGGGTGGTGGGTGCCGCTTGTGTGCGCTCGCCGTCGTAGACCGGCATTTTGCTCGCACCACGGGCCGCGCCCTCACCGCTGCCCAGATTCAACTGGCAGGCCGAGTCGTAACAAGCATGGCAGGCCACGCACTTCTCGGTGAAGATCGGTTGGATATCACGGCTATACGAGATCGTGGGTTCCTGCGCAACGGCGCCCCAGCTTAGAAGCAGCAATAAAATGCTGATGACGCGGTACGACATGCCCTTGATCCCGATCCAGAAAAAAACGCCGCGATTCTACAGTATGACGTTCGTACCAACATGAGCGATATTCATGCAAAAGTCCCATATGCTCTAAAAGCGCACAGGTTTGCTATGATCCCGCTCCTTCGTAATGGTCTTTCCGAGTAGTCCAAATGTCCGATCGCAGCGTCCGCCTTCAAGCTCTCAAGCAAGCTCTCAAAGAGCGCATCCTGATACTCGATGGCGGTATGGGCACGATGATCCAGAGCTACAAGCTCGAAGAGCAGGACTATCGCGGCAAACGCTTCGCCGACTGGCCGAGTGACGTCAAGGGCAACAACGACCTGCTGGTCATCAGCCGTCCGGACGTGATCGGCGGCATCGAGAAAGCCTATCTGGATGCCGGCGCCGACATCCTCGAAACCAACACGTTCAACGCCACGCGCATTTCCATGGCCGACTACGGCATGGAAGAACTGGCGTACGAGCTAAACGTAGAAGGCGCACGTCTGGCGCGCAAGGTTGCCGACGCCAAGACCGCCGAGAACCCGGCCAAGCCGCGCTTCGTCGCCGGCGTGCTCGGCCCGACCAGCCGCACCTGCTCGCTGTCGCCCGACGTCAACAACCCGGGCTACCGCAACGTCACCTTTGATGAACTGGTGGAAAACTACACCGAAGCCACCAAAGGCCTGATCGAAGGCGGCGCGGATCTGATCCTGATCGAAACCATTTTCGACACCCTCAACGCCAAAGCGGCGATCTTCGCCGTGCAAGGCGTGTTCGAAGAGCTGCACATCGAACTGCCGATCATGATTTCCGGCACGATCACTGACGCCTCCGGCCGGACCCTGTCGGGGCAAACCACCGAAGCGTTCTGGAACTCCGTGGCGCACGCCAAGCCAATCTCGGTCGGTCTCAACTGTGCGCTCGGCGCCAGTGAGCTGCGTCCGTACCTGGAAGAGCTGTCGAACAAGGCCAGCACCCACGTATCCGCGCACCCGAATGCCGGCCTGCCGAACGAGTTTGGCGAGTACGACGAACTGCCGTCGGAAACCGCCAAAGTCATCGAAGAATTCGCCCAGAGCGGCTTCCTCAACATCGTCGGCGGTTGCTGCGGCACCACCCCGGGGCACATCGAAGCCATCGCCAAAGCCGTCGCCGGTTACGCGCCGCGTCAGATTCCGGACATTCCGAAGGCCTGCCGCCTCTCGGGTCTGGAGCCGTTCACCATCGATCGCAACTCGCTGTTCGTGAACGTTGGCGAGCGTACCAACATCACCGGTTCGGCCAAGTTCGCCCGTCTGATCCGTGAAGACAACTACACCGAAGCCCTCGAAGTCGCCCTGCAACAGGTCGAGGCCGGCGCGCAGGTGATCGACATCAACATGGACGAAGGGATGCTCGATTCGAAGAAGGCCATGGTGACCTTCCTCAATCTGATCGCCGGTGAACCGGACATCTCCCGCGTGCCGATCATGATCGACTCGTCGAAATGGGAAGTGATCGAAGCCGGCCTCAAGTGCATTCAGGGCAAGGGCATCGTCAACTCGATCAGCATGAAAGAAGGCGTCGAGCAGTTCATCCATCACGCCAAACTGTGCAAACGCTACGGCGCGGCCGTAGTGGTGATGGCGTTTGACGAAGCTGGCCAGGCCGACACCGAAGCGCGCAAGAAAGAAATCTGCAAACGCTCCTACGACATTCTGGTCAACGAAGTCGGCTTCCCGCCGGAAGACATCATCTTCGACCCGAACATCTTCGCCGTCGCTACCGGTATTGAAGAACACAACAACTACGCAGTGGACTTCATCAACGCCTGCGCCTACATCCGCGACGAACTGCCGTATGCGCTGACCTCGGGCGGCGTGTCCAACGTGTCATTCTCGTTCCGTGGCAACAACCCGGTGCGTGAGGCGATCCACTCGGTGTTCCTGCTGTACGCGATCCGCGCGGGCCTGACCATGGGCATCGTCAACGCCGGGCAGTTGGAGATCTACGACCAGATCCCGCAGGAACTGCGCGACGCCGTGGAAGATGTGATTCTCAACCGCACGCCAGAAGGCACCGACGCCCTCCTCGCCATCGCCGACAAGTACAAGGGCGACGGCAGCGTCAAGGAAGCCGAGACCGAAGAGTGGCGCAGCTGGGAGGTCAACAAGCGTCTGGAACATGCGCTGGTCAAAGGCATCACCACGCACATCGTTGAAGACACCGAAGAGTCGCGCCAGTCGTTCGCCCGCCCGATCGAAGTGATCGAAGGCCCGCTGATGTCCGGCATGAACATCGTCGGCGACCTGTTCGGCGCCGGCAAAATGTTCCTCCCGCAAGTGGTGAAATCCGCGCGAGTGATGAAGCAGGCGGTGGCGCACTTGATCCCGTTCATCGAACTGGAAAAAGGCGACAAGCCGGAAGCCAAAGGCAAGATCCTCATGGCAACCGTGAAAGGCGACGTGCACGACATCGGCAAAAACATTGTCGGTGTGGTACTTGGTTGCAACGGCTATGACATCGTCGACCTTGGCGTGATGGTCCCGGCGGAGAAGATTCTGCAGGTCGCCAAAGAACAGAAATGCGACATCATCGGTCTCTCCGGCCTGATCACGCCGTCGCTGGACGAAATGGTTCACGTTGCCCGTGAAATGCAGCGCCAGGACTTTCACCTGCCGCTGATGATCGGTGGCGCGACCACTTCCAAAGCGCACACGGCGGTGAAGATCGAGCCGAAGTACAGCAACGATGCCGTGGTCTACGTGACCGACGCCTCCCGTGCAGTGGGCGTGGCGACGCAGTTGCTGTCGAAAGAATTGAAGGCCGGTTTCGTCGAAAAGACGCGTCTGGAATACATCGATGTGCGCGAACGTACCTCGAACCGCAGCGCCCGCACCGAGCGCCTGAGCTACGCAGCGGCCATCGCCAAGAAGCCACAGTYCGACTGGGCCAATTATCAGCCGGTCAAACCGACCTTCACCGGCAGCAAGGTACTGGACAACATCGACCTCAAGGTCTTGGCCGAATACATCGACTGGACGCCGTTCTTTATCTCTTGGGACCTGGCTGGCAAGTTCCCGCGCATCCTCGAAGATGAAGTGGTCGGTGAGGCCGCCACCGCGCTGTACAAGGACGCGCAGGAGATGCTCGCCAAGCTGATCGACGAGAAGCTGATCAGCGCCCGTGCGGTGTTCGGCTTCTGGCCGGCCAATCAAGTACATGACGACGACATCGAACTGTACGGCGATGACGGCAAGCCATTGGCCAAGCTGCATCACCTGCGCCAGCAGATCATCAAGACCGACGGCAAACCAAACTTCTCGCTGGCTGACTTCGTAGCGCCGAAGGACAGCGAAGTGACCGACTACGTCGGTGGTTTCATCACCACCGCCGGCATCGGCGCCGAAGAAGTGGCCAAGGCTTATCAAGACGCTGGCGACGACTACAACTCGATCATGGTCAAAGCCCTGGCCGACCGTTTGGCCGAGGCCTGCGCCGAGTGGCTGCACCAGCAAGTGCGTAAAGAGCACTGGGGTTATGCCAAGGACGAAGTGCTCGATAACGACGCGCTGATCAAAGAGCAATACAGCGGCATCCGCCCTGCTCCGGGTTACCCGGCGTGCCCGGATCACACCGAGAAAGCGGCGCTGTTCGCCTTGCTCGATCCGCAAGCCGAAGAAATGCGCGCCGGTCGCAGTGGTGTGTTCCTCACCGAACACTACGCGATGTTCCCGGCGGCTGCGGTCAGCGGCTGGTACTTCGCCCACCCGCAAGCGCAGTACTTCGCCGTGGGCAAGGTCGACAAGGATCAGGTGCAAAGCTACACCTCGCGCAAAGGCCAGGAGCTGAGTGTGACCGAGCGCTGGCTGGCGCCGAACCTCGGCTACGACAACTGAAACCCGCCACGGATCTGGGAGCTCAGTCCCAGGTCCGTTCAGGCATTCATTGGCGTCTTGAGGGCCCCGGTTGCGGTGATGATGGCGCGGGTGGTGCATCGATAACCACCGTCGCCAGCTTTTGCAATTCCGTTCGGGACAGTTCCTTCAGCCTGTCGGCGCGTGCCAGCGCCAACTCGATCTCCAGCAGGTTCATGGCCTCTAGATAGCGCTCGCGCGACGCTTCATCGCCGTGTTTGTCCGGATGGGCGTCCTCGACCTCTTCCAGGCGTTGTGTGGCGTTGCGTTCCAGTTCGTCGAAAACGTCAGGGTAAATATCTTTCAGGTAACGGCTCCAGTAGTCACGCGAAATCAGATCGTCCAGAAACAGGCTGGACGCCTCATCCGCCAATACCGCAGCCCGAGCATTGATCAAGCGCTGCCCGCTGATCGGCGTGTCGTATAGCGAGTGTTCTGGCTGACCCGGCAACTCCAGCCCGTCCGGCCAGCCGCGAGTCATGCCAAGCCGGTAACGCAGGCGGATTTGCGCCCGGTCTTGATGGCGTCCGGCGACTTCTGCCAGCCTGTCGACCCGTTCCAGTCGAAACAGCCGCCGAGTCAGATCGAGCAAGGCTCGCCCGCGAAGGTCCGGACGGTCGTGCGGAATATCGCGCAGTGCGGTGTATTCATAAGCGCGAACCTCCAGCTCGCTGAACGTCAGGATTCGGCCATCCGGACACGCACCGTGCGTCTCGGCGTTGTGGAACATCAATTCGCGCAGTTCGCTGTTCTCACTGGCAGCCTCCATGACACGCCACAACCGATGGGTCAGTTCGGCGCGCGCAATCCGGAAGTCCTGGGCATAACGCAACAGGTAGATCAGCTGAAAAAAGCGCTCGTGATTGGGCTCTTCCGCCAACCGCGTCCAAAGGGTTGTTCGCGTGGAGGCCAATGCCGGCGGAGCACCCGCAAGCCAGGGATTCAATGCTTCAGGCGATATAGCCAGAGCCGGATTAGAGACGGGTTCGACGGGCGCCACCACGGCATATATGTCAACGCCGACAGCCCCCTCAGCAGAACCGTTGCTGTCACTGCCCGACTCTGAAAAACCGCTTTCGTCGATGCCGAAGACGTGCGCGTCAATCATGCCGTCAATGTCCTCACGCGCAATGCCCAGTATCTCTGGAGCGTGGTTGACGCGGCTTTGGAACCTGAGTCGCTGTAACGCGTGAAGTGACAGTTCAGTGTTCTCAGACAAGTCCGTGCCCGCGATCAGTTGCGCGTGACTACCGTCGAAGAGTTCATCGGGAATCTCGGTAATGTCGTTGCCACTGAGGTTCAACGTCCGCAGGTTTGGCGCCTCGAGTGCTCCACCGGGCCAATCAATCAGCTGGTTGAAGCGCAGATCAAGCGTTTCGACAGCACCTGATCCAGGCGGGTTGAAAACCTGAAGTTCGTTATAACTGAGGTCGAGCCAGCGCAACCGGATACTACCGAGCAACGGATAGACGCTGGTGGCGCTGGACAGGTCGCAATATTGCATTTCCAGACGTTCCAGCTGACTCATGCGCAGCAGTGGCTCTGGAACAGCCGTCAGCCCATTGCCACTCAGTCTCAATGTCCTGAGATTGGCAAAGGCTCCCAGAAAACCGGATGCGCCGGCGGAGGTCATACCCACACCACTCAGATCCAGCGTGGTGACGCTCGCAAGCGGCACCGTCAGGCTTGGCAAGTCGCCAGTCTGCAAGCCCTCAAGGCCAAGTGTCAGCCCTTCTGCACCGGGGCTATGTCCGAGTCCCGCACGCCAGGCTTCGCGGATACGTACCGCCGCGCGGGAACGGCTTTGCGCAGATACTCGGCGCTCGCCCGTGGGTACACCCCGCGTAAACAGCCAGCCATTCAACTGCCGGGTCAGCCCTTCGCAAGCCTGATGCCATTGAGCGATCTGCACATCTATTTGCCCACTGTTCAATCCTGTTTCACGCAGGTTCTGCAATACCTGCACGGCGCGCTCCTGCGTCATGCCCGGATGCAGGCGCTGCAGATCCGTAAGTCTCCCGGCTTCGCCCGGGGATGCGATACGCTGTTCGGGAAGCACCAATAACAGGCTCGTCAACGACCAGCCCGACTGGCTCGGCAAAATGTTGTCCGGGACGGGCTCCTCGGCAAAACGTGCGAGTGTGCCTTCGGGTAACACAAAGCTGTGTTCGATGCGCTGCAACGCGGCGTTCAGGGCAACCGCACCGGCAGGACTGAAAGCATTGCCGCTCAGATTGACTTTCATCAGCGCGTGCGGATCGGCCAAGGCTTGTGGCGGGAGCGCTGCGATCGCGTTGTCACGCAAGTCGAGCCAGTACAACCGCTCGAGACGCTCGGCACCGGCAGGCCAGGCTTGCAACCGCGTCGCCCTGAGGTTCAGCGCCTGAAGGTGGCGGAAGGCGCTTACATCCAATTGGCCCAGCGGGTTTGCTTGCAGGTTCAGGCTGCCGAGTCGTTGCAAGCCATTGAATTGTGCCTGCACCGCCGGGGTGATCACGATGCTGTTGGCCGATAGGTCGAGTTGTCTCAACGCTGGCAGATCAGCGGCAGCGAACGGCAACTCGGTGAAGTTGTTCCCCGTCATGACCAGCGTTTCGGTTGCACTGAACCCCCGGATAAAGGCGCGCGCCTGTTCGACGGGAACGTCCAGTTGCCCCAGACGCAGCGTGCGGACATGGGCAAAGCTGCCGGCCGGCAATGCTGGCAATTCGATGATCTGCTCCACGCCTGCCTGTTCAATCAGCCCCACTCTCGATACAGGCAATTCAAACGTGGCAATGTCGCCGGGCACGCCATAACGTTGGCGGATGGCGGCATTCCAGCTTTGCTTGAGGGCGCGTAAAGTCCCCGCGTTGCGCCCCGTTGCCCATTGCCAGCGAAGCCCTGCAGAGCGCATCGCCTGCGGATGCGCCGGCATATGAAATTGGGCAAAGATTGCGTCGTGTTCAGCCCTGAGTCGGGTAATCGCCGTCATTCTCGCCTCGGGCGTTGTCCATGCGGCATCGAAGCTCGCCGGTAAGGGATCGAGCAGATCGGGCAAGGTCGCCATGAAGTCCAGCTCCGCCCGGCAATACTGGCTGACCATCTGATTCAGATCGACCAGATGGCCGAGTTCACCGGAGTAGTTGCGGACATATTCGTAAGCACGCATGAACTGCGCCGGAGCCAGCGCCGCCCAGTCCAGCGACAGTCCGGCCCAGAGCCGCTCTTGTCCGCTATACAGGGATTCGGGCAACGCGCGTATCGCGCTGTGCGTCAGATCCAGACGTTCCAGTTGCGCGAGCCGCTCGACGTACGCCGGCCATTGCCATAACGCATAGGGCGCGTCGATGCGCAAGGAGCGCAAGTACCGCAAAGGGCTCAGATCCAGCGCATGCAGGCTTCTGGCGTCGAAGCCGGCATAGTCGAGATGTAGCGTTTCCAGCGACGTAAGCGTACCCAGCGTTGCCGGAAAGTCCGCTGCCAGTGCTGGCGCATGGGTGGAAAAGCGCAGACTGACAAGCCGGGGCAACCGGGCGACCGCCGACGGCACTGAAGTGAGCGGCCGGGTTCTGGACGATAGATATTCCAGACCACGCTCAAGGTTGCCTATCGACAGATGGGTCACCTCGGGAAATTGCGCCAGAAAGGCATCCGCATTGGCGTCCGTCAAGCCGCTGCCAGCCACCGACAGCTCACGTATGTGTGCAAAAGAAGTGTTCAGCTCTGGCAACGGCGCATCACACACCAGCGCCAAGCGTGCCGCGTCCGGAACCTGCGCGGCGAGCGGCGCATTGCGCCATGCGTCGCGCACGGCCTGGGCAAACCGCGCCCTGCCCTGTGCAGCCTCGCTGCCGGACGGACCGGCCTGCCACTGGTCAAGCGCAGCGTTGAGCCCTTCCCACTCACGTTGGCGCATCTGCAACACCGAGAAGATTTGCTGGTCGGTCCGGCCACGTTGCTGCTGGAGAAATGCCTCCGCCTGTTGCGGGCCCGGATAGAGCTCCATCACCCGCACCCAAAGCGAGGGAAGCAGGCCGGAGCCACGCCCGCTCGCGTAATAGCCCTTCAGCGTGGCGCCGATTCGGCTCGGTGCTTTGAACCGCTTGGCCTGTGGCGCCAGCAATTGCGCAACGCCCTCACGGTGCTTGAACGCAGACTCGATAACCTTGCGCTGCAACGCATGACTTCGGCTGCCATCGCTCAATCCCATCGCGGCGGCATTGTCATCGGACAGCACGCGCATGATCGCGCGGTAAAAGCTGTCAGCCGGTCTGGGCGTGCTGTTGAGCGGTTGCCCTCGATCGTCGAAGGCCTGGTAAAACAGCCCGTCCTTGATTAGATACTTTCGGTTGGCTGCGGTGTTTTCACCGAGGCTGTCGAGCAACGCGCCAGTCGGACTGCCCGCGCGAATTTCCAGACGTAACGACTGCGGCCAGCCCGGTAACTTTGACATCGCATGTAAGGCGAGGCGGCGGCTATCCGCCGACGCGAGGTTTTCGCTGTGCAAACCGGCAAATGCACGCGTCTGGCGGCCGCGACCGGCATGCCAGCGCGCTTCTTCAAGCATGTTCAGCGGTGCCCGCCTGGTTGTGTCCAGACGCACCCGTTCCGCCGGTGTGGCGTGATCGAGCACATCCTGCGCGGCGGCCTCGCTCAGACCAGGCGTTTCGCGCCGCAGGATACGCAGGCGAACACTGTCCGGCTCACTGCTGCGGTACAGGCTGTCAACAATCGAAGCCTGGCGCGTATAAACATGCTCCGTCAGCTGCTGGCCGAACGCCTCGGGCCGCGCTACACGAAATTGCGCGGTTTCCCTGCCAAGCAAATAGTTGATCTCATTCTCTTCCAGTGCCGCAAGAATCCGTTCGGGCATTTGCCCATTCAGCACCTGTGTGCGCGTGAGCTGGATCGCTGGCATGATGCTGACTCCGGGCACGGCTTTTTCGCTGCCATAGCGAATCGACGGCCCTGACAGCTCGGGGCCGGCGAAGACCTCCAATACCCGATCGTAGGGCCAGCGCGGCATTTGCGTGACCAGCGGCAAAGCCAGCAAATAACGGTCATCAATCGGTGTCGCGCCGCGCAATTGCTCGATCATTTGCACGGCTTGTGCATCAGCTTTGAACAAGCGCAGGGCGTCGCGCAACTCGGGCGGCGCGGACGCGTGATCCAGGTGCATCTTGCGTAAGCTGTTTTCGCTGACGCCGCTGACATCGGCCAGCGTCAGCAACATTTCATCAGAGAGCCCATCGGTCACATGCCCCATGCGCCGCAACAGCGTCAGGCGATTCCAGCTCATCGGTTGTTCCAGCGTATGGCGCCAGGCACCCTGGCCATTGTGTTGCAGCACTGGCTGGTAAGCGTTGGGCTCAGCGGGATGTTTGATCCGCCACTGCGCTGTGCTCGGATCGACAATCAGTTCGTAGACCTTTTCGCCCTGACGCAGGTAAGTCTTGCCGTCGAGTTGATACCGGCCCGACTGATCCGGCCCGGTCGCGTCACTCAAGCTGATGTCTTGCTGGTAGCTGCTGAGGTCGGGGTTCCACAGGCGTGTTTCGCCGTTGGGCAAGGTCACCGGGTGCAAGTCCTCGATCACCGGCTCCGGCTTGACCGCGCCGAGCTTGCGAAGACCTGCCCCGGCGGCGCTCATTACACCGAGGAGTGCGAGGTTTTCCGCGACATCGATCAAATGCGCCTTGGCTGCGTGCTTGTCGCCCTCACTCCATTCGAGCGCGCCCTCGAAGGTTTCGTACAGCAGTTGCCCCGCCATGATCGCCAGCATGACCTCGCCGAGTACCGGCACGAACATGGACACCAGGTTGAGCACCAGCAGCCCGACTTGCAGCAGGGCCGCAAGTTTTGCATCGCGCACCTTGGCGTCGATGTCACTCGACGGCACCGCATGACTACGGGCATCGGCCAGCACTTTTTCGCAATGCTGCGTATAGAGCCTGGCCCAGAGGTCGCTGTTTTCAGCCCATGGATCGCGCTCATTGTGCGCCATGATCGAGACGGCAATATAAGGATCAGGCTCTGGTTCCATTGGCGGGTACTCAGGTGGCAACTCCTTGAAATCGACAAAAGCCGACAACATACCGAATGCCGCCGGAACTCTGCGCCAGGGCGACGAAATGATATTCGGCGGCGAATCGGCTGACTCGCGCACGAACTGACTGAAATAGTAAGGGCGCTGGTCATAATCCAGGAACTGGCTGATGAATTGCTGGTACGGCGTCGGCCCGGCACTCTGCTCCGCTTGTGCATCCCGGGCGATCAACCGACGCTTGAACGTCTCCTCCATTTGCGTACCGGTGTAGCGCTTCAGCGGATGCTCGGGATCATTGGGCACGTAGACAATGACTGCTTCAGGGGCGCGGCGCCTCTGGCCAATAGCAAAAGCGACGCAGCCGGTCAGTCTGTGCCGCATCAGACTCAAATCATGAAACCAGACCTGCCTGCCGCTCACCTCAGGATGTTTTTCACCGTCGATGACCGAGACGATCATCGCGTGTTCCTCAGACCGAATATCCTTGGTCAGCAACGCTTGCTCGGCCGCCGCCCGCATGGCGGCTTTCTGGCTGGCAATGAACTGCGAGCGCAATGTCTTTGCCAGGTCTGGGTCGGCAGTGTGGAAAAACGCCTTGAGATACGCCTGGTACTTCGCGCCAAGATCCAGATGACGGCACAAACGCAGAAACTCCATGACGGTCAGGTTGACCGTTACGGGCGCAAAAGTACCAGCCGTGGTGGTTTCTTCCTCAAAACCCGAACTGTCGTGAAAGGCACCGGGCAGGCATTCGCGGATTTCGAAATTATGCAGTGCAGCCTGAAGCATCGTCAGGTTCAAGACTTCGAACGAGCCGATTTCCACACTGAAAATACCCATGGTCAAAGAACGCCGGAGGCTGAGGAACGTCTTGTCGACATCGACAGTGACCTTGCAGCGCTCTTCCAGCGCTTGCGTCAGTAGCGGGCGGGCAAACGCGTCGATGTCCTTGAGCGGAGACATTGTTTTGTCCAGTGCAGACTGGGCCAGGACACTGTTCCTGAAACTGCTGTCCAGCGCCTGGCGTTGCTGCGACGACGCTTGTCTGTACCAGGCCGGTATCACTGGCCTGGCCTGTCTGATCTCATCCTTCCTTTGCGCAGCAGCGTCGACCAGCCATTGCGGAACCGCGCCTTCGAGATACTCAGCGTGGAGACTGCCCGTGACCACAGGTTTGGCTGGTTTGTCGTTGACCTGCTGGGGGCTGGAATCGGGGGACATACATCGCTCCTGTAAATGGAGCGTCAGCAGACCATCCCGGGCGAACGCCTCTGCGGTACATAGTTATCGCCCCATGACGCAGTTGTAACGATATGTCTGGGCGACCACCTCAGGCGCATGCGCGTATGTTGACTATGCTTGTAAGGCACGACTATCGAAGAGGGATTTATGGACGATCCAGTCGACAACAAACCGCCGACCTTCTGGCAGATGCTGCACAGCGTGATGGCGGCGGCGTTCGGGGTGCAGAGCGGCAAGAACCGGGCAAGGGACTTCACCCATGGCAAACCCAGCCATTTCGTGATGCTGGGCATTCTGTTCACGGCGGTGTTTGCGCTGACGCTGTTTGCCATCGTCAAACTGGTGCTGCATTTCGCCGGGGTCTGACGCGGTCAGCGCATCAGGGTCTGCAAGGTGAAGGGGTAGCGATACGACGCCGGTTGCCCCTTGGCCGAGAGCTTGCGGAAATTCACGCCGTAGTCAGGCGACGTGCCCATGGCCAGCATTTGCCGGGCGTGCGCTTTGTCGATCAATTGCAACAAGGGAATCTGCCGGTCACGGCCGCCGTAGTGATTCAAATCGACGCCCTGCTCAACATCATGCAACTCGACCAACGCCCAGCCGCCCAGGGTGAAATGCCCGCCGACCAGCGCGCTCAAACGCCCGTCAACCAACGCCTGCAAGGCCGCCGGTGAGGTATTGACCGCACTGAACAAGGCATCTTTGCCGGGGACTTTGCCGGTCTCGGCGTAAGCGCGCATCGCGCCGAAGGCCATTTCATCATTGGCCGACCACACCAGCGACACCTTCGGGTAGCGGGCAAACAGCTGTTTGGCCTGCTCATAGGCGCGCTCTTGGGTCCAGCCGCTGTAGACCAATTGGCGCAGACGCATCTGTGGGTGTTCGGCCAGCGCTCGCTGCATGCCGCGCTCCCGCAATTGCGCCGAGGGGGTGACCTTCAACCCGGAGAACGCCAACACTTCAATCGGCTCAGCAGCGGGCGTCGACGGGTGCAGGCGGATCAGTTCCTTCATCATCAGGTAACCACCCTCCTCGTCGTTCGGCACTAGGCTGCCGATGCGGTCGTTCCGCTCACCGACCAGCGCTTGCTGGTCAGGTGTCAGCGCCGCGTTGACCATAAACAGCTTCACGCCGCTGTTCTCGGCCAGACGCAGAATTTGCGGGGCGACGTATTGTTCGTTGACGAACACCAGGTACTCGGGACGATTCGGCCCCTGCAACGCGATGCGCGCCTGAGCCAGGGTCAGTTCGGGCTGACGTTGGGAATAGAGAATCTGCAGATCGATGCCCAGATCATGGGCGGCCGCCTGCATGAACTGCGAATAGCTGACCCAGAATGCTTCCTGCGTCGAGCCCGGATTCAAAAACAGCACAGACTCTGCCCGCGCGCTGGTCTGAAACAGCGCGCCGAACAACAGAAGACTGATGTGGACAAACTTGAACATGAAGCATCCAGGCCCAAGGAAAAATGGCCGCGCATTATAGCCCTCGTTCCACCGGCTATTGATGCCTGATCCCGTTTTTTGTCCGACAATCTGTCGGAAGCGGGCCCGGATGGGTCGTTTACTGATGACTGACCCAGAATACCGCTGTCCCTACTACGAGAATGATCAGGAACAAAATGGCCCACGCATCGACACTGCTGTCGCTTTTTCTTGCCTTGGTCGGATTGCTCATTGCATCGCCTCTTGTCGGTTTTATCGGTGATTGCAGAAAGACTCGACCACAGTTAAGACGATGATTGTCCGCACGACAAATGTGGGTTAGTTGACAGCCATTCTCGTTAGGCGATTTGGTTCTTTACATATACTCAAACATCACTTTTGCGCATAACTGCAAACGGGTATATTGCCCCGGCTCCGTTAGGGAGTGCGCGGCCGTGCGCGCAGAATTGCAGAGGCACAATCGGACTCCAGCAAGCGAAAACGCAGTGCTACTCCGAATGGCCCAAGCCTGAGAACAGGACTTATATGTACGTATACGACGAGTACGATCAGCGGATCATCGAGGACCGCGTCAAGCAGTTCCGTGATCAGACCCGACGCTATCTGGCAGGTGAGCTGAGCGAAGAAGAATTCCGCCCCCTGCGCCTGCAAAATGGCCTGTACATCCAGCGCTTCGCGCCGATGTTGCGTGTGGCGGTGCCTTACGGCCAGCTGACTTCGCGTCAGGTGCGCATGATGGCCAAGATTGCCCGCGACTACGACAAGGGCTACGCCCACATCAGTACGCGGCAGAACGTGCAGTTCAACTGGCCCGCGGTGGAAGACATCCCGGACATTCTGGCTGAACTGGCCACCGTGCAGATGCACGCGATCCAGACCAGCGGCAACTGCCTGCGCAACGTCACCACCGACCAGTTCGCCGGTGTCGCTGCGGACGAAGTGATTGATCCGCGCCCATGGTGCGAGATCGTCCGTCAGTGGACCACGTTCCACCCCGAATTCGCCTACCTGCCGCGTAAGTTCAAGATCGCCGTCAACGGTTCGACCGCTGACCGTGCGGCCATTGAAGTTCACGACATCGGCCTTGAGCCGGTGCACAACGCCGCTGGCGAACTGGGCTTCCGCGTGCTGGTCGGTGGTGGCCTCGGTCGTACTCCGGTGGTTGGCGCGTTCATCAACGAGTTCCTGCCGTGGCAGGATCTGTTGAGCTACCTCGACGCCATCCTGCGCGTGTACAACCGCTACGGCCGTCGCGACAACAAATACAAGGCGCGGATCAAGATCCTCGTCAAAGCCCTCACGCCGGAAGTGTTCGCGCAGAAAGTCGATGCGGAAATGGAACACCTGCGCGGTGGCCAGACCACACTGACCGAGGCTGAACTGCATCGCGTCGCCAAGCACTTCGTCGACCCGGACTACAAGGCGCTGGACAACCAGACCGCGCAACTGGCCGAGCTGGACAAAGAGCATCCAGGCTTCGCTCGCTGGCGCACCCGCAACACCCTGGCGCACAAAAAGCCGGGCTACGTGGCCGTGACCCTGTCGCTGAAACCGACCGGCGTTGCCCCGGGCGACATCACCGACAAGCAGCTCGACGCCGTCGCCAATCTGGCCGACCGCTACAGCTTTGGTCAACTGCGCACCTCGCACGAGCAGAACATCATTCTTGCCGACGTCGAGCAAAGCCAGTTGTTTGCTCTGTGGGGTGAGCTGCGTGAAGGCGGTTTCGCCACGCCGAACATCGGCTTGCTGACCGACATCATCTGCTGCCCTGGCGGTGATTTCTGCTCGCTGGCCAACGCCAAGTCGATCCCGATTGCCGAGTCTATCCAGCGTCGCTTCGACGACCTCGACTACCTGTTCGACATCGGTGAGCTGGACCTGAACATCTCCGGCTGCATGAACGCTTGTGGTCACCACCACGTCGGCCACATCGGCATCCTCGGGGTGGACAAGAAAGGCGAAGAGTTCTATCAGGTCTCCCTCGGCGGCAGCGCCAGCCGTGATGCGAGCCTGGGCAAGATCCTCGGCCCGTCCTTCGCCCAGGAAGCCATGCCGGACGTGATCTCGAAGCTGATCGACGTGTACGTTGAACAACGTACTGAAGACGAGCGCTTCATTGACACCTACCAGCGTATTGGCATCGACCTCTTCAAGGAACGCGTCTATGCAGCGAATCATTAAGAACAACGCGGTCGTCGACGAAACCTGGCACTTGCTGCCCAAGGATTTCAACATCGACGAGATCAGCAACTGCGACGACCTGATCGTGCCGCTGCAACTGTGGCGTGAACACAGTCGCATGCTCAAGGCTCGCGACGGTGGTCTGGGTGTGTGGCTGGACGCCGACGAAGAAGCCGAGGAAATCGGTGAAGACGTCGCCGAGTTCCAGGTGATTGCCCTGAACTTCCCGGCGTTCACTGACGGCCGCAACTACTCCAACGCCCGTCTGCTGCGCGACCGTTACGGTTTCAAAGGTGAACTGCGGGCGATTGGTGACGTGCTGCGCGATCAGCTGTTCTACATGCACCGCTGTGGTTTCGACGCCTTTGCCGTGCGTGCGGACAAAGACCCGTACGAAGCTTTGGAAGGTCTCAAGGACTTTTCGGTGACCTATCAGGCCGCCACCGACGAACCGCTGCCGCTGTTCCGTCGCCGCTGAAGGTTTGCTGCGGACAAAAAAACGCCGGTCATGTGACCGGCGTTTTTTTATGCCTGCTCGAATTACCAGAAGCGCTGCTGGGTCAGACGACTCCACCAGCTCAGCAGTACGCGGTCGACCGAGCCGCTGGCGGCCATGCCAATACGTTCCTGCAAGCTTTTGCGCTCGGCGTAGTGCAGGTGGTAGACCTCAGCCTTTTTCGCCCGGTCGGCCAGGTATTCATCGCTGGTCTTGAGTTCATCGACCAGTTGTTTATCCAACGCCGCGACGCCGAGCCAGACTTCACCGGTGGCCACATCGTCAATGGCCAGTTGCGGGCGATAGCGGGCCACGAAGTTCTTGAACAGTTGATGGGTGATGTCCAGGTCTTCCTGAAACTTCTCCCGGCCCTTCTCAGTGTTTTCGCCAAACACGGTCAGGGTGCGCTTGTACTCACCGGCGGTGAGGACTTCAAAGTCGATGTCGTGTTTCTTCAGCAAGCGGTTGACGTTGGGCAGCTGTGCAACCACGCCGATCGAGCCGAGAATCGCGAACGGCGCGCTGATGATCTTCTCGCCGATGCACGCCATCATGTAGCCGCCGCTGGCCGCGACCTTGTCGATGCACACGGTCAACGGTACGCCGGCCTCGCGGATACGCGCCAGTTGCGAGGACGCCAGACCATAGCTGTGAACCATGCCGCCGCCGCTTTCCAGACGCAGGACCACTTCGTCCTTTGGCGTGGCGAGTGTCAGCAACGCAGTGATTTCGTGGCGCAGGCTTTCGGTGGCGGAAGCTTTGATGTCGCCGTCGAAATCGAGGACGAATACGCGGGATTTGGCGTCAGGTTGTTTCTTCTGCTTTTTCGCGCTTTTTTCGGACTTGGCTTCGCCTTTGCGCAAAGCCTTGAGCTGATCCTTGTCGAGCAACGTCTGCTCCAGGCGCTCACGCAGGCCCTTGTAGAAATCATTGAGTTTGCTGACCTGCAACTGACCGGCCGATTTGCGCCGGCCCTTGCTGCGCAATGCGGCAAAACTGGCAAGCACCACCAGAATGGCAACTACCAGGGTGACGGTCTTGGCCAGGAAGCTGGCGTATTCGGTGAAAAACTCCACAAAGACTCCTTAAACGATGCGCGGATGTGAGACACACGCGGGATGGCTCCAGCATACCCATGCGTCGGCTTGTCGGCCAGCCGTGAAACCTCTGGCAACACCCCTGTAACGGGCATTTCAAACAAGCGTATGTTTTTTCATTGACAGCTACCCGTCATCCTCATAACCTCGCCACAACCTTCAACGTACCGGGATGACGCGGACGTGGGCAGCATCTACTTGATACGACATGGCCAGGCCTCCTTTGGTGCAGACGACTATGACGTCCTGTCGCCGACCGGTGTGCGTCAGGCAGAAATCCTCGGTCAGCACCTCGCTGAACTGGGCATCAGCTTCGATCGCTGCCTCGCCGGTGACCTGCGTCGCCAACAGCACACGGCCACCAGCGCGCTGGCGCAATACGCCGCCAAAGGCCTGCCGGTGCCGACCCTGGAAACCGATTCTGCGTTCAACGAATTCGATGCCGACGCGGTCATTCGCGCGCTGCTCCCGGACATGCTGGCGGACGAGCCGGAAGCCCTCGACATCCTGCGCAACGCCGCACAGAACCGTGGCGAATTCCAACGGATTTTCGCCTTGATCATCGAGCGCTGGCTGGCCGGCACTTTTGACACGCCGGGGCTGGAAAGCTGGCTGGGTTTCGTCGAACGGGTTCAGGCCGGACTGCAGCGAATTCTTGAACAGGCTGGCGACAAACAGAAAATCGCCGTGTTCACCTCCGGCGGCACCATCACCGCCCTGCTCCACCTCATTACGCAAATGCCTGCCAGACAGGCCTTTGAATTGAACTGGCAAATCGTCAACACCTCGCTCAACCAGCTGAAGTTCCGCGGTCGCGAGGTGGCTTTGGCCTCCTTCAACAGTCATGCACACCTGCAGCTGTTGAAGGCTCCGGAACTCATCACTTTCCGTTGAGTCCGGTTAACTGTGAACCTTGCTGTAATCAACCTCATAAGGATCGAACCATGACCTCCGTAGCCGATGCCGTAAAAGCAATGCAAGCCAAGTTCAACCCAGCCGCTGCTGCCGGTCTGGATCTGGTTTTCGGTTTCAACATCACTGACGAAGACAAGCAGTACTCGCTGATCGTCAAAGACGGCACCTGCGATATCCAGGAAGGCGAGAACCCGGACGCCAACTGCACGCTGGTACTGGATAGCGAAACCCTGAAAGGTATCGTCAGCGGTGAAACCGACGGCATGCAGGCTTTCATGGGCGGCAAGCTGCGCGTTGAGGGCGACATGATGCTGTCGATGAAACTGTCCGAGCTGTTCCCGTCGTAATAGCGACGTTCAGCGGCATAAGAATCCCGCCTTCATGGCGGGATTTTTTCATTCGCGCGCTCAAATTTACTGCGCATTCCCGCTCTCACATTCTGTTGCCATGCCGTCGGCGGCAATGGCCGGCAGCGTGTTGATGGCCAGCCGCAAGGCCAGGCTCAAAGGTAATTTGACGGGTAAAAACTGAATCATGAACAGCATCTTTGCTTGTCAGGCCAATGCCATGTCCTTCAACAACCGGGTATCCAGGCCAAACCTTTCTTGAGAGACCATCTTGAACTGCCCCTCTGCCAGCTCGCAGCTCACCAGCAGATTCCAGGAATACCGAGTCGCCGCCGAGGGGATCAGCACAAACGGATGTTCGGCCAGCAGCGCCTCGGCAAACAACTGCTGATTGGGTGAAGGTCGGGCAGGGCTTAACCAGTACGGATTCGGCACCTCTTCCGGCTGCACGATTCTGACCTTGGCATCGCTGATGACTTCAAAGCACGTCAGCACGTACGGCTCACTGTCGAGCGCATCAAAACTGTTGTTGGCTGCCACCTCCAGAATGGCCGAAGACGGATCGACTGATGCATAAACGACTCGCCGGCCAGGCACATTCCATCGACCTCCATTCAGTTCTGAGCCTATCCCGCTGTCCCACGTAGTCCCGTAAACCTCGGGATCCAGCCGCCAGGCATACCAGTGCTCGTCCCAAGGCAAGGGATTCATGGGTAAACCCCGGACATGATCTGCCACAAATATTGTTCCACCATCTGGAAACCCAGTGGATGTCGGATAAATTCCAATGGCACGCGGCCGCTCAGATAAGGGCTGGGTTTCTGCATCCATACCTCCGCCCGCGATTGCCCGGCGAATGCCCGAGTGGCCATCTCCAGCACCAGCGCATATTGGTAGGCGACGACACTCTGTTGCGGGTCAAGCCGTACCGGTTTGCCTTCCTTCATGAGCCGGCGCACGGTTCTTACAGACTTGCCGGTGATACGTTTGACCATGTCTTCGCGCAGATACAACTCGCAAGTTGAAAGCATGTTGACGACATCGCTCAGCTCAAAGCCCTCGTCGGTAAGGCGGATGATCAGCAGGGCATCGTCACCGATGTTCTGGCCGTTCACGAGCAGATCGACAGGCTTGCCCGCGACCTTCTTCAGCCCCGTCAGCCGGGGCGCTTTGGGTGTGGGCATCGCGATATCCTCCATGGGGCATCTGGCGCGATCGTCGATCCAGAAATTGCGCAGGGAATAAACAGAGGTTTCATGCTCAATGTGTGGGGTACGCATAATTGATCCTTGATCTGGGAGCCTGAGCGTTCAAGCCGCTCAGCGACTTCAATGTCAGGACCGATGCTATAGATCGCGCTTCCGACGACCAACCTGAAAAGGTCGTCGGAAATATCCCCTGCTTGCCGCAAAACCCTGCATTTTCCGTAGGACGTAAACACAAAAATCCTGCCAGCAGCTGCCGCAGTGATCACTCACATCCAGCCACCACTGCCGCCCGCCTGGCTCTAAGCCAGGCGCGACTGTGCAGCAGCCTCGGCGACACTTTAAGCAATAAAAAATCACCACATTCAAACCACTGAACATAAGGCGCTTGGTCGCCGCAGAAACATTGGCTGACAGAACGTTGACCTCGATCACTGGCGCGTGGGTGGTCACTGATTAATCTCGCGGCTCAATCGAAGGCCAGGGACGGCTCAGCGAGAGCCCACGGCCGAATCCACTCAAGGAAGAGCAATCATGCGATCACTCAACATCATTCTGCTGTCGTCAGCGTTCAACGGCCTGACTCAACGCGCCTGGCTGGAACTGCGCGAGGCCGGGCACTCACCCAGCGTTGTGCTGTTTACCGATGAACAGGCCGTGTGCGAACAGATCGAACACAGCGGCGCGGATCTGGTGATCTGCCCGTTCCTCAAGGACCGCGTGCCGCAGGCGCTGTGGAGCAACACCGAACGGCCGGTGGTGATCATCCATCCGGGTATCGTCGGCGATCGAGGCGCCAGTGCCCTCGACTGGGCGATTACCAATGAACTGCCAAGCTGGGGCGTCACCGCGTTGCAGGCAGTTGAGGAAATGGACGCCGGCCCGGTGTGGGCCACCTGCGAATTCAACCTGCCGGCGGGCCTGCGCAAATCCGAGCTGTACAACGGCCGGGTCAGTGATGCGGCGATTCGT
Organism: Pseudomonas sp. P4_D7; assembly: GCF_056401755.1. NCBI lineage: Bacteria > Pseudomonadati > Pseudomonadota > Gammaproteobacteria > Pseudomonadales > Pseudomonadaceae > Pseudomonas > Pseudomonas sp. P4_D7. Next base: position 265,854 of record NZ_JBFUIR010000003.1, on the reverse strand, counting down.
TGTATTCGCGAAGTGGTGGAGAAATTCATCGAAGGGTTTGAACCGGTTGCCCTCGACTATGCCGACACGAAAGTACGCGGACGCTTGCAGCCGAACATGAAGCAGGTCGACCGCAGCTTCAGCTGGCACGATTGCGCACGCTTTATCAAACGCTGCATCGATGCTGCCGACGGCCAGCCCGGCGTGTTGGCGAGCCTCGCCGGCGGTCAGTATTACGTGTACGACGCGCACCTGGATTCGCGTAGCGGCATGCCCGGCGAGATTCTCGCGGTGCATGACGATGCGGTGCTGGTCGCCGCCGGTGATCAAAGCCTGTGGATCGGCGCGCTACGGCGCAAACCGCAACCTGGCGAAGAGACCTTCAAGCAACCGGCGCGGCACGTGCTGGCCGGGCAACTGGCCGAGGTGCCTGTGCTGGACTGGTCGATCGCCACGCAGCCGTTCAGTAACGAAGCTTATCAACCGATCCGCTACCGGGAATCCGGCATCGTCGGTGAGCTGACCTTCGAATTCTACAACGGCGCCATGAGCACCAAGCAGTGCCAGCGCATGGTCGCCGCGCTGCGCTGGGCCAAATCCCGTGATACCCAGGTGTTGTTGATCAAGGGTGGGCGCGGCAGTTTTTCCAACGGCGTGCATTTGAACGTGATTCAGGCCGCGCAGGATCCTGGCGCCGAAGCCTGGGCGAATATTCAGGCAATCGATGATGTTTGCGCAGAACTGCTGACGGCCCGGCAACTGGTGGTCAGTGGCGTCACCGGTAACGCGGGCGCCGGTGGTGTGATGCTTGCGCTGGCGGCCGACATTGTCTTTGCCCGCGCCGATATCGTGCTCAATCCGCATTACAAGAGCATGGGCTTGTACGGCTCCGAATACTGGACCTACAGCCTGCCCCGCGCCGTCGGCCCGGCAATGGCCGAGCAATTGACCCAGGCTTGCCTGCCGGTAAGCGCGGTACAGGCGTGGCAACTGGGCATGGTTCAGGAAATCGGCCCGCGCTGCCCGGACGAGTTTGCCCTGTGGTTGCTGCAACGGGCCAACAGCGTGGTGAGCGATCCGACTTACGCGGCGGTACGCGAGCGCAAGGTGCGGGTTGATCAGGTATTGATCCAGCAATGCCGCGAAACCGAGCTGCAGGAGATGCAGGAAGACATGCTCTACAACCGTAATCAGTTTGCCGAGAAGTGCCGAAATTTTGTCTTCAAGCGCAAGGTGTGTGGCACGCCGGCGCGGTTGATTGAAGAGTGGGCGCGGGTGCGTTCGGTTGAGTTGGCCAGTTGATTTCGCGGTGACTGCTTTCCCCTCACCCTAGCCCTCTCCCTAGCCCTCTCCCAAGGGAGAGGGAACCGAGACGGGGATATTGGCGATCTTCACCGACCTGAGGGTCTTGCTTTGAATCCATAATCGACGCGATCTTTCAGGTCGATGTATGACGCCAGACACCTCGGTCAGTCCCCTCTCCCTCCGGGAGAGGGTTAGGCGGGCGGCGATCCGATGAGGGGCTTTTGCCTTTACAATGCCCGCCACCTCAAACACCGGCCCGCCCATGGACATCGATCTCGCTCGCACCTTTCTGGAAATCGTCCGCCACGGCAGCCTCGCCGCGGCGGCGCAGAAGCTGTTCGTCACGCAAACGGCGATCACCGCTCGCGTGCAGAAACTCGAAAGTCAGCTGGGCAGCACGCTGTTCGTGCGTAACCGCGCCGGGGCGAAACTGACGCCCAATGGCGAGGCTTTTGTGGTTTACGCCAATCAACTGGTGCAAACCTGGGAAGCCGCGCGCCGCGACCTGCCGCTGCCCGAGGGCTATCACAACGTGCTGCACATCGGCGGCGAAGTCAGCCTGTGCAACCCGTTGATGCTCAGTTGGGCGGCGGAACTGCGCGAGAAGATTCCCGGGCATGCCCTGCGCATGGAAATTCGCGACGGCGAAAACCTCCTACGCCAACTCGAACTCGGTGTGCTCGACGCCGCACTGGTCTACCAGCCGGAATACTGGCCAGGCTTGCAGGTCGAGCAAGTGCTGGAAGAAAAACTGATCCTGGTGCGAGCCCCCGATCGTCCCGATCCCTACGTCTACATCGACTGGGGCCCGGACTTCCGCCGCCAGCATGACGCGGCCCTGCCGGAAAAAGCCAAAGCCGCGCTGAGTTTCAACCTCGGCCCGCTGGCCCTGCAGTACATTCTCGAACACGGCGGCAGCGGCTATTTCCGTACCCGAGTCGTGCGTACTTACCTGGAAAGCGGCGCCCTGGAAGCGGTGACCAAAGCCCCGGAGTTCGGCTATCCGACTTACCTCGTGTACTCACGCGATCGCGATTCGGCGACGCTGCAGCAAGCCTTCCATCTGCTGCGCGAAGTGATCCGCACCGATGATGACTGGTCGCAACGCTGGAACCCGCTGAGCTGACGCGGCGGCTTCACAGCCGATCATGGCGCATGTGCCATTGAGGTCCGGCCTGCACATACGGCCGGATCGGCTAATCTGCCGGGTATAACAACAATCCCGCAGGTGATGCAGTGAGGCAGACCACCGAGGCATTTCGCAGCCGCTATCGTGCGGCCATTCATCCGCTGTACAACCCGTGGCTGCACGGCGCCTTCGTGCTGCTGTTCGGTGTGTTGGCCATTGGTGGTTTCTGGAGCAGCGTGCACCAGGTCAGCCTGCTGGAATGGCTGACGGTGCCGTTGACCCTGTTGTTTTTCAATTTCGCCGTGTACATGGTCCATCGTCATCTCGGCCACCACAAAAAGACCTTCGCGAAAATGTTCTACGCCCGGCATGCCGGCGATCATCACAGCTTCTTCACCCCCGGCCACATGACCTACGACAGCGCCCGCGACTGGCGAGTGATTCTGTTCCCCGCGTGGCTGATCGTGCTGCACACACTGCTGATCACCCTACCGTTGTGGTGGCTGCTCGCACAGGTAGACGCCAACGTGGCCGGGTTGTTTGGCGGCTGCATGGTCCTTGGTTATCTGACTTACGAGATATTCCACGCCTGCGAACACCTGCCGCCGCACAACCCGCTGACCCGCCTGCCGTGGATCCGCCAGATGCGCCACTTGCACGAGCTGCATCACCGCCGCGAGCGCATGCAGGAGCGCAATTTCAACATCGTTTTGCCGCTGATGGACTACCTGTTCGGCACCCTTTACCGGGAGCCGGAAATCACCCTTTTGAGCGATTCGAAAATGCCCATGACCCGCCTGCAACACCCGATCGATATCGCTGGTGAACCCATCGCCGTGCTGGCCTATGCCGCCAGTGTCAGTCGCTGGCCGGAGTGGCACCCCTCGTCGCTGAAAATCGATGGTGCGCAAGGCCCGTTGCATGCCGGCGCGCGCTTCGAAGAGGACATTCATGCCGGCGGGCGCGCGGGCCATTTGCGCTGGGAAGTCACCGAATACCTGCCCGGCCGGCGCTGGTGCGCGCGGGCGCAGGGCGATCATGGTTTGTCGCTGCTGCTGACCTATGAATGCAGCCCCGAGGGCAGCGGCACGCGTTTTGTGCGCACGCTGGATTATCGCTTCGACGGACTGGGCATGCGCATCGCCAATCGCTTGCTGCTCAAACGGCGCATCGAGCGCGAATCCGCCGCATCGATGCTGGCGCTGCGCGACATGGCCTCAGCGAGGGCCAGCGCGTGAAGCTGAGACATCTGCTGTTGTTGCTGGTCCTCATCGTCATCGGCTTTTTATTGTTGATGCCCACCAGGGTCGAACCCGTGGCCTGGACGCCGCCGCCAGCGCCATCGCTGACAGAAGGTCTCTACGCCGAGAACCAGAAACTCAAAGGCGCAGCGCAGGTCGGGCCGAGCGACATCGAAGGGCCGGAAGCCTTGCTGCTGGAAAGTGACTTCCTGATCACCGGGCTGCACGACGGCCGACTGATCCGCACCAGCCTCGACGGCCAGCAACGCAAAGTACTCGCCGACACCGGTGGCCGCCCGCTGGGCCTGGCCCGGCATCCGAACGGCATGCTGGTGATTGCCGATGCGATCAAGGGTTTGCTGTCCCTTGATGCGCAGGGTCAGCTGGTGCCTTTGACCACGGCGGCCAATAGTCTGGCCTTCGGTTTTACTGATGACGTCGCCATCGACAAGTCCGGGCATTACGCCTATTTCAGCGATGCTTCCAGCCGCTGGGGTTATGGCCATGACGGCGAAGCAATCATCGAGCACGGCGGCGATGGACGCCTGCTGCGCTATGACTTCCAGAGCGGCAAAACCAGTGTCCTGCTGGACAAGCTGGAGTTCGCCAACGGCGTGACCCTCGGCCCGGATGACGCCTATGTGCTGGTCAACGAAACCGGCGCCTATCGCATCAGCCGCTATTGGCTGACCGGGCCGAAAGCCGGCACTCACGACCTGTTTATCGATAACTTGCCGGGGCTGCCGGACAACCTGGCGTTCAATGGCAGCAATCGGTTTTGGGTGGCGTTGTATGCGCCGCGCAACAAGCTGCTAGACACCACCGCAGGGCATCCATTCGTGCGCAAGATGATCGTGCGGGCTTTGGCGGTTTTGCCTAAGCCGGTGGAGAAGCGCGGGTTTGTCCTGGGGCTGGATCTGGAGGGCAAGGTAATTGCCAATTTGCAGGATGCCAGCAGTGGCAACTATTCGCCGATTACCACGGTGCGCGAGTATGGGCCGTGGTTGTATTTCGGCTCGTTGAAGGCGACGCATATGGCGCGGATGCCGTTGGATGTGGCCCTGAAGTGAATCTGGCAACTTTGTGGTGAATGCGCTGACGCATTCGTCGGAACGCCGCCCGGAGCAGGCTCGCTCCCACAGGGTTATTTGCTGACCACAGCATTTGGGCTCAACGCAATCCACTGTGGGAGCGAGCCTGCTCCGGGCGGCGTTCCGACGAAGACGGTCTGTCAGTTGCTGGACTTGTCGAACTTGTCCGGATCTTCGTCTTCGGGCAGATCCTCATCCGGCTCTTCGGGATTGGCCGTGGTATGCGCCGGGCTGTTCGGTTCGGGATGCGTGGGAACCGGGTCGAATGCGCCCTGCTCTTCACTGGGGAATTTGGGATCGTTCATAAGGCACCTCGCAATGAGTCGGATGGAAGACTCTGTACATTCGAGGTGCCGGTCGTGGCTGTCGTTCCCGTCAATCCGCAACCGCAGGTCGGCGGGTCAACCGGGCTTCAGGATCGCGCCTGTAATTGCTCGACGATCTTGTCTTTGACCTGCAAGCGCTTCTCTTTGAGTTTTTTCAGCGTGTCGTCGCTGGGAGCATCCGAGGTGGCAGTCTCGGCCTTGACTACGTCGGCGTCCGCCTGGGAATACTTGTTGATCAGTGCGTCCAGATGTGGATCCGCGGTGCGTTTTTGCTGGATCTCTTCCTTTGTAAGCTTCAAGTCCTGAAACAGGTCATGGGGAACCGGCATGGAACACCTCCGTCAGTTGATCGGCTGGCCAACGCGACCGATTGCGCTGGCCAGTTATCAGAATGGCCTCGGTTGCACGGTTCTGTCGACCACCTGTCAGACCAGCGGTGTCCGTTCGTCGCCCTGTCGCAAATGCGATCAAACCTTTGCTCGTCGTGTTCCCTCCATTGGTTAACACCAACAAAAACTGCGTGGAGATACACCAATGGACGGATTCAACCTGCGTCATCTGGTTCTGGCTGTCGCGTTGAGCAGCGGCATGGGCAGCGCTTTCGCTGCAACTGACAATGACTTCGTCGATAACGCCGCGGCCGGTGGTATTGCCGAAATCGAAACCAGCCGCCTCGCCCTAGAAAAAAGCCAATCGGCTGACATCAAAGCGTTCGCCAACATGATGATCACCGATCACGGCAAGGCCAACGATGAGCTGGCGACTATTGCCAAGGCCAATGACATCGAAGTGCCGGACGAAACGACGCTGGTCAAACAGGCCAAGGAAAAGATCCTCGATATGCGCGATGAGTCCTTCGACGCCGCTTACGCCAATAATCAGGTGAAGGCTCATGAAGAGACCATCGAGCTGTTCAAGAAACAAGCCAATACCGTGACGGATGACAAGGTCAAAGGCGCCCCTGAACTGAAGGCATTTGCACAGAAAATGTTGCCGGCGCTGGAGAAACATCTGGCAGCGGCGAAAGAGCTGCAGGCCAAACATCCTAGTAAGTAAAAGCTTTACCCTCACCCCAGCCCTCTCCCGGAGGGAGAGGGAGCCGATCGAGGTGGATGTTCGAGTTACGCCGACCTGAAAGTCTTGCGTCGAACTCAGGTTCTGAATAGACCCCGATCGGCTCCCTTTCCCCCTCGTCTTTCCGGAGAGCGAGACGGAGCCGATCGTGTTGAATGTTCGAGTCACACCGACCTGAAATCCAGAGTTGAACCTGGCTTTTGAAAGGCACCGAGATCAGCTCCCTTTCCCCTCGCCCCCTTGGGGGAGAGGGCTGGGGTGAGGGGGATCGATGTCAGCAACACCACAAACCCAAAGCAAAAAAAAGGCCGCATCCAGATAGATGCGGCCTTGTCATATCCGCCGAAATCAACCGCCATCGGTATCAATATCGGCATCCGTCTCCTCCCCCGGCTTCGCCCGATCCGGTTGCGGTTCGAAGCCCGGACTGAACTCGTTGTCGTTGTCCGTGTGCTTGTTCTTCTGGTCCACTGCCGGGTCTGCGCTCTGCGCCTGACCATCCTCGCCCTGCTGCTGCGTCGGCGCCGGCTGCCCCTGCACCTGCGGGTCAATCGCTGGATCATTGCGGTTAATCGGTTCGCCAGATTGACTCTGTTGCCTGGTTTGCTCGTTCATGGCCACCTCGTTGGTCAAAACACCCCCGACACACATCCGTCGGGTGTCAAAGATTCGAAGCCTGGCCCGCGCCAACGTTCAAAACTTCGCCGCCCGCTTGAGGGTGCCAGTCGGAACGCCGCAATTACCGGCTCAAGGCCCGCGCGAGAAACGGCGCGGTTTTGCTTTTCTTGCTCGCCGCAACCTTCTGCGGTGTACCCGCCACCACGATTCGACCACCCTGATCCCCCGCGCCCGGCCCGATGTCGATCACCCAGTCACTCTGCGCGACCACGCGCATTTCGTGTTCGACCACAATCACCGTGTGCCCCGCCGTCACCAGCGTATCCAACTGCTCCAGCAACCGATCGACATCACGCGGATGCAGCCCGGTGGTCGGCTCGTCCAACACATACAAGGTCGCGCCGCGCTGATTGCGCTGCAACTCGGTGGCCAGTTTGATCCGCTGCGCTTCGCCACCGGACAACTCCGTGGCCGGTTGACCCAGGCGCAGGTAACCCAGGCCAATATCGCGCAGCACTTCCAGTGACCGGCGAATCCCCGCTTGCTCGGCAAACACCGTCACCGCTTCCTCGACGGTCAATTGCAGCACCTGCGCAATGCTCAAACCCTCCCAGAGAATCGCCAGGGTCTGCGGGTTGTAGCGCGCGCCATGGCAAGTCGGGCACGGCGCATAAACACTGGGCATGAATAACAACTCGACACTGACAAAGCCTTCACCCTCGCAGGTGGCGCAACGGCCCTTGGCGACGTTGAAGGAAAACTGCCCGGCGTCGTACCCAGCGGCTCGTGCCGCGTCGGTCGCGGCGTAGAGCTTGCGCACGCTATCGAACAACCCTGTGTAAGTGGCCAGATTGGAGCGTGGCGTGCGGCCGATGGGTTTCTGGTCGACCTGCACCAGTCGCTTGATCGACGCCAGCCCCGACGTCACCTGGCCGCTGCTGATCTGCGGCGCGTCGTCCTCGAGGCTGAGTTCTTCCGGCTCGCTGTCCACCGTCGGCCGCCCTAACTGCGCGCCGACCAGTTCCAGCAGGGCCTGACTGACCAGACTCGACTTGCCCGAGCCGGACACGCCAGTCACCGAGGTGAAGCAACCCAGCGGAAATTCGGCGCTGAGGTTATTCAGGTTGTTGCGGGTGATGCCATCAAGTTTCAGCCACGCCGTCGGTTTGCGCGCGGTGCGTGCCTGGCGCTGCGCTTCGGCAAACAGGTAGGCGCGAGTCTGCGACTGTTCGATCTCGGCCAGACCTGCCGGCGGGCCGCTGTACAGCACCTGCCCACCCTGCTCGCCCGCCGCCGGGCCGACGTCGATCAGCCAGTCGGCGCGGCGCATGGTTTCCACATCGTGCTCGACCACAAACAGCGTATTGCCGTCTGCCTTCAAACGCTGCAACGCCTCGAACAACGCCTCGCCATCGGCCGGGTGCAAACCGGCGGAGGGTTCGTCGAGCACGTAGATCACCCCGAACAATTGCGAGCCCAGTTGCGTCGCCAGTCGCAAGCGCTGCAACTCACCGGACGACAGCGTCGGGGTGCTGCGCTCCAGCGCCAGATAACCGAGGCCCAGATCGGTCAGGGTGCTGACCCGCTCCAGCAGATCCTCGGCGATGCGCTGCGCCGCCAGGCGTTTCTCCAGCGACAGGTTTGGCGTGTGGCGCACGTCTGGCGCGCTGCCGTGGCCGCTGGCGCCGTGGGCCACGCGTTGCTGGCGGGCCTCGCGGGTTTGCGCGTGACTTAAGGTCTCGCCGGTTTCTTCAGCGTGTTCGAGGTAGCTGGCCGCCGCCACCGGCCGCAGCACCTCGGCCACTTGCAGCAATGGCATCTGCGACAGCTCACCGATGTCATACCCGGCAAATGTCACCGACAACGCTTCACGTTTCAGGCGTTTGCCATCGCATAACGGACAAGAACTGCCGAGCATGAACTGCGAAACGCGCTTTTTCATCAGCGCACTTTGCGAGTGAGTAAACGTGTGCAGAATGTAGCGCCGGGCGCCGGTGAAGGTGCCCTGGTAACTAGGCTCCATCTTGCGTTTGAGGGCGACGCGGGTTTCTTCCGGGGTCAGCCCGGCGTACACCGGCACGGTCGGGGTTTCTTCGGTGAAGAGAATCCAGTTGCGCTGCTTTTTCGGCAGTTTTTTCCACGGGATGTCGACGTCGATGCCCATGGTCACGAGGATGTCGCGCAGGTTCTGCCCCTGCCACGCCAGCGGCCAGGACGCCACCGCGCGCTGGCGGATGGTCAGGTTCGGGTCCGGCACCATCAGCGCTTCGGTGACCTCGTACACCCGGCCGAGGCCATGGCATTCGGGGCACGCGCCTTGCGGGGTGTTCGGCGAGAAGTCCTCGGCATACAACATCGGTTGCCCCGGCGGATAACTGCCGGCGCGCGAATAGAGCATGCGGATCAGGCTCGACAGCGTGGTCACGCTGCCCACTGATGAGCGCGTACTCGGCGTGCCGCGTTGCTGTTGCAGGGCCACGGCCGGCGGCAGGCCTTCGATGGAGTCGACATCCGGCACGCCGACCTGATCGATCAGCCGTCGCGCGTACGGCGCCACCGACTCAAAGTAACGGCGCTGGGCTTCGGCATACAAGGTCGAGAACGCCAGTGACGACTTGCCAGACCCGGACACCCCGGTGAACACCACCAGCGCATCGCGGGGAATGTCGACATCAACGTTCTTCAGGTTGTGTTCACGGGCGCCACGTACCCGGACCATGCCGGTGGGCGCTTTGGAGGTGCGTTTGGAAGTCATCGACCTGCCTTTGTGAAGGAATGTTCTACGCTCAGCTACCGAGCACCACCCGAATCATCTGCAACATGGCCTCCGGGCTGTACGGTTTGCCAAGCAAGTGCGTGTCAGGGCTTAACTGGTGATTGCGTGAAATGATGTCGCGGGTGTGCCCGGAGGTGAACAGCACCGCCACCGGCGGTGTCTGCACCTTGGCCCAAGCGAACAGGTCGGAGCTTTTGATCAGCCCCGGCATGACCACGTCAGTGAAGATCAGGTCCACCTCGACACCTTCGAGGAGCATTTGCATGGCCGCATCGCCATGACYGGCGGTCAGCACGCGATAACCCTCCTCGCGCAACAATTCGACCGCCGAAGCGCGCACGGCGTCATTGTCCTCGACCACCAGAATCGTTTCGTGGCCGCCGCTCTGCTGCCTTTGCAGGCCGGGCGCCTCATCAAGGATCGGCCGCAGACTGCGCGGGAAGTACAACTGCACCCGCGTGCCCTCGCCGAGGGTGCTGGTGATCTCGACATGCCCGCCGCTCTGTTTGACGAAGCCAAACACCATGCTCAAGCCCAGCCCGGTGCCCTGACCGTCAGCCTTGGTGGTGAAGAACGGCTCAAACACTTGCTCGAGAATATCTGGCGGGATGCCGGCGCCGGAGTCACTGACCGCGACGCGGACAAACTCACCGGGAACGATGCCTTTACCGGCACAGAACTCGCGTTCGAGTCGCACGTTGGCAGCGCTGAGCGCAATGGTGCCCTCGCCCTTCATCGCATCGCGAGCATTGATCGCCAGGTTGAGAATGGCGTTTTCCAACTGGTTGCGGTCGACGTTGATGTGCCACGGCTTTTGCGGCAGTTGCACGTCGATCTGAATAGTCTCACCCAGCGCACGCTGCAGTAATTCGCCGACACCTTCGAAAATCTGCTGCGGGTTGCACACCGCCGGCGACAGAGGCTGGCGCCGGGCGAACGCAAGCAATTGCGAGGACAGCTTGGCGCCGCGCTCGACTGCTGCCAGCGAGGCGCTGACGCGGCGCTGCACGTTGGCATTGTTCGGTTCATGGCGCGCGAGCAGATGCAGATTGCCGGCGATCACTTGCAACAGATTATTGAAATCGTGGGCGACGCCGCCGGTCAGGCCACCAATCGCTTCAAGCTTCTGTGACTGGCGCAACTGCTCTTCAGCCGCCAGCCGCGCCTCGACTTCTTCGCCCACGCGCTGTTCGAGGTTGCGGGTAAATTTGAGCAGGGATTCTTCGGCGATCTTGCGTTCATGAATGTCGATCAGCACGCCGGGAAAGCGCAACGGCGCACCGTGTTCGTCGAACTCACAGGCGCCACTGGCCAACACCCAGGAATAACTGCCGTCACTGCGCCGCACGCGATACTCGGCGTTATACGGCTCACCGGTCTGCACGGAATGGGCGACGCGCTCTTGTACCCAGGCGTGGTCATCGGGATGGATGCGCGACTCGGCGATGTCCTGGGCCAGATTGCTCAGGTCATGCTCCGGCGGATAGGAGAACGTGCGAGCGAATCGCTCGTCTGCCGACAACGTGTTGTTTTTCACGTCCCAGACAAACGAGCCGAGCAAGGCCCCGGCATTCAACGCCAGACGCACCCGCTCGTTGTCGGCGCGGTAAGCGCTTTCGGCTTCCTGACGCCGGCGTTCGGAGTGCATGAACTCGGTGGTTTCCACCACCATCGCCATCACCCCGGCCGGCTTGCCGTCATCATTGGCCACCGGGCTGTAATACAGGTCCATCCAGACGTCTTCGGGGACGCCATCGCGCAACAGCACCAACTCTTTATTGCGAAACGACAAGGTGCCGCCGGCCAGGCAGGTATCGACCACATGCCGGTTGAAATCGGCGACTTCCGGCCAGCCCAGCTCCACCGGCGCACCGAGTAGATACGGGTGCCGACCACCGGCAAATTTCGAATAGGCATCGTTGTAGATCATGTACCCGGCATAGCCCCAGAGCATGACCATCGGCAGCGGCGACGCCAGCATCAGTTGCACCGCGCTGCACAGGCTGGCCGGCCAGCTGTTCAGCGGACCGAGTTCAGTATGGCTCCAGTCGAACGCACTGATGCGCCCGGCCATTTCGCCTTTCCAGCCGTCACAACCATGGCTATCGGATAAAAACTGCATCGACTGACTCAGTGTCCTGTGGTGATTGCCCGATAAATCGCGACGCCATAACGACGCGACGCCCGTCTGTTTCGAGCGCCTCCAGTCGCATTGGTTTCATATGATATATAGCCGATTTCATCCGCGCCCGGAACCTAAACCCCGATCAGGTGCTTGAGCGGGTGGTAGCCGGTTTTCATTTTGGCGGCGGCGTCGAGAATGGCCTTCTCGATGCCGTTCAGATGCGTGCAGGTCAGCTCGATGGCGGCGCTCTGATTGCCGGCCTCGATGTATTCGATCAGGCGCAGGTGTTCGTTGTCGCGGCAGACTTCATGGCTGTCGTCGTCCAGCGCTGCAGCGTACAGCGAAGCGCGGGAGATCAGTTTCTGGAACCAGTCGAGCAGCACCGGGTTATTCAGGCTGCACGCCAGTTTGATGTGGAACTCACCGAGCAGATGGATCAGCCGTTCGTGATCGCCCGCCGCGTGGGCTTCATCTTCCAGCAGCAGGTGTTCGCGCAAATCCTGCATCGCCGCGCTGTCCTTGCGCCGGCACAGTTCGGTAACGATGCCGATCTCGATCAGCCGGCGGGTTTCAAACAGCGAGCGGAGCTCTTCATTGCTCGGCAGCGACACCGATGCCCCTTTATTCGGCTCGGTGGTGACCAGTCCATCGGCCTCCAATTGCTTCAATGCCGCGCGCACCGACGTGCGGCTGACCTTGAATAATTCGGCCAGCGAGGCCTCACCCAGTTTCATCCCCGGGCGCAACGAACGCTTGCTGATCGCCTCGTAAACCCCTTGGTAGACGCGGTCGACCGTGGTTTCCGGTTTCTTTTCGGTCATTTGGGCACTCCTTTAACGTCGAGCAACTGAGTGCCACGCAGGATATAGCCTTCGGCTTCGAGATGCAGGGTCTTGATTGCACGTTGAGTGCGGATCAGCCATCGAGGCGGTGTCGCGCTACTTGTCTGCTCGTTGCAAGCAGGACATATGTGCCGGGAGGGGGCGGTGAGCAGGCTCACGCGTACATTTGATCTTTCCCACGCAGCGCGTGGGAAAGATCTTACCGGGCTCAGTCAGTGCCGTACTTCGGCGAGCGCGGGCCGTATAGCAGGCCTGCCCGGTGTCCGGCCGAGAGCAGACGATTGCTCGCCACACCGGCAATCGGGTAGCCGGCATCGGTGGAGCTGTTGATGATCTGCTTCACTGCCGCCGAGATCAGCATGCCGACGATACCGCCGGCATTGCTATTGCCACCCTCTTCGCTCGACGCCCGGGCCGAACCGGTCCACAGCGTCGTGCCACTTTTCAGGTCGACCAGTTTCGCCGTCGCGGTCACTGCCGTTTCGCTGCTGATCACCATGTAGCGCGTACCGTATTCGGTCACGGTGATGTACAGCGCAGCGTCCGCACCGAAGATTTCCTTCAGTTTGCCTGGCGGTGCCTGGTGGATGTCGTCCGGGGTGCTCAGACCGTTCTGGCGGAACGTCTCATCAACCAGCGCAATCGGCAGCACGTAGTAACCGGCTTCGGCCAGTGGGAAGGTCACCTGCGACAACAGGCTGTACGACGCCTTCACATCCGGCGAAGTGTTCAGCGGAGGCAGCACCAGAATGGTTTTCGGCCGCGCCTGTTTGTAGGCCGAGTAATCCACGGTCTTGGGCGCAACGCAGCCGCCCAGCACGGTCAGGGCCAGACCGGCGACCAGCAGTTTCAAGGTGCGCGCGATCATTTCGCGTCTCCGGTCTTGGCGTTTTTGAGCAGGAAATCCATGTACGTCCCAGACTCGGGGAACAGGGTTTTCTCGGTTTTGAACTGCTGCACCATCTGGTCGTCCTTGCCCATGCTCAGATAGAGCAGGCCAAGGTGCGCGTGGTAACCCGGCGGCACAGCCTTGCCGGTGGAGCGGATTTTCTGCAGGTCACGTTCCAGCGCTTCGGCCTGGGCTTCTTTCGGCTCTTCGCCTTTGAAGTATTCGTAGACCTGGGGCTCGTAACCTTCCCACTGGTACAGGGTTTGCGGGCCGGAGGCACAACCGGCCAACAAGGCGCTGGCGGCCAGCGTCAGCGCCATCAGCGCGCGCGACAAAGTCAGATTCATGGGTGTTGCTCCTTGCAAGGGGCGTCGATCAGTTGCCCGGTTTCCAGGCACCGGCGTTCATGCCATCGACCAGACGATTGATCGCCTCGCGCATGGCCAGATCCAGTACTTTGCCGTTGAGGGTGGAGTCGTAGGCAGCGGTGCCGCCGAAACCAATGATTTCGCGGTTGGACAAGGCGTATTCGCCGGCGCCCTGGGTCGAATAGACCACTTCGGAGGTACTGATATTGACGATATTCAGGTTGACCTTGGCGTAGGCCACCTGAGTCTTGCCACGGCCGAGGATGCCGAACAGTTGGTGATCGCCGGTCTCTTTGCGGCCAAACTCGGTGACGTCGCCGGTCACCACGTAATCAGCACCTTTCAGACGCTGAGCCTGGCCCTTGATCGCCGCTTCCTGCTGGATTTCGCCCATGTTGTCGCGATCCAGCACGCTGAAGCGGTTGGTCTGCTGCAAATGGGTGATCAGGATGGTCTTGGCCTGACCGCCGAGACGGTCGACGCCGTCGGAGAAAATCCCGCGCATATAGCTGGAGCGGTTGTCGAACTTGCCCACGGCCATTGGCACGCGAACGCCGGTCCAGACTTGTGTGGCGCTTTCAACCTTGGCCACCGGCAGCGCGCGGGAGCTTTCAGTGGCGCAACCGGCGAGTGTGCCGGCAATCGTGCCGAGCACGGCAATCGCAACGCCTGAGACCAGCATCCGGGAGATCATTCTCACTGAGTATTCCTTTTGAAAAACGGGGATGCCCCGACACGGCAAGGCGCTCGGGAGCTGAAAAGGGGCGGCATTATGACAAAGTGCCATCATTCGTGACAGGTTTTTTTGACGCCAGTGAATTGGCTGTTCCGGACTTGATCGTTCCCACGCTCTGCGTGGGAATGCAGCCACGGACGCTCCGCGTCCGCTGTGACGCGGAGCGTCACGGGAGGTGTTACCACGCAGAGCGTGGGAACGATCAGATCAGGGCGCGCTAATGGAAATCGCGGCTCTGCACGCGGATGCCATTGAGCAGCGAGCTGAGGTCGCTCAGGCGGCCGGCGATCAGGTGGCGCACTTCGCCTTCGCGCTCCCAGCGGCCGTCGACTTTCAGCAGTTGCGAGCCCACCAGCACTTGCCGTTGACGCTCGGCCAGATCCCGCCAGACCACCACGTTGACGTTGCCGAACTCATCTTCCAGCGTCACAAAGGTCACGCCACTGGCGGTGCCCGGTCGTTGCCGTCCCGTCACCAGCCCGGCGATGCTCACCGGTCGGCCATGTTCGACTTCAAGCAACTCCTGCGAACTGCGGCAGCGCCGGGCTTTGAGTTCGCCGCGCAACAGTGCCAGCGGATGCGGCCCCAACGTGGTGCCGACGGTGCTGTAATCGGCGTGCAGATCCTCGCCAACGCTGGGTTTGGGTAGTACCACCTCCGGCTCCTCCTGACTCGGCAACCCGGCAAACAGGCCCAGCTGTTTCTGCACCCCGGCGACTTCCCAGCGCGCCCGATGCCGATGTCCGGCCAGGCCACGCAACGCCCCGGAATCGGCGAGCAACGCCTGCGCCCGACTGTCGAGCGCCGCCCGCTCGCCCAGGTCGGCGACATCGGCAAATGCCCCGCGCGCGCGCGCCGCTTCGATGCGCCGGGCATCGTCCTCGCGAAAACCCTTGATCATCCGCAGGCCCATGCGAATCGCCGGTTGCGCCGTCGTGGTGGTTTCCAGGCTGCAATCCCAGTCACTGGCGCGCACGTCGACCGGGCGGATCTGCAACTGATGGCGGCGCGCATCCTGGAGAATCTGGTCCGGGCTGTAGAAGCCCATTGGCCAGCTATTGATCAACGCGCAGGCGAACGCCGCCGGTTCGTGGCACTTGAGCCAGCAACTGGCGTAAGTCAGCAAGGCAAAACTGGCGGCGTGGGACTCGGGAAAACCGTAGCTGCCGAAGCCTTTGATCTGCTCGAAAATCTGCGCGGCGAACTCCGGCGTGTAGCCGTTCTTCTTCATGCCGGCGGCGAGGCGTTCCTTGTGCGGTTCCAGTCCACCGTGGCGTTTCCACGCAGCCATCGAGCGACGCAACTGATCAGCCTCGCCGGGGCTGTAATCGGCGGCGACGATGGCGATCTGCATCACCTGTTCCTGAAACAGCGGCACGCCGAGGGTTCTTTCCAGAACAACCTTGAGTTCTGGTGACGGGTAGGTTTCCTCTTCTTCCTTGTTCCGGCGACGCAGATACGGATGCACCATCCCGCCCTGAATCGGTCCCGGGCGGACGATGGCCACCTCAATCACCAGATCGTAGAACTTCGCCGGTCTCAGGCGCGGCAGCATCGACATCTGCGCCCGCGACTCGATCTGGAACACGCCGATGGTGTCAGCGCGGCTGATCATGTCGTAGGTCGGTTTGTCTTCGGCTGGAATCGTCGCCAGGCTCAGATCCAGATTGCGATGGTGGCGCAGCAGGTCGAAGCAGCGGCGAATCGCGCTGAGCATGCCGAGGGCGAGAATATCCACCTTGAGCAGG
Source organism: Pseudomonas sp. P4_D7 (assembly GCF_056401755.1). Classification (NCBI taxonomy): domain Bacteria; kingdom Pseudomonadati; phylum Pseudomonadota; class Gammaproteobacteria; order Pseudomonadales; family Pseudomonadaceae; genus Pseudomonas; species Pseudomonas sp. P4_D7. The sequence goes on along the minus strand of NZ_JBFUIR010000003.1, from coordinate 249,607 downwards.
CCGACTGCATCGAGGTCATCCTTGTCCCACTGAATGATCGTGCGCTCGGCCATGGCGGCGTTCTCCACCGGCACCAGCGTGTCCAGCGGCTGCTCGGAAATCACAAAGCCGCCGGGATGCTGCGACAGGTGCCGGGGGAAACCGATCAACTGCCCGGTCAGGCTCAGCACCCGGCGCAGCACCGGGCTGTCCGGGTCGAAACCGCCTTCGAGCAAACGCGCGACCGGCGGTGTTTCATCGCTCCAGTGGCCGCAGCAATCAGCCAGTGCGTTGATCTGATCCGGCGGCAGGCCCAAGGCCTTGGCCACGTCGCGCACCGCGCCGGCAGCGTGGTAGGTGCTGACCACCGCCGTCAGTGCCGCACGACCACGGCCGTAACGGCGAAACACGTATTGCAGGACTTCTTCGCGGCGCTCGTGCTCGAAATCGACGTCGATGTCCGGCGGCTCGTTGCGCTCCTTGGACATGAAGCGTTCGAACAGCAGCGTGGTGCGATCCGGATCGATTTCGGTGATGCCCAAGGCAAAACACACCGCCGAGTTGGCTGCCGAACCACGGCCCTGACACAGAATCTTCTGCTCGCGGGCGAAGTGCACCACATCGTGCACGGTGAGAAAGTAGCTTTCGTAACCGAGTTCGGCGATCAGCTTCAGTTCATCGTCGATCTGCTTGAGCACTTTGCCTTGCGGCCCCTGTGGCCAGCGCCAGGCGATGCCCTCTTCGGTCAGATGCCGTAGCCAGGAACTGGCGCTGTGCCCCTCCGGCACCAGTTCTTTCGGATACTGATAACGCAACTCGCCCAGGTCGAAGGTGCAGCGCCGGGCCAGGCTCATCGACTCATCCAGCAGAGCCTGCGGATACAACTCGCGCAACACTTCGACACTGCGTAAATGCCGTTCGCCATTGGGATGCAGGCGTAACCCCGCCTCGGCCACCGGCACGTGATGACGGATCGCAGTCATGGTGTCCTGCAAGGCACGCCGGCCACGGGCATGCATGTGCACATCGCCGCTGGCCACGGCAGGAATCTGCAACTCGGCGGCCAGCCCCGACAATGCCGCCAACCGCTGCTGATCGTCCTGGCCACGATGCAATTGCACTGCCAGCCACAACCGTTCGCCAAAGGTCTGCTGCAGCCATCGCCCCTCCTCCACGTCATCAAGCGAGTCCGGCACCCACAACACCAGCAACCCCGGCAACGGCTCGGCGAAGTCTTCGCGCAGCACCTGATACTGGCCTTTCTGCGTGCGCCGTCGGGCGCGGGTGATCAGGCCGCACAGCGCTTGATAGCCCGCCAGATTCTCCACCAGCAGCACCAGTTTCGGGCCGTTTTCGATACGCACTTCGCTGCCGATGACCAGCGGCAGCTCCACCGATTTCGCCGCTTGCCAGGCCCGAACGATCCCGGCCAGCGTGCATTCATCGGTGATCGCCAGTGCGTGATAGCCGTGCTTTTTTGCACGCTGGAACAGTTCCAGCGCACTGGACGCACCGCGTTGAAAACTGAAGTTCGACAGGCAGTGCAGTTCGGCATAACCGTCGTTCATGCAAACCAGCCCTGCAGCCACAGCGGACCGCCCTCACCTACCGCCCGATAAGCCCAGCCCTGCTGACCGGCGCGGTTCTGGATCAGGTAATAATCGCGACGCACGTCGTCACCGTCCCACCAGCCGGACTCGATGCGCTCCGGGCCCATGAGAATCCGCGCCGAACCTTCCGCCACGCTTTGTGGCTCGCCGAGCAACCAGCCCGGACGATGCACGTTCGGCAAGCCTGCGCAGCGTTGTTTATCAACGCCGTGCTGCCACGCGCACTCGGGACGATGATCGGCCTGAAAACGCAACCCCTGCACCGCGTCATCGCCCAAGCGCGCACGCAGGCGTTCGCGCAACTGCTCCCACGGCAAGGTCTGCTGCGGACGGTCGTCGAACAGTTGCTGAAACTGCGGCACGAAACTCGGCAGGTCCTCGGCGCGCAGACGAAAGCCGCGCACGGGCGCCTCGACTTGCACTTGTTCCAGCCGGCCACGGGCCAGTTCGAAGAGCATCGCCGGATCACGTTCGGCGCTGAGCAGGCCGACCTTGATGATGCTGTCCGGCAGCCCGGCGTGTTCCAGGTGCAGATCGAAACGCTGCACGCCGCTGTCACGCCCGCAGAGGAACGCCGACAGATCGCCGGTCAAACGGCGTAACGGGAACAACAGTGCCTGATGGGACTGCACGTCAAAGTTGAGTTCGATGCGTACGTCGAAACGATCCGGCGGCAGGTAAAACGCCAGCGCCAATGGCCGCGCGCCGAACAGCGTGTCGAGATGCTTGAGCATCTGCGCTTCGAAGCGCCGGGCCAGCGCCTGACGCGGCAGGCTCTGCACCTGACTGAGATTGCGCAGGCCCATGCGCGACAACGCCGTGGCCACTGCGGGTTCCAGACCGACACGGTCGACCGGCAACTGACCGAGATGATGCTGCAAGGCCTCGCCGTCCGGCACCACCAAGCCGTCATAGGCGTTGGCCAGCACCCGCGCCGCCACGGGATTCGGTGCCGCGACGATGCGATGGCGGAAGCCCAGGTCGGTCAGTTCCCGGCGCAGTCGTGCTTCGAACTGCGCCCACGAACCGAACAGACCCAGGCTGGATTCGATCTCGAACACCACGGTACGCGGGTAATGCACGCTGACCTGCGAACTGAAACGGTAGGCCCACGCAGCGAGAAACTGCTGCCAGTGTTCGACCTCGGCGGCCTCGTAATCAGCCGTGGCAAAGCCTTTGCTCATCGCCTGCGCAGCGGTCATCGACTGGCCTGCGCGCAAACCAAGCTTGCGCGCCGCCGGGTTGACCGCTTGCAACACCCGGCGCTGGGCCGGTCCGTTAAGCAGCACCAACGGTTCATCGGGATCGGGACGCTGACGCAGCACGGCGTCCAGGGCCAATTGCGGAAACAGGATACACACCCAGCGCATGCTGACCTCAGTGCCCCACAGCAAAGGCAATCGGTGCCGTACGCGCCAGCCCGCCACGGCACTTGAGTACGCGCAACTGTGCAGGTCTGGCGTCGATGGCAATGCGTAACGCCGCCGGTGACGGGTTGATCGCTTCGCTCAACGGGCGCCAGGCAAACGCCAGGGTCTGACCGGTTTCCGCCGCCACCTGCAAACGGCGCAACGCGCGATCATCAGCCTTGTGCGGCCAGCACAGCACCGCGCCGCAACTGCCCGAACGTAAACATTGTTCCGCCGCCCACAAGGCATCGCGCTCGGTGGCCTGGATCACCGACAACTGGCGCAGATCGACCCCGGCGCTTGCCCACGCCTGCGGGTACGGCACGAACGGCGGCGCCACCAGCACGATGCGCTCGCCCGCCGCCGACAACCGCGCCAGCGTCGGCCAGACCAGCTGCAGTTCGCCGACACCGGGACCGGCCAGGAGGATTTCGCTCAACGCCGCTTCCGGCCAGCCACCGCTGGGCAGTGCCGCGTCCAGCGCGGCGTGGCCGGTCGGCTGCGGGCTGGCGGCCGGTGGCGCAGGCCGGCCTTTCCAGACCTGGCCGCCATTGAACAGCGTATCCAACGCAACGACGGCGCCCATCAGCCTTGCCTCACCAGACCGCAAAACACCCCTTCGATGGCCAGATCCTGATCGTCACGCACGACAATCGGCTGATACGCCGGGTTGCGCGGCAACAGGCGCACTGCATCGCCCAGCCGTTCGAAACGTTTGATGGTGACTTCACCGTCGAGGCGCGCTACGACGATCTGGCCGTTGAGCGCCTCGGGATTGCGCTTCACGCCGACCAGATCGCCGTCGAGAATGCCGTCCTCGATCATCGAATCGCCCTGCACCCGCAGCATGTAATCGGGCGTACGGGAGAACAGCACCGGGTCGAGCAGCAAGCGGCTATGGATGTCGGCATCGGCGCCAATCGGCGCACCGGCAGCGACGCGGCCGAGCACGGGAATGTCGAGCAATTCCGGGCGCGCCGGCTGCCCGAGCAGGCGAATGCCACGGGCCTGATGCGGATTGACCTCGATAAAACCGGCTTCGGTGAGCGCGAGTACATGCTTGCGCGCCACGCTGCGCGAGGCAAAACCAAAAGCCTCGCTGATTTCAGCGAGGCTTGGGGGCTGACCGTGTTCGGCGATTCGATCGCGGATAAAAGTCAGAATGGCAGTACGGCGGGGAGTCAGGTTCGTCATGGAGTACATTTGTACTCCTGTAGGATTTTCCTGACAAGCACCGCAGGTCGGCCCAGGCCGACGCAGGAGTTGCCGAAGGTTCGGCAGCGCCTGCATTGATCTTCAATGGTCACTTGATCAGGGTGAAGTGGCCTGCCGATACTCGCGTGGGGTAAACCCGGTCGACGCCTTGAACTGGCGCGTGAACGCGCTGTGATCGGTGTAGCCGCATTGCAGCGCCACGTCCGTAATCGGCAGATCGGTGTGCAGCAATCGATGCGCATGCTCCAGGCGTACTTTCTGGATCATCTGCCGTGGCGTCAGGTGGAATACCCGTTTGCAGTAACGCTCCAGTTGCGCCACGGAAATGCCGGCGATGCGGGTCAGTTCACCGAGGGTCACGCGGCGATTGAAATTCGCGCGAATATGCTCATCGACAGCCGCCAGCCGCTCGAATGCCGGGTGGGTTTCGCTGGCCGATTGCAGGTCCACCGAAATCCCCGCCAGACCAATAATCACCCCGTCACGGTTATACAGTGGCTGCTTGTGCGTCAGGCACCACCCCGGTTCGCGGCTGCCGTACAGATGCAGTTCGAGCTGATCCTCCAGCACAAAACCCTCCTCCAGCACCTTGCGATCCTGCTCGGTGTAGCCCGGCCCGAGTTGCGCCGGAAACACCTGCGCGCTGGTCTTGCCCAGTAACGGACGCAAATCCTTCAAGCCACAGCGCTGCACCAGCGTGCGGTTGGCAAGCACGTAACGGGCCTGCACATCCTTGATGAAAATCGCCGCATTGGGGATCACATCAAGCATCGGCAACAACAGCGCTGCGCCGGCCAAGAGTTCCTCCAGTGTCTGCGGACGCTGGCCATTCATGCCTTGAGCGAGGATCGAAAACGCCTGCTGCATCAAAGATTCCCCTCGTAACGTGGACAGACCAAATGCCCGTCATGCGCCGTTCGCCCGCAGATTGCAGCATCGTTCGCGGCGTGTCGAGGGCCATGTTTTATCGGCGTCATTGTGCTGATTTCGTCATCGAAGCCAGCAAAAAACATCAATCGCCGCGAGGTCGATGAGTTCAAAGTCTGGCCGTCCCAGTGACACAACTGCCTATCCAATAACTCACAAGAAGGCGATGCCATGTCAGGCCAAGGCAAGTTCAAAAAACAGCTTTCACTGATCGACCTCACATTTATCGGGCTGGGGGCGATCTTCGGTTCCGGCTGGTTGTTCGCGGCCAGTCATGTGTCCGCCATTGCCGGCCCGGCGGGGATTTTTTCCTGGCTGCTGGGCGGCTTCGCCGTGTTGTTGCTGGGCATCGTCTATTGCGAACTCGGCGCTGCACTGCCGCGTGCCGGCGGCGTGGTGCGTTATCCGGTTTACTCCCACGGGCCGCTGCTCGGCTACTTGATGGGCTTCATCACCCTGATTGCGTTTTCCAGTCTGGTCGCCATCGAAGTGGTCGCTTCGCGCCAATACGCAGCGGCGTGGTTTCCCGGCCTGTCCAAAGCTGGCACCGGCGATCCGACGATTCTCGGCTGGCTGGTGCAGTTCGGGCTGTTGTGCGTGTTCTTCCTGCTCAACTACCGCAGCGTGAAAACCTTCGCCAAGGCCAACAATCTGGTCAGCGTGTTCAAATTCATCGTGCCGTTGCTGGTGATCGGGGTGCTGTTCACCTTCTTCAAACCGGCCAACTTCGAGGTGCAAGGCTTTGCCCCGTTTGGCCTGTCCGGCGTCGAGATGGCCGTGTCGGCGGGTGGCATCATTTTCGCGTATCTGGGCCTGACGCCGATCATCTCAGTGGCCAGTGAAGTGAAGAATCCGCAGCGCACCATTCCCATTGCGTTGATCCTCTCGGTGCTGCTGTCGACACTGATTTACGTGCTGCTGCAAATGGCCTTTCTCGGCAGCATCCCGACGGAAATGCTCGCCAACGGCTGGGCCGGAATCAGCAAGGAATTTGCCCTGCCGTACCGCGACATTGCGCTGGCGCTGGGCGTGGGCTGGCTGGCGTATCTGGTGGTCGCCGACGCGGTGATCTCGCCGAGCGGCTGCGGCAACATCTACATGAACGCGACCCCGCGAGTGATCTATGGCTGGGCGCAGACCGGGACCTTCTTCAAGGTCTTCACCCACATCGATGAAAAGTCCGGCATCCCGCGCCCGGCGCTGTGGCTGACCTTCGCCCTGTCGGTGTTCTGGACGTTGCCGTTCCCGTCGTGGGAGGCGCTGATCAACGTGGTCTCCGCTGCGCTGGTGTTGAGCTACGCCGTGGCGCCGGTGTCGGTGGCTGCGCTGCGCCGCAATGCGCCGGACATGCCTCGGCCGTTCCGGGTCAAGTGCATGGGCGTGCTCGGGCCGGTGTCGTTCATCATCGCCGCGCTGATCGTCTACTGGTCGGGCTGGAGCACCGTGTCGTGGCTGCTCGGTCTGCAGATCCTGATGTTCGTGGTCTACCTGCTGTGCGGTCGATTTGTACCAACCGCTCACCTGAATCTGGCCAGCCAAGTGCGTTCCTCGGCGTGGCTGATCGCCTTCTACGCGGTGACCATCGTGCTGTCGAAACTCGGCACCTTCGGCGGCCTCGGCATCCTCGCCCATCCATTCGACACCCTTGTCGTCGCGGCGTGTGCCACCGGCATTTACTACTGGGGCGCGGCGACCGGTGTACCGGCGCATCTGCTGCGCCTGGAAGAGGACGACGAGGACAGCGAAATCGCTGCCCCCGCCTCGACCGTCTCTGCGCGCCCTGCTGGCGCCTACTGAAATCATCCAACGGGACATGTTCATGAAACGAGTACACGTGATTGATTCCCACACCGGCGGTGAACCGACGCGCCTGGTAATGAACGGCTTCCCCGAGCTGCCCGGCAACAGCATGGTCGAGAAGCGCGATGCGCTGCGCACTCAACATGATCAATGGCGCCGCGCCTGCCTGCTGGAACCGCGCGGCAATGATGTGCTGGTCGGCGCGTTGTATTGCGAACCGGTCTCGGCGGACGCCACTTGCGGGGTGATCTTCTTCAACAACGCCGGCTACCTCGGCATGTGCGGCCACGGCACCATCGGCCTGATCAACTCGCTGCAGTACCTGGGGCAAATCGAACCGGGCGAGCACAAAATCGACACCCCGGTCGGCCCGGTCAGCGCCACGTTGCATGACGACGGAACCGTCACCCTGGGCAACGTCCCCGCTTATCGCCATCGCCAACAGGTGCCGGTGGATGTGCCGGGTTACGGCCGCGTGTTGGGCGACATCGCCTACGGCGGCAACTGGTTTTTCCTCGTTTCCGAGCACGGTCAGACGCTGACCATGGACAACGTCGAACACCTCACGGCGTACACCTGGGCCATGCTCAAGGCCCTCGAAGACCAAGGCATTTACGGCGAGGACGGCGCGGTGATCGATCACATCGAACTGTTCGCCGATGACGATCAGGCCGACAGCCGCAACTTCGTCATGTGCCCCGGCAAAGCCTACGACCGCTCCCCGTGCGGCACCGGCACCAGCGCCAAACTCGCCTGTCTGGCCGCCGACGACAAGCTGCAACCCGGCGCAACCTGGGTGCAGGCAAGCATCACCGGCAGCCAGTTCGAAGGTCGCTTCGAATGGCAAGGCGAACGCATCCGCCCGTACATCACCGGCCGCGCCTACATGACCGCCGACAGCACCTTGCTGATCGACGAAGCAGACCCGTTCGCGTGGGGCATCTGAACCGCCACGCTGACTTTTCACCTCAATTTGAATGATGTGCCAAGGAGTTAAAACAATGAGCGACAACATCTTCACCGGTTGCATGCCGGCCCTGATGACCCCGTGCACCGCCCAGCGCAAACCGGACTTCGACGCGCTGGTGGCCAAGGGTCGCGAGCTGATCGATATCGGCATGAGCGCCGTGGTTTATTGCGGCTCCATGGGTGACTGGCCGCTGCTGACCGAAGCCGAGCGTCAAGAAGGCGTGGCGCGTCTGGTCGCGGCAGGCATTCCGACGATCGTGGGCACTGGCGCGGTGAACTCACGCGAAGCGGTTTCCCACGCGGCCCATGCGGCGAAAGTCGGCGCGCAGGGTTTGATGGTGATTCCCCGCGTGCTGTCTCGCGGCGCTTCGGTCACCGCGCAAAAGGCCCATTTCGCCGCGATTCTGCAAGCCGCGCCAAATTTGCCGGCGGTGATCTACAACAGCCCTTACTACGGCTTTGCCACCCGCGCTGACCTGTTCTTCGAACTGCGCCGCGAGTACCCGAACCTGATCGGCTTCAAGGAATTCGGCGGTGGCGCCGACCTGCGTTACGCCGCCGAAAACATCACCTCCAAGGACGATGACGTGACCTTGATGGTCGGCGTCGACACGCAAGTGGTGCACGGTTTCGTCAACTGCAACGCCACCGGCGCCATCACCGGTATCGGCAACGCCCTGCCCCGCGAGGTGCTGCAACTGGTCGCGCTGAGCAAGCAAGCGGCCAAAGGTGACGCCAAAGCCCGGCGTCAGGCGCGGGAACTGGAATCGGCGCTGGCGGTGCTGTCGTCGTTCGATGAAGGCTGCGACCTGGTGCTGTATTACAAGCACATGATGGTGCTCAACGGCGACAAGGAATACACCCTGCATTTCAATGAAACCGATGCGTTGAGCGACTCGCAGCGGCGGTATGCCGAGAAGCAGTATTCGCTGTTCCGTCACTGGTACGAGAACTGGTCGGCGGAACAGAACTTCGCCTGATCACGTCCCCCTCACCTGCCGCGAAGCCTTGTGATTCGCGGCAGGCCTCCCTCTTTTTATCAGGAAGACACCATGACTTTGACGGGCCACATGCTGATCGGGCAGCACATGATTGCCGGCAATCGCAGCGCCATTCGCGGGATCAATCCGGCTACGAATGAAACGCTGGAACCGGCGTACGCCGGTGGAGCGGCCGAGCATGTCGAACAGGCCTGTGCGCTGGCCTGGGCAGCGTTCGATGTTTATCGCGAGACAACCCTGAATGTCCGCGCTGAATTCCTGCAATCCATTGCCGAAGAAATCGAAGGCCTCGGCGATGAACTGATCGACCGTGCCCACGCCGAAACCGGCCTGCCGCACGCGCGTCTGCTAGGTGAACGCGGGCGTACTTGCCAACAATTGAGAATGTTCGCTCGCACGGTCCGCGCCGGTGAATGGCTGGATGTGCGTGTCGATAGCGCGCAACCGCAACGTCAGCCGTTGCCGCGCGCCGACCTGCGTCAACGGCAGATCGCGCTGGGGCCGGTCGCGGTGTTTGGCGCGAGCAATTTCCCGCTGGCGTTCTCCGTGGCCGGCGGTGACACCGCAGCGGCGCTGGCCGCCGGTTGCCCAGTGATCGTCAAGGCGCACAGTGCGCATCCCGGCACCAGCGAACTGGTCGGCCGCGCCGTCGCTCGGGCGGTAAAAAACTGTGGTTTGCCGGAAGGCGTGTTCTCGTTACTGTACGGTTCCGGCCGCGAAGTGGGCATTGCGCTGGTCACGGATCCACGGATTAACGCAGTGGGTTTCACCGGCTCGCGTAGCGGTGGTCTGGCGCTGATGCAAGCGGCGCAAGCGCGGCCCGAGCCGATTCCGGTGTACGCGGAAATGAGTTCGATCAATCCGGTGTTGCTGTTTCCGGCGGCGCTGGATAAACGCACGCAAGCATTGGCGGAAGGGTTTGTGGCTTCGCTGACATTAGGCGCGGGCCAGTTTTGCACCAATCCGGGCTTGGTGATTGCCTTGAAAGGACCGGCGTTGGACAAGTTCATCGCCGCCACCGCCGAGGTGATTCAAAGCAGCCCCGCGCAGACCATGCTGACACCCGGCATCTTCAGTGCTTACGAGTCTGCCGTGAATGCACTGGCCGAAAATGCCGCTGCACGCATCACTGGCATCGGTCAGACCGGCAACGGCCCGAATCAATGCCAGGCCCATGTATTCGTGACCGAAGCCGCCGACTTTCTCGCCGATCAGCGCCTGCAAGCCGAAGCCTTCGGTGCGGCGGCGCTGATCGTGCAATGCAGCAATGAAGCGGAAATACGCCAGGTCGCCGAACACCTGGAAGGCCAGTTGACCGCGACGTTGCACCTGGATGAGCCAGACCTGCAACAGGCCCGCGCTCTGCTGCCGACGCTGGAACGCAAGGCCGGCCGGTTGCTGGTCAACGGCTGGCCAACCGGCGTCGAGGTGTGTGACGCGATGGTGCATGGCGGGCCTTTCCCGGCCACCTCCGACGCCCGCACGACTTCGGTCGGTACCGCGGCGATCCTGCGGTTCCTGCGCCCGGTGTGCTATCAGGACTTCCCGGACAGCTTGTTGCCTACCGCACTGAAACAGGCCAATCCGCTGCAATTGCGCCGTCTGCTCGATGGCCAAAGGGAAGCGCAGCACCATGGCGAATAACGGCTCCCACGACATCGCCGTGGTCGGCGCCGGCATCATCGGCGTCGCCTGCGCACTGCGTCTGGCTCGCCAAGGGTTGCGCGTGGTCGTGATCGATCAGCAGCAACCCGGCCACGGCGCCTCGTTCGGCAACGCCGGGCATCTGGCGACCGAGCAGGTGTTTCCGATTGCCGACGTGTCCATCCTCAAGCGCCTGCCGGCCATGCTGATGGACCCGATGGGGCCGTTGCGACTGGACTGGAAATACCTGCCGCGCGCCCTGCCATGGTTCACCCGCCTGCTGCTGAATCTGCGCCCGGTGTCTTTTCAGAACACCGTGGCGGGTTTGCGCGCGCTCAATGAAAACAGCCTGGACGCCTGGCAGCGCTTGCTCGCCGACATCCAGAGGCCGGACTTGCTGAAGATCGATGGTTCGCTGCTGGTGTTCGAACGCCCCGAATCGCGTCAGGCCATCCAGGCATTACAGGCTCGCCTGCATCAGCAGCAGGTACCGGTCGATTACTGGCAGGCCGGCGCCATCCGCGAAACCGCGCCGCAACTCAGTGAACAGATCCAGGGCGGTTTGTTCTTTCCACGCACCGGGCACTTTATCGATCCCTTCCGCGTGGTGTGCGAACTGGTCGAAGCGGCCAAGGCCAGCGGCGTGAGTTTTGTCCAGCAACAGGTTCAGGGCGGCTACGTGCAGGAGCACGGGGTTACGCTGACCACTGGCAATGGCGGCCTGACTGCCAGCCGCGTGCTGATTGCCTGCGGCGCACATTCAGCAAAACTCACCGCCGCCCTCACCGGCAAAAAAGTCCCACTGGACACCGAGCGCGGCTATCACCTGATGCTGCCGCAGGAACACGACCGACTGCCCTTCCCCGTGACCTCGCTGGAGCGCAAATTCATCATGACGCCAATGTCCGAAGGGTTGCGCCTGGCTGGCACGGTTGAATTCGCCGGACTGGAGAAACCACCGAACATGGAGCGTGCGTGGCAATTGCACCGGTTGAGTCAGGGCTTGTTTCGCCAGGATCTGAATGCTGAAGCAGCGACGCCGTGGATGGGTTTTCGACCGTCATTGCCCGATTCATTACCGGTGATTGATCAGGTGTGCGGGGGCAAGGTGTTGCTTGCTTTTGGGCATCAGCATCTGGGGCTGACGCAGGCGGCGGTGACGGCGGAGATGGTGGTGCGGATGGCTTTGCCTGCGACTGCAAAAGAGGCCTGCTGGCTACCACTCAACGAACATTACAGGCTCGATCGTTTCTGAAAGGAAGTCTCTGACCCACCAGCCTGCTTTCCGGCGCAGGCTGATGGCCGCGCACTGGCAGATCGGCAGGCGTTACAAAGGCATTAACCAGTGCCGCTCAATGGTCCATCCCAGAAAAACCCTCGCGCCCTCTTCTTTCTGGCGACTCAACGTCAGCCGATGCCCGGCAGCGGCAACACGCAAGCCAATCATGGCAGGCAGAAACCTTTCGCGGAATTCGCTGGATTGCGCTGCAAAATGCGACTCGACGCTGTTGAGTGCAGCACGCAAGAGCTCGCCATCCAGCATCGACAAGTAAAACATCATCTGACGCCAGGCATACGCCGTGTTCTTCAACATCACCAGACGCGCATGGTAATGCGTGATGTGCATTTGTTGTCGCTTGCAAATCCACTCGAAGCACGCCAGCGCCAGCGCGCTCAAACGATGATGCAGCAGTGTTTTCAGGTTCAATTCGCCGAACAGGAGCGCGAGGTTTTGCGTCGTCAGAATCTGCTGCTGCTCGAGTATCGTGCCGTTGACCGCTGGCCGCCACGTGCCAAAGGTGGCGTTTGCACGCTGCGCGCACAGCGTCGCCAATGCATCACGGCTGTTGCTTCTGCGCCGCGATCGGCGCTGATCGGGAAGGCCTGCCAGGCCATCCGTATCAATGTCGTAATAACGAGCGTAAAGCGTTCCGGCTACAAATCTGGCCGTTTGCCTGGCCGCTCTCGTGAACTTGTTGGAGAACGCGCCCATAAAAATGTCAGCCGCCACCTCATCGACGAAAGGAAGATCCAGCTTCGCCGTTTCAGCTAGTGAAACAAACTCCTGCAGTAGCTTGTTCGGAAGAATGGCCTGCGGAAACGCCGACAGGGTCATTGCAGAGGCCTCGACCAACGCCTGCCTGGCACCCGTGGCGGAGATAGCACTCGCCTCACGCTCACCCTCTAAAGCCGCGACCCATGGTAGCTCGGCAATTTTGACCTGACTTTGCAGGTTGAGCAGCAGCAACGAGCGCCGACGACGGAAAGCACGATACGTCGCCCCCGCCAACGACTGCAGCATCCCGTCCCGGTATACGCTGCTACAGATTTGCGCTGTCATTGCAGGCAGAACCTGCGCCACGGTATCGGCGGATGAGATCAAGCCATGATCAATCAACTCGGCGATGGTTCCCTTGCGGCAACGCTCGAGGCGGCGGCGAACCGCAGGCGGAATTATCACCCCAAGGGGCAGCCGGTGACGATTCGCCTCCTCATCGGTGATCGGTTCAAGCAACGGCGAAAAGTCACTGATGCCGTCCGAACCCGGGTAATTTGCCAGACGTGCCGAGACAGCCCGGGCGATCAAATGATGCCCGGGGGCCGCCACATGTTGGCGCTGCTCTGCTCGTTTAAGGGAATGTGCGGCGGATTCGGGATGCCCGTGTTTGGCCACAAAGTCATCAACAATGCGCCGGATGCGACCGACCTGGCGGCCCGTCAATGATGCTTGATCACGCAAACACTGACCGAGCAACGCAAACAGTTCCGCGGCCCGGGTCTTGAAGGGACCGTTGCTGCGGTGTTCAGCACTACAGGTCCGATCGATCTGCGCGCCGAGTGCCGTTGCGCGTTCGAACCAGCCTTCAGGAAAATGTCTGCAAGGCCAGCCATCCTGACAGGTCAAAAGAAACAGTGAGACTGCAGCGTCGTAGAGAGGCAGACGATTTTCAACTACATGCTTCTGGACGGCCAGACGCGGTTGAGCCAGTTGCCGGTTCAGCCGCTGCCTGACACTGGCACTATCAAAAACATGTACCTCAGCCGTGGAAATCGGCGGCTCGTCAACGGCAGTCGGGAAGAAACGCAGGCGATCGAAGAAAGGCGCGATCTGCTCGATCAGCGTTCGCGCCTCGTCAGCACGCTGATGCCGCAAAAGCCATGACACTGTCAGCAGTGCGGCTTCCTCCGGAACGTCAATCTGATAGGTTCCGTTCGCCAAACGCTCTTGCAGCGTTGCGACGCCCACATCCGACAGATGCCAGATATTGAGATCGAACCGTTCATGACCAGCGCGAATACCGGGGATCGACGCGGCCAAGTGACGTTCATAGGCAGTCAAAGCACCACCGGCCAGAAGTTGCCCGGTGGCAAATCCACCCGTCGCCACGTCCAGCGTGACCCACTGCGGCAAATCGGCGAACGGCACACGTGAACCGTACTGTGCGCTGCCCTGCATCAGGTGTTCGACCACCCGCTGCCAGCGCTCGACCCGGTTGCGTGCCTGCGGGTCAGCGTCGCGCTGTGTAGCGGCCAATGCTCGTGAGAGCTGGAACACCGCATAACCTGCATTCACGCCATCGTGCTCGCCGAACTCACCGTCGTCCCTGGACATACTTCCTTGTGACCCTGCAATGTAATGGGTCCGGGGGCTGGATTCGAACCAGCGCCCACCCGGTTAAGAGCCGAGTGTTCCACCGCTGAACTACCCCGGAACAGAGCGCGCATTGTCGACCAGCCACGAAGGAATGTGAAGCCCGGTGTCTGTTGCGAGACAATTCGCGCGCACGAGCTGAAACGAGCACGCCGTTACTATCTTCGGGGAGCGGTCCTGTCACTCTTGACCTCGTATCGAGGCGCGTCCGTCATGGCAGTCTTTTTCTGTTTAATGGCGTCCGTCGTCGAAGTTCAGCCAGATAGGAATAGGCAATGCTCGAAGATAAACCGGCATAGGTGCCCCGTTTGCTGATCGCTACCATGGACTCAGACCTGACCCAATGGGAGCTCGACATGACTCACGCTAAAACCCTGTTCATCACCGGCGTCAGCAGCGGTTTCGGCCATGCGCTGGCCAATGAAGCCATTGCCAACGGCCACCGTGTCATCGGCACTGTGCGCAATGAAACCGACCTGAAAAACTTCCAGGCACTGTCCCCGGACAACGCTTACGGGGTGGTGCTGGACGTCACTGATTTCGAGCGGATCGACAGCGTCGTTATGCAGGTCGAAGCCACTCACGGCCCCGTCGACGTTTTGGTCAACAACGCCGGATATGGCCACGAAGGCATTTGCGAAGAATCACCGCTGCAAGACATGCGTCATCAATTCGACGTCAACGTGTTCGGCGCGGTGGCGGTGATCAAAGCGTTTCTGCCCTTCTTTCGCCAGCGTCGTGCGGGGCACATCCTCAATATCACCTCCATGGGTGGCACCATTACCATGCCGGGCATCGCTTACTACTGCGGTAGCAAATTTGCGCTCGAAGGGATCTCCGATACCCTGAGCAAGGAGCTGCAGCCGTTCAACATCTTCGTCACTGCCGTCGCACCGGGTTCGTTCCGCACGGATTGGGCGGGCCGTTCGATGCAACGCACCGCGCGCAGCATTGCCGACTATGACGCCAGTTTCGATCCGATCCGCAAAGCCCGCGAAGAGAAAAGCGGCAAGCAACTCGGCGACCCGCAAAAGGCTGCCCAAGCGATGCTGCAGATCATCGCCAGCCCGACACCACCGGCCCATTTGCTATTGGGCAGTGACGCCTTGCGTCTGGTCCGTGACAAACTGAAAAATGCTGCCAGCGAGATTGACCAATGGGAAGCGCTGAGCCGGTCCACCGATCATTGAGAGAGGATGTGATGACGCAGGTCGATGCAGGCACCGCGCGCATGGTGCAGCTCATGAAAGCCCTCGCACCGATCGAGGGCTACAACCTCAGCGCCCTCGAAGGCGTGCGCTTCCTGCGTTCGAATCGCCCCCTGACGCGCACCCCGGTGCTGTATGACCCCGGCATCGTGATTCTCTGCCAGGGCCGCAAACGCGGCTATCTGGGAGAGGACACCTACGTCTATGACGCCCAGCACTATCTGGTGGTCTCGGTGCCGATCCCTTTCACCATGGAGACCGATGCCACTGAGACCGAGCCGATGCTCGCGATCTACATGCACCTCGATTTCCAGTTGGCCAGCGAGTTGATGCTGCAAGTGGATGACGTGCATGGCCCAAGCGATGCCCCGCCCAAAGGTATGTATGCCTCGCCGATGGACGTTTCACTGCGGGCAACCACCCTGCGTTTTCTGGAAGCGATGAGCGTTGCCGGCGAAGCGCAAATCCTCGGGCCGGCACTGTTGCGGGAAATCTATTACCGCATCCTGACCGGCGAGCAAGGTGGCTCCATGCGCGCCGCGCTCAACCGGCAGGGACATTTCGGCAAAGTGAGTCGTGCGATCCGCAAGATCCATAGTTGTTATCAGCAGCGACTCGACGTCGAGCAACTGGCCCATGAAGCGAGCATGAGCGTGCCGAACTTCCACCTGCACTTTCGCAGCGTGACCGACACCTCACCCATGCAGTATTTGAAGTCGACGCGTTTGCATCAGGCGCGCCTGTTGATGTTGCGCCAGGCCATGAGTGCCTCGGCAGCCGCCTTCAACGTTGGCTATGAAAGTGCTTCGCAATTCAGTCGTGAGTTCAAACGCTTCTTCGGCAGAACGCCACAGGCAGAGATCGAATGGATGAAGGCAACGTATGCACTGCCATTGCCAACCACACCGTCGGAGTATGTTTCGTCGCATTGACGGTCACGCCACAAACGAAAAGCCTGCTTTTCAGGGCAGGCTTTTTTCGTTGTGTGTAGCGGTGAGCGCTGAAGGTGCACTAGTCGTAAAACGCCTCAACCAACACCCGACTGCCGACAAAAAAACTGTCCGCCACCAAGCGCAACGGCTGCACATCCAGGTCACTGGCCTTGTCGCCAATCAACTGCTGAAAATGCCGATACACCGCTGCGTACTCACCCTCCTCCGACACCGCTTGGCGCACACCGTCAATGCTCAACAGCGCGCCGCCGTTATCCAGGCGCAACACGCCTTCAGCGCAACGCACCTCAATGCTCCACAGCTCATCATGCCCATGGTCAAAATCAAACTCTGCGCGCACATCGAGGCAGCGCGGGTCGGACATTTTGATCGACGCGGCAATTGGCGACTGGCAGTTGCTTGGCACGCGCAGTTCAGCCGATTCGACAAACAACGGCAGCGCCAGCAAATGAGTGACGATCGACAAGGCATTGATGCCCGGATCGAATACGCCGAGGCCGCCGGGTTGCCAGATCCAGGCCTGACCGGGGTGCCATTTGCGCACGTCTTCTTTCCAGTCGATCTGCACGCTTTGCAGGGTGCGCGAGGCGAGCCAGTCGCGGGCGGCTTCGATGCCGGGCGCGTAGCGTGAGTGCCACGCAAACAAGGCGCTGACGCCCTGCCCGGCAGCCTGATCGACCAGCGCCAGCGCCTCGCCCAAGGTGGCGCACGGCGGTTTTTCCACCAGCACGTGTTTGCCGGCGGCCAGTGCCTGCTGCACCAGCGCAAAACGACCTTGCGGCGGCGTGCAGAAGGCAATCGCATCCACCGGCGGACCGTTTTCCAACAACTCGCTCAAGGACTGGAAGTTCTCCACGCCCGCGCAGGGTTTGCCTTGAGTGGCGACGGAGACCAAGTGGAAAGCGGGATTGGCGTTGATCGCCGGGACGTGTTGATCCTGGGCGATCTTGCCGTAGCCCACCAGACCGAGACGGATTGGTTGCATCAATGACTCCTGTTTTGATTTTGTTGTCGTCAGTGAACCGGGAGATTACCTGCAAACGCCACGAGCGTCTGTCCGCGCAATGTCACAACGACGCACAGGATCAGGCAAGGATTGCACAGGAATGCACTACTGCCCGCAGCGCTGAACAAGCAACAATGCCTTACGACAAACCGATTGAGGATGTTCCCATGCTTGTTCAAGCCTACGGTGCCCACGCTGGCGACAAACCCCTTGAGCCGATGCAGATCAACCGCCGCGCGCCGGCCGCCCATGATGTGCAGATCGACATCGCGTTCTGTGGTATCTGCCATTCCGACCTGCACCAGGTACGGGCGGAATGGGCCGGTACGCAGTTCCCGTGCGTACCGGGGCACGAAATTGTCGGTCGCGTTTCGGCCGTCGGCGCGCATGTCGCCGATTTCAAGGTCGGTGATCTGGTCGGCGTCGGTTGCATCGTCGACAGCTGCAAACATTGCGATGACTGCGAAAGCGGGCTGGAAAACTACTGCGACGGCATGATCGGCACCTACAACTTCCCGACCCCGGATGCACCGGGCTGGACGCTGGGCGGCTACTCGCAAAACATCGTCGTGCATGAACGCTACGTGCTGCGCATCCGTCATCCCGAAGCGCAACTGGCCGCCGTCGCACCGCTGCTGTGTGCCGGCATCACCACCTACTCGCCGTTGCGCCACTGGAACGCTGGCCCGGGCAAAAAAGTCGGTGTGGTCGGCATCGGCGGCCTCGGCCACATGGGCATCAAACTGGCCCACGCCTTGGGCGCCCACGTTGTGGCGTTCACCACCTCCGAATCCAAACGCGAAGCGGCCAAAGCCTTGGGTGCCGATGAAGTAGTGGTATCGCGCAATGCCGAAGAAATGGCCGCCCACGCCAAGAGTTTCGACTTGATCCTCAACACCGTCGCCGCGCCGCACGATCTCGATGCATTCCTCGTGCTGCTCAAGCGAGATGGTGCGTTGACGCTGGTGGGTGCGCCGGCCACCTCGCACCCTTCGCCGAACGTGTTCAATCTGATCATGAAGCGCCGCACGATTGCCGGCTCGATGATCGGCGGCATTCCGGAAACCCAGGAGATGCTGGATTTCTGCGCCGAGCACGGCATCGTTTCCGACATCGAACTGATCCGCGCCGACCAGATCAACGACGCCTACGAGCGCATGCTCAAGGGTGATGTGAAGTATCGTTTCGTGATCGATAACGCCACGTTGGCCGGCTAAGCCTCAGCGCCCATTGGCCATTAAGTGCGGCCAATGGGCCATTGAATTCCGTCGCCGGGATTTGACAGGCCCGACGTTGCTCGCCAGAGTCGCACCCCTTTGCCTGCCATCAAGGGGTTGCCGTTGAACGAACAGACATTGTCCATGCGCCTTGAACGCGTGGCCGCCCACGTGCCGGCCGGTGCGCGACTGGCCGATATCGGCTCGGATCACGGCTATCTGCCGGTGGCGCTGATGCGTCGTGGCTCGATCACTGCGGCAGTGGCTGGTGAGGTTGCGGCGACGCCGTTCCAAGCGGCTGAACGCACCGTGCGCGAGAACGATCTGCAACAGCACATCAGCGTACGCCGGGCCGATGGTTTGGCAGCAATCAAACCTGACGACGGCATCACCGCCGTCAGCGTCTGCGGCATGGGCGGCGAAACCATCCGCGACATCCTCGACAGCGGCAAGGCTCACCTCAGCGGCCAGGAACGTCTGATCCTGCAGCCCAACGGCGGTGAACAACCCCTGCGCCAGTGGCTGATGGAAAACGGCTACCGCATCCTCAGCGAAGAAGTGCTGCGGGAAAACCGCTTCGACTACGAAATCATCGTCGCCGAACGCGCCGAACCGGTGAGCTATTCCGACCAGGAACTGTACTTCGGCCCCTTGCACCTGCAGACCCGCAGCCCCGCATTCCTGACCAAGTGGCAGCACAAACTCCGCCACAAGCAAAAGACCCTGAGCCATCTCGCTCGCGTGCAGCACAATCTGCCTGAGCAAAAGCTGCAGGACATCACCCGACAAGCACGCTGGATCAACGAACTGCTGGCCTGAGCGCCAGCGTTTCGCGCCAGGATCACCTGAGTCCTCACGCCCTCATTTGATACACCACATCACAAATGATGTACCTCAAGCCCCATTTATCAATTCCCGCCTGCCTCTTAAAGTCCTCTCCAACAGCCGCCCATCACTCCGACGGGCCAGCGACTGGAGATACCCCAAATGCCTTTCATCAGCGTACGTATCACCCGTGACGGCGTGACCCGGGAGCAGAAAGCCCAGGTCATCAAGGAAATCACCGAAACGATGCAGCGGGTGCTGCACAAGGATCCGAAACTCACCCACATCGTGATCGAAGAAGTCGACACCGATAACTGGGGTTATGCCGGCATTACCACCACCGAATATCGCCAGCAGTTGGCGGACTCGCAGTCATGAGCCGGGCCGTGAAAATCGATTTCGTCTCGGATGTCGTTTGCCCCTGGTGTGCGTTGGGCGCCACCGCTCTGGAGCAAGCGATCCGCAACCTGGCAGGCGAAGTCGACGTGGATTTGACCTACAAACCGTTCGAACTGAATCCGGACATGTCCGCCGAAGGTGAACACGCCATCGAGCACATGATGCGCAAATACGGACGCAGCGCCGAGCAAGTGGCGGATCGCAACGCGATGATCGTCGAACGCGGCGAGCAGATCGGTTTTCACTTCGACCTGGAAAAACGCAGCCATTTCCACAACACCTTCGACGCCCATCGACTGCTGTTCTGGGCCGCCRCCCAAGGACGTCAGCGTGAGTTGAAGCAGGCCTTGCTCAAGGCCTACTTCACTGACGGCAAGAACCCGAATGACCACGCCACGCTGGTGACGCTGGCAGAAGCAGTCGGACTCGACGGCCCGCGTGCGCAAGCGCTTTTGGCCACCGCTGAGTTCAGCCAGCCAGTACGTGAACTCGAACGGTTTTATCAGCAACGCGGCATCGATTCGGTTCCGGCCATGGTCATCGATAACAAACAGGTCATCCCCGGTTCCCAATCCGTTGCTTATTACGAGCAAGCGCTACGTCAGGCAGCACAGGTTGCGGCTCACGCCTGACCTTCGAAATCCGTTTATTCAAACCATCCAGATTGCATGAGGAAACATCATGAGCACGTCCAAGAAAGTTGTAGTGATTACCGGCGCCTCGCAAGGCATTGGCGCAGGCCTGGTCAAGGGATTCCGTGAGCGCGGCTATCAGGTTGTCGCGACCTCGCGCTCGATCAAGCCTTCCTCTGACCCGGACATTCTCGCCGTCGCCGGTGACATCGCCGACCCGCAGACCGCCGAGCGCGTGATCCGCGAAGCCGTTGCACGTTTCGGACGTATCGACACGTTGGTCAACAACGCCGGGATCTTCGTCGCCAAGCCTTTCACTGAATACAGCCAGGAAGACTACGCACAAGTGGTGGCGACCAACATGAGCGGCTTCTTCCATATCTCGCAACTGGCGATTGCCGAAATGGAGAAAAACGCCAGCGGCCATATTGTCAGCGTCACCACCAGCTTGGTCGACCACGCGATTGACGGCGTGCCGTCGGTGCTCGCTTCGCTGACCAAGGGTGGCATCAACGCGGCAACCAAGTCTCTGGCCATCGAGTACGCCAAGCGCGGCATTCGGGTCAACGCGGTATCGCCCGGCATCATCAAAACGCCGATGCACGGCGAAGAAACTCACGCCGCCCTCGGCAGCCTGCACCCGGTCGGACATATGGGCGAGATCGATGACATCGTGCAAGCGATCCTCTACCTGGACGGCGCGAACTTCGTCACTGGCGAAATCCTCCATGTCGACGGTGGTCAAAGCGCTGGCCATTGATACCTCCCTGCTGCATCGTCGGTGTGTACCGGCGGTGCCGCTTCATGAGATAAGCCTGAAGATGAACCGTCAGTTGATCCTCAGGCTTATCCCATGAAGCGCCACTTTGAAGACTTGCAGTTAGGCAGCATCGAACTCTTTTGCCTCGCCGCTGAAGCCGGCAGTTTCACCGCCGCCGCCCAGCTCGCTGGGGTTACACCGGCCGCCGTGAGTCGGTCGATTCTTCGCTTGGAAAAGCGCTTGGGTTCACGCTTGTTTGCCCGCACTACCCGCAGCATTCGCTTGACCGAGGCCGGTAGAAACTTTTTCCTGCAGTGCAGCCAGGCCCTGACCCAACTGGTCGAAGCGCAACAAGAAGTCATGGGCGCACAGACCTCACCGTCCGGTCAGTTGCGCATCAGCCTTCCCACCACTTACGGCCATCACCGTATCCTTCCGCTGCTGCCGAAATTCCGTGCGCTCTATCCCGACGTCACCGTCGACATCCACTTGGGCAACCGCAATATCGACTTCGTCGGCGAAGGCTACGATCTGGCGATCCGCGTCCGCGCCCAACCGGACTCGACCATGGTCGCGCGCCTGTTGGAGGATGCAAAACTGGTAGTGGTCGCGTCTCCCGACTATCTGAAAAAGGCTGGCACACCGCAGACGCTGGAGGATCTGCTGCAACATGAATGCATTCAGTTCGAACTGCCGAGCAGCGGACGGCGAATATCTTGGCTGTTTCAGGAACACGGGCAGGATCGTGAAGTGTATTCCGACGGCGGCTACTCCTGTTCCGATGATGTGCTCGGTGGCGTGACCTTGGCCAAGCATGGCGCCGGGGTCTTTCAGACCTACAAATTCATTGTCGAAAAAGAACTGGCCGACGGCAGCCTCGTCGAGGTTCTGCAACCTTACGCCGGGCGCTCGCGACCTTACACCTTGCTCTACCCGCACGGCCGGTATGTGCCGCAACGGGTCAGGGCGTTTGTYGATTTTCTGCTGCAGTTTCGTGATGAGTGGGCCGGTTAACGCGGATTAAATCGGCGCAACAAATGACAAAAGCCTGCTTTTCAGGGCAGGCTTTTGTCCGGATCGCGCAGGCTTACTTCTGCTGAGCGGTCAGCGCCGAGTAGCTGTTCATCAGGTTGCGGTAGTTGGGGATGCGCTGCGACAGCAGGTTGCCCAAGCCTTCAATGTCGTTGCGCCAGTCGCGGTGCAGCTCACAGGCTACCGAGAACCAGTTCATCATCTGTGCGCCGGCCTGGGTCATGCGGCTCCACGCGGCTTGCTGCACGGTGGTGTTGAAGGTACCGGAAGCGTCGGTGACCACAAACACATCAAACCCTTCTGCCAGCGCCGACAAGGTCGGGAACGCTACACAGACATCCGTTACCACACCGGCAATGATGATCTGCTTGCGGCCGGTGGCTTTGATCGCCTTGACGAAGTCTTCGTTGTCCCAAGCGTTGATCTGGCCTGGACGAGCGATGTACGGCGCGTCCGGGAACATCTCTTTCAGCTCTGGCACCAGCGGGCCGTTCGGGCCTTGTTCGAAACTGGTGGTGAGGATGGTCGGCAGTTCGAAGAACTTCGCCAGATCGGCCAGGGCCAGCACGTTGTTCTTGAACTCGTTTGGCGAGAAGTCCTGCACCAGAGAAATCAGGCCGGTCTGGTGGTCGACCAGCAGCACAATGGCGTCATCTTTGTTGAGGCGGTTGTAGGTTGGAGTGGTCATGATTTGCTTCCCTTTTGAGTTTTTGAAGTTGTTGTTGCGTTCAAGTTGGGTACAGATTACTGACGCACAGGGACGGGATAAATCGGCTGAAAAGCGTTTATCCGTCAACTCAAAAAGGACAATCTCTAGCGACCACAATCGCGCCACTTCGCCCACGAGCGCGTGCTGTTGAGCAAGAAATTGCGCGCCGCGTGCATCCTGATTTCGAGCACTCGCTCACTAACGGGCATGTGCCGAAGCAGCTGCCCTCACCCTAGCCCTCTCCCTCAGGAGAGGGGACCGATTGGGGGAGATTGGCGATGAACGCCTACGTGCAATAGCGCCGGTGAATCCAATACCGCCAAGCATTGCCGATGCCCGCGTAATCGACGCGACCTTTCAGGTCGATGCATAACGCAAGACACCTCGGTCGGCTCCCTCTCCTTCCGGGAGAGGGCTGGGGTGAGGGGCTGCGGTTGTAGCGTCGAGCTCGGCTTACAAGGTGTAGGAAATCCCCACCTGCACGGTTCTTGGTGCACCTGGATAGGCGTAGACGTTACCAAAGGCGCCCTCTTCATAATCGCGGTCAAACAGGTTTTTCAGGTCAAGGTTGAGCCGCACTTTCTCGTTGACCTTGTAGAAGCCGAGCAGGTCGACAACGGTGTAACTGTCCATCGAGAACGCGGTATTGGCGGTTTGCCCGGCACGCTGATCGACGTACTTGAGTCCGGTGCCCAGGCCCAGGCCTTTTAGCGCACCGTCCTGAAACTCGTAGACGTTGAGCAGACTGAAGCTGTTTTGCGGAATGTTCATCAGGCGCGTGCCAGAGCGGATCACATTGTCCTTGGTCACCTCGGCATCGACGTAGGCGTAGCCGCCGATCACCCGCCATTCGGGTGTCAGGTTGCCGGCGACGTTCAGGTCAAAACCACGGCTGCGCACTTCTCCGGCGGCGACGCTGAAGGTCGAGTCAACCGGGTCAGTGGTCAGCACATTGCGTTTTTCGATCTGGTAGATCGCGGCATCCACGCTCAACTGATGGTCCAGCGCTTCCCACTTGATGCCCATTTCGTAGGACTTGCCTTTCTCCGGTGCGAAGCCTCCGCCCGTACGACTCGCGCCGGTATTGGGCTTGAACGAGCGCGCCGTGTCGGCATAGATCGCCAGGGTCTCGGTCAGGTCGTAGGTCACGCCGAGGCGTGGAGTCACCGCGTTGTCACTGGCCTGCCAGTTTTTGCCGCCCGGCACATAGGTTTCATAGTCGTGCTCGAAACGCTCAAAACGTGCGCCGGCCAAGACCTTCAGACGCTCGGTCAGCGCGACCTGATCCTGCACAAACGCGGCGTAAGTCTTGAGGTTTTCCTTGTCGTGGGTTGGCGTGCGCGTCAGTGCCGGACGCGACTGGCCGTAGACCGGATCGAAGATGTCGATCGGGTAGGCGCCGACCGCGCCGCTGGAGCGCTGAATGATCGACTTGTAGTCATAATCTTCATACTCAATGCCGGTCAGCAAAGTGTGCTGCAGGCCACCGGTGCTGAAATGCCCGGTCAGATTGAGCTGCGTGTCCTTGTCGGTCCACTCCAGTTTGCGATAGTTGAAGTTGCGCCCCAGGGTTCGACCGTCATCGGCAATGCCGTTGGCCTCGATCGCATTGCCCTCAAGCGAACCGTCGAGCCACTGGAAACCACCGCCCAGCGTCCAGTCATCGTTGAGCAGATGTTCGAAGCGCAGTTGCGCCATGTTGTTGTCGTTGTGCAATTTGCCGGCGTCTTTTTCGCCGAAAAACGTGTCACGCGAGGCGGTGCCGATCTGCTTGGCGTAACGCGTCACGCCGCGATCCAGCGGATGATTGTTGCGCATGAAATCACCCTCGAAGATCACCCGGGTGGCATCGCTGGCCTGCCAGGTCAGCACTGGCGTGATGCCGTAGCGCTCAGTCTCGACGTGATCGCGGAAGGTATCGCCGCCCTCACCCACCACGTTCAGTCGATAGGCCAGGCGCCCCTCTTCATCCAGCGGGCCGGAGGCGTCCAGGGTGCCGCGCTTCATGCCTTGATCGTTCAACTGGCTGCCCAACGTGACCGTACGCTCGGCCAACGGCTGCTTGGAAACGACATTGAAGGTGCCGCCCGGATCGCCACGGCCGTAGAGCATGGTTGCCGGCCCGCGCAGCACTTCCAGACGCTCGATGGTGTTGGCGTCGGGCATGTTCGGGTAGCCACGATTGATCGGGAAACCGTTGCGATAGAACTCGCCCGTGGTGAAGCCACGCACAGTGAACGTCGTCAGCCCCTGCCCGCCGAAATTGTTCGCCCGGCCCACACCGCCGGCATAGTCCAGCGCATCTTGCAGACGCGTGGCGCCGAGGTCTTCGACAGCATCCCTGGTCACTACGCTGATCGATTGCGGGGTTTCATGAATCGAGGTGTCGGTACGGGTAGCACTGGCGGAACGTGTGGCGCGGTAACCCTGCACCGGGCCGTCGGCCCGTTCGTAATCCGCTGTACCGACCACGTCGGTCGCCTCCAGCTCTAGCGCTGCGGGTGTTGATTCGGCCTGTTCGGCCCATGAGGAAGGGGACAACGCCTGCAGCACGCAAATTGAAAGCAGAGTACGACGCATGAAATGAAAACCTTACGAATAGGCCAGAACGAAGGGTAAAACCGCCAGCAAAACGCGGCGATGGTATACCAAGCGCTCCGTTATTGAAACTTATTCCCATTCGTATATTTAACCGATCGAGTGCCGACAGGTAGGTCACCCATTGCGTCGCACAAAAATCTTGGTCAAACGTGCAATAGTTGTTTCGTCATCGCCATCGAGGTCTCCAGCGACTGCCCGGTACGCTGCAACTTGTTCAGCAAACTCGCGCCCAACCACAGCTGATACAAGGTTTCCGCCAGATGCCGGGCATCGCCTTTGGGCAGGCTGTCTTCGGCCTGACCCTGTTCGATGCAAAGCGCAATGCGCGCCACCACTTGCTCGGCGCCATCGCGCAAGGTGAGGCGCATCGACTCCGACAGGTCGGCGACTTCGGCACTGAGTTTCACCACCAGACACTCATCGCCGTGGCCTTCGAGGGTGCAGCGGTTCTGCCAGCCCTGCCAGTAATCCATCAGCCGCTCGTACGCGCTCAGTCCTGGCAGCGTCAGGCGCCGCTCCATGTCGGCGAGGTAATCGACGAAGTAATCCGCCAGCAATGCCTGGCCGTACAGTTCTTTGGATTTGAAGTAGTGATAGAACGAACCCTTGGGCACACCGGCGGTTTGCAGGATCTCGTTGAGGCCGACACTGGTGAAGCCCTTTTCGGCCATCATCCGGTGGCCGGTGTCGAGCAAGTGTTGGCGGGTGTCGTCGTAGGTCGGTTTCATGGGGCGCGAATTACCAGGCAATAGACCAGTCGTATTTTCGGAGGAACGGAAGTTTGCCATACCTGTCGATGAAAAACCTTCGGATAAAAAATTACTAGACGACTGGTCTAATTGGAATCTATGCTGCGCCCCGACAAACGTTTTCTGACCGGTGTGGCCGATGCGCGAATGTTTCGCCCAATCGAAGACGCCCAACCTACGCAAGGTGCTCTATGAAAATCTTGATGGTTCTGACTTCCCACGATCAACTCGGCGACACCGGCAAGAAAACCGGCTTCTGGCTGGAAGAGTTCGCCGCGCCCTACTACGCGTTCAAGGACGCCGGCGCCGACGTCACCCTGGTTTCGCCAGCCGGTGGCCAGCCGCCGCTCGACCCGAAAAGCGATGAGCCTGATGCTCAAACCGCCGAGACCGATCGCTTCCGCCAGGATCCGGCCGCACAACAGGCACTGGCCAACACCGGCCGCTTGGCCGACGTCAACGCTGATGACTTTGATGCCGTGTTTTACCCGGGTGGCCATGGCCCGCTGTGGGATCTGGCCGAAGACAAGCAGTCGATCGCGTTGATCGAAGCGTTTGACCGCGCCAACAAACCCCACGGTTTCGTCTGCCATGCGCCTGGCGTATTGCGTCATGTCCTTACCGCTGACGGCAAACCGCTGGTGCAGCATCGCCAGGTCACCGGTTTCACCAACGCCGAAGAAGAAGCAGTCGGCCTGACAAAAGTGGTGCCGTTCCTGATCGAGGACGAATTCCAGCGTCTCGGTGGTTATTACTCGAAAGTCGCTGACTGGCAGGTTCATGTGGTCGCCGACGGGCAACTGGTCACTGGCCAGAATCCGGCCAGTTCCGCCGCCGTCGCCGAGAAACTGCTGAAGATGCTCGGCTAAAACCTCGTACAACCCTTCCAAACGCCGGGTGCGTCTTGCCCGGCGTTATTTTTTCGCCCAACCAATAGACGACTGGTCTAATAAGCCACAAACAAGGTCATCCATGAACCACAGCAGTTTCTTCACCCCCGCCAAACTGGGTCATCACACCCTGAAAAACCGTATCGTCCTGCCGCCCCTCACCCGCCAGCGCAGCACGCAACCGGGCAATATCGCCAACGAGCTGATGGCCGAGTATTACCAACAGCGCGCCGGCGCCGGTCTGCTGGTCACCGAAGGCACACAAATCGAACCTCGTGGCCAGGGTTATGCGTGGACGCCGGGTATTCATACGCCTGAGCAAATCGCCGGATGGCGCGAAGTCACCGACGCCGTGCACGCCGTGGACGGGGTGATTTTCGCCCAGTTGTGGCACGTTGGCCGTGTCTCGCACACCGCGTTGCAGCCCAACGGCGCAGCTCCGGTTTCAGCCTCCGCCGTGGCTACCGACCGCGTCAGCGTGTTTATCGAAACCACGCCCGGTGCCGGTGAACTGGTCACCCCGTCGGCACCTCGCGCACTGAGCACTGATGAAGTTCAGGAGCTGGTTCAGCTGTATATCCAGGCTGCGCGCAACGCGATGGATGCCGGTTTCGACGGCATCGAACTGCATTGCGCCAACGGCTATCTGGTCAACCAGTTCATCTCGGCCCACAGCAATCTGCGCACCGATCAGTACGGCGGCTCGCTGGACAATCGCCTGCGTTTTCTGCGCGAAGTGGTGGCCGGTGTTGCCGAATGCATCGGCAAGGAAAAAGTCGGCGTGCGCTTCGCCCCGCTGTTCACCACCACTGATGAAGCGCGGACCTATTTGGGCATGGTCGAGGAAGACCCGCACACGACTTACATCGAAGCGATCAAAGTGCTGCAGGACGTGGGCATCGCCTATCTGTCGATCGCCGAAGCCGATTGGGACAACGCCCCGGCGATGCCATTGACGTTTCGTCAGGCAGTACGCGCAACCTTCAGCGGCGCGATCATTTACGCCGGGCGCTACACCGCCGAATCCGGGGCGCAACTGCTCGACTCCGGGCTGGCGGATCTGATCGCTTTCGGCCGCCCGTTCATGGCCAACCCCGACCTGCCGGCGCGCATTGCCAATGACTGGCCGTTGAACGCGCTGAACCCGGCGACGGTGTATGGCGGCACCGCCGAGGGCTATGTGGATTACCCCGTTTATCCCGGCTAACCCTTTCCACGCGGCGTCAAGCGCTCCCGCAACAGCGGGAGCGTTCATCCGAGTCAGAGTGCAAGCCCTTGTGGGAGCGAGCCTGCTCGCGAAAGCGGCGTGTCAGTCAGCCAAAATGTTGAATATGACGCCGCCTTCGCGAGCAGGCTCCCTCCCACAGGGGAGATCTGAATATCACGCAATTCACCGCACAAAAACCTATACACAAACTACAATCTGTACAACTATCTGGATTTAGCACTTAAACGTCCACGCGGCAGCCTGCTGCCTTTACGCTGAATTCGTGAAATGAACAAAACCCGTCGGTTGTGCCTGGTGCTGGGTGACCAGTTATCGTTTGATCTGGCGTCATTGGCCGGACTGGATAGCGAACACGACCGTGTGCTGATGGTCGAGGTCATGGAAGAAGCCACCCATGTCGCCCATCACCCGCAGAAGATCGCGCTGATTTTCAGTGCCATGCGTCACTTTGCTCAGGCGCTGGAGAACCAGGGCATCCACGTGCATTACGTGGCCCTCGACGACCCGCAGAACAGCGGCTCGGTGCTCGGCGAGCTGAAGCGCTGGCAGGCTTTGTTGCAGGCCAGCGAGTTGCACGTGACGGAGTGCGGAGACTGGCGCCTGGAGCAATCGCTCAAAGCATGTGGTGTGCCGATCCACTGGCACGCCGACGGCCGCTTCCTGTGCAGCCGCGATGAGTTTCGCGCTTGGGCCGCAGGCAAAAAACAGTTGCGCATGGAATTCTTCTACCGCGAGATGCGCCGCAAAAGTCGCCTGTTGCTCAACGGTGACGGCACGCCGGTCGGCGGCGCGTGGAACTTTGACGCCGAGAATCGCAAAGCTTTGCCGAAAACCGTCAAGGCACCCTACCCGGCCGGTTTTGCCAACGATGCAATCACCGTCGAAGTCCTCGCCTTGGTAAAACACCGTTTCGCCAGTCATTACGGCAGTCTGGAGGACTTCAACTATCCGGTGACGCACGCCGATGCGCAGGCGCTCTGGGCGTACTTTCTCGACTACGCCTTGGCCGGCTTCGGCGACTATCAGGACGCCATGGCCAGCGACGAGCCGTTTCTGTTCCATGCGCGCATCAGCGCGGCGCTGAACATTGGCTTGCTCGACCTGCGCCAGCTCTGCGCTGATGTGGAGTCGGCCTATTGGTCCGGCAGCATCGCGCTGAATGCTGCCGAAGGTTTCATCCGCCAACTGATCGGCTGGCGCGAATATGTCCGTGGCGTTTACTGGCTGCACATGCCCGAGTACGCCGAGGGCAATGCATTCGCCAACCAGCGGCCATTGCCGGAGTTCTACTGGACCGGTGCTACCAAAATGAATTGCATGCGCCAGGCCATCGGCCAAAGCCTCAAACACGCCTACGCCCATCACATCCAGCGCCTGATGGTCACCGGTAATTTCGCCCTGCTCGCCGGCATCGCGCCGAAGCAGATCTGTGAATGGTATCTGGCGATCTACATGGACGCGTTCGATTGGGTCGAACTGCCCAACACCCTCGGCATGGTCATGCACGCCGATGGCGGTTACCTCGGTTCCAAGCCTTATTGCGCCAGCGGCCAGTACATCAACCGGATGTCCGACTACTGTCGCGACTGTGCTTACTCCGTGCGCGAAACCACGGCCGACAACGCCTGCCCGTTCAACGCCCTGTACTGGCATTTCCTGATGCGCCACGCCGACCTTCTACGGAGCAATCAGCGCATGGCCATGATGTACAAAAACCTCGACCGCATGCCGCCAGCCAAACAACAGGCACTGTGGCAACGCGGCCAACAGTTGCTCGACACGCTGGATAACGGCGACTCGTTATGAAAACGCACGCACCCGTGCCCCGCGTGCAACTTAAACAGGGCGCCCCGGGTCAATGGCTCACAAAGCTTACGAAGCAACCTGGGTGTTCGCTTGAAACACGCCTATTTAACGCAGACCAATAATCAAGGCATGAGGGGTGGATATCCTGAAACAGCTTACTCGCGAGGAGCTTGAGTCCGAGGTCACGCGCCTGCGCCTGGCCGTCAAAGCGACCTGCGACGCCGTCTGGGACTGGAATCTGACAACCCATCAGATTGTCTGGAACGACGCGTTGGAACAGGCGTACGGCTATGCCCCCAGCGCCATCGAACCGACGTGTGACTGGCGCTTTGCGCAGATCCACCAGCAGGATCGCGCGCGGGTCGAGACTTCGATTCGGGCGGCGATGGCGGGCACAGGCACCACCTGGAGTGCCGAGTACCGCTTCCGCTGTCAGGACGGATCCTACGCCGAGGTGCTCGACCGCGGGCATCTGATCCGCAATGCCGACGGCAAAGCCGAACGCATGATCGGGGCCATGCTCGACCTGACCCGTTCGCGAAGTGCCGAAACCGCACTGCGCAAGAGTGAAGAGCGCTTCAGTACCATTCTGGAAACCATCGAAGCCGCGTTCGCCATCGTCAAAGTCAAATTCGACGCCGACGACTACCCCATCGATTACTGCTTCGTTGAAGCCAACCCGGCGTTCGAGCGTCAGGCCGGGGTCAACCTGCGGGGCAAGTGGGTCACCGAGTTTGCGCCCAACCTGGAGAAATTCTGGTTCGAGACTTACGGCCATGTGGCCAAGACCGGCGAGCCGGCAAACTTCGAGAACTACGCCAATACCTTCGAACGCTGGTTCGACGTGCGCGCCGTCCGTGTCGGTGACCCGGCCGATCGGCAGATTGCGATCTTCTTCAGCGACGTCACCGAGCGCCGCGACGCGCAGGAACGCTTGCGCGTCAGCGAGGCGATCGCTCGGGAAAACGTCGAACGGGTCCAACTGGCCTTGGCCGCCGGCGCCATTATCGGCACTTGGCACTGGCACTTGCCCACCGATCGTTTCTACGTCGACGAAGCTTTCGCCCGGGTCTTCAACCTTGACCCGGCACTGGGCCGCGACGGTCTGAGCCTGGAGCAAGTGGTAGTCACCGTGCACCCCGATGACCGCGAGGGGCTGACAATGGCAATCAATGACGCCCTTGCCCGCGGTGGCGCCTATTCGCATCAGTACCGAGTGCGCGGTGCGGATGGCAAATACACCTGGATCGAAGCCAACGGACGCGTCGAATGCGCCGAGGACGGCACGCCTTTACGCTTTCCCGGCGTGCTGATCGATGTCGAAGACCGGCGCAATGTCGAAGACGAACGTGACCGGGTCACCGCCGCTTTAAAAGCGCTCAACGACACACTGGAACAACGGGTCTCGGCGCGCACCGCAGAGCTGATGCAGGCCGAAGAGAAGTTGCGCCAATCGCAGAAAATGGAAGCCGTCGGGCAACTCACTGGCGGTCTGGCCCATGACTTCAACAACCTGCTGGCGGGGATCTGTGCCTCTCTGGAGCTGATGGAAAAACGCATCGCCCAAGGTCGTCTGAAGGACATCGACAAATACATGCTGATCGCCCAGGACGCCGCCAAACGCGCGACTGCCCTGACCCATCGCCTGCTGGCGTTCTCCCGCCGGCAGACCCTCGATCCTCGGCCGACTGAAGTCAACGCACTGATTGCCGGCATGACCGAACTGATCCAGCGCACCGTCGGCCCGAGCATTCGCCTGAAGACGGTCGTTGCCGCCGATCTGTGGCCGGCGCTGGTCGACGCCAGCCAACTGGAAAAC
This sequence comes from Pseudomonas sp. P4_D7, assembly GCF_056401755.1. NCBI lineage: Bacteria > Pseudomonadati > Pseudomonadota > Gammaproteobacteria > Pseudomonadales > Pseudomonadaceae > Pseudomonas > Pseudomonas sp. P4_D7. Next base: position 217,567 of record NZ_JBFUIR010000003.1, on the reverse strand, counting down.
GCTTTGCTCAACCTGTGCATCAACGCCCGTGATGCGATGCCCGATGGCGGCAGCATTACCGTTGAAACCGCGAATCGAACCTTCGATGCTGAATCGGCGCGCATCAGGGAGATGCCCGAAGGGCAATACCTGTGCCTGTCGGTTGCCGACACCGGTACCGGTATGAGTGCGGAGGTCATGGCCAAGGCGTTCGACCCGTTTTTCACCACCAAACCGCTGGGCCAGGGCACCGGGCTGGGGCTGTCGATGATCTACGGTTTCACCAAGCAATCCGGCGGCCAGGTGCGGGTGCAGTCGACCGTGGGGCAAGGCACCATCATCTGCATTTACCTGCCGCGCTACCGCGGCGAAACGCAGCGCAATCACGATGACACGCACAACTCGGCAACCTTACCGGCAAAGGCCGGTGAAACCATCCTGATTGTCGACGACGAACCCACCGTTCGAACGCTGCTCAAAGACGTGCTGAACGACCTCGGCTACAACCTGCTCGAAGCGGCCGACAGCGTTGAGGGACTGGAAGTATTGCGTTCCAGCGCGCACATCGATTTGCTCATCACCGATGTCGGCTTGCCGGGCGGCATGAACGGCCGGCAGATGGCCGATGCGGGCCGGGAAATCAGGCCGAGGCTGAAGACTTTGTTCATCACCGGGTACGCGGAAAACTCAGTGATCGGCAACGGTCAGCTCGGCCCGGGCATGCAGGTACTGACCAAACCGTTTGCCGTCGACACGCTGGTGTCAAGGGTCGGTGGCCTGCTGTCCATCGACGTTGAGTGAGGGTTGCGCAGCGGATGTCATGAACCTGTTGCGCCCTGCCGTTTTCGCTTGATACAGCGCTTGGTCGGCGCACTCGATCAGAGCGCTCACCGGCTCCAGGTGCGCACCGCGCGCAGCGGCGATGCCGATGCTCAGGCTCACACGAGCCACCGGACTGGTGGGGTGGGCAATGTTGGCTTGCTGCAGGCGCTCGATAATCAGCTGCGCCACCACCGCAGCGCCGCCCATATCGGTGTCGGGCATGATCACGGCGAACTCTTCGCCGCCGTAGCGCGCCACCAGGTCCGACGGTCGCCGCACACACTCATCCAGCACGCTACCGACGGTTTGTAGACAAGCGTCGCCGGCAACATGCCCGAAGGCATCATTGAAGCGCTTGAAATAGTCGATATCGATCATCAGCAAGGCCAGTGACGATCCGTCGCGCTTTGCCCGACGCGCCTCTGTGGCCAGGGTCTGGTCGAAGCAGCGCCGATTCGCCAGCCCGGTCAGCGCATCCTTCATGGCCAACAACTCAAGTTGCCGATTGGAGCCGAGCAACTGCTGCTGAGCGATGCGCAGTTCGCCTTCAACCTGGGTCCGACGGCGGATGTCGAGGATCAAGAACCAGCCGATCAGACCGGTGAGCCCCAACAGCCCCGCCACCACCACCGCCGACAGCAGTGCCTCGGTTCGCCACGCCTTGAGCGCTTCACGCTTGCCGATGGCGACCGTGGTGATCAGTGGCAACTTCTCACTTTTGCGGAAGGCGTAGAGGCGTTCGACGCCATCCAGGCTGGAGGTATAAGACGCGGTGCCGACCGATTGATCGACCAGGTACTTGGCGTAGATCGGCGACTTGGAAAAGTTGCGGCCCATGTCCTGCTCGCGGAAGGGATAGCGCACCAGCAACGTACCGTCGGTATAGGACAAGCCGATGGCGCCGTCCTGGCCGATGTCGAGTTTGCCGAACAGGCGCAGAAAGTTTTCCACGCCCAGGGTCACGGCCACAACCCCGGCGAACTCGCCGCGATCATTATTGAAACGGCGGCTGACGGTGATCACCCACTCCTGATTGGAACGGCTGCGGATCGGTGGCCCGATAAAGGGTTCGCGGCTCGGATCGGCGCGATGATGAATGAAATAGGCTCGATCACTGCTGTTGGCACCGACCGGAATCGGCCGGTTCGACGACATCAGCCAATGGCCATGGCGGTCATAGATGGTGATACCGCTCAGTTGTGGCATCAGCGGTTGCTGGCGGTTGATCAGGGCACTCAGGCGCTGAATCTGCGCGGGGCCACTGCCTTCGGTCTCCAGGCGTTCGACCAGCCCGAGCAACAGCAGCGAACTTTGCCGGACAATGCCTTCGGAATAGGTCTCGAGTGCTTGGGTCAGGTTCAACCCGTGCACGTTGACTTCCTCCAGCGCGCGATCGCGCGAAGACAGCACTTTCCAGATGGTCAGCGACGCCAGGGAGCAGCCGATGACCAGCAGCAAGAGGATGACGAGGTGTGTATCACGCTTCACGAAAGTACCTAATGGAAAGTCCGGTTTCCGGTTCCGGCCGTTACTGATTCAAGGCAATAACAGCGGTCGTATGTCCTCGACCGGCGCAAGGATACAAGTAGCGCGTCGAACGTGCAGCAACCGTATGACGGAACGTCGTTTTCAGCCCCTTGGTGTTGTTTCGCAACGACACGGCAGCGGCCTGCAACTTATATTCACGGGCGCAGGTCATTAGGCTTGCTGAGGTTGAATCCATCCGCAAACCTCGAACATTGAAGACACCGCCGTGGCCGCTGACCTCGATCGCCGCAACAACCTGTCCCTGGACAGCCTGAACTTTTTCCTCGCCGACGTGCGCGACGGCCTCGGCCCCTATCTGGCCATTTACCTGTTGGCGGTGCATCACTGGGAGCCGGCCAGCATTGGTCTGGTGATGACCATCGCCGGGGTCGCTGCGCTGATCACCCAGACACCCGCCGGCGCCTGGGTCGACAACAGCCGGCGCAAACGTGCGTTGATTGCGATCGCCGCGCTGGTGGTGACCGGAAGCTGCCTGGTGCTGCCATTCGTGACGTCGTTCACTTGGGTGGCGCTGACGCAAACCTTGAGCGCAATGGCCGCCTCGATATTCGCCCCGGCCATTTGTGCGATTACCCTGGGCATGACCGGGCCACGGGCGTTCACTCGGCGAACCGGGCGCAACGAAACCTTCAATCATGCCGGCAATGCCTGCGCCGCACTGCTGGCCGGTATATTTGCCTACCTGTTCGGCCCGGTGGCGGTGTTCTATCTGATGGCGGCCATGGCCCTGGCCAGTGTCATTGCCATCGCCTGCGTTTCGCAAGCAGCCATCGACCATGATCTGGCGCGCGGACTGGATCCGGCCGACGCCAGCCACCGCCAGCCTTCCGGTTTGTCGGTGCTGCTGAGCAACCGGCCGCTGTTGCTGTTCGCCATTTGCTGTGCGCTGTTCCACCTCGCCAATGCGGCGATGTTGCCGTTGGTCAGTCAAAAACTCGCGCAAGCCAATTTGCAGATGGCCACCCCGCTGACCTCGGCCTGCATCGTCGCCGCTCAATTGGTGATGGTGCCGGCGGCATTACTGGTCGGGGCGAAAGCCGATCTGTGGGGGCGCAAGCCGCTGCTGCTGGCCGGATTTCTGATCCTGCCCTTGCGCGGCGTGCTCTACACGCTGTCAGACGATGCCTATTGGCTGGTCGCGGTGCAACTGCTCGACGGCGTCGGCGCAGGCCTGTTCGGCGCCTTGTTTCCGATCATGGTCAAAGACCTCACCCAGGGCACCGGTCACTTCAACATCAGCCTCGGTGCACTGACGACAGCCTTCGGACTGGGCGCAGCGCTGAGCAACGGCCTCGCCGGGTTCGTTGTGCAGGAGGCTGGTTACAGCGCGGCGTTTCTGACCCTGGCCGGTATTGCGGCGGTGGCGGTTGTGTTGCTTGGGATCGGGGTGCCGGAAACTCAGCGCAGTGGCGGGCGGGCTGAGACCGGGGTGGTCGAAGCCAGCGCTGAATCCTCAGCGTAATCCATATCCCGTCCCTGCCCTCTCATCGCCGTCAAATCGTGTTTGCGCGGCATTAAAAATCCAGGACTCAGTGGATCAGGCAAGCAATCCAGAGGAATGCACTTCGGCGCCGAGGCGCTGACCGAGAGAATGTTCGTGCACAGGCTCAGACGAATAAACCCTCAATCGCAAGGACATTCCAGTGAAAGGTTTTTGCTTGGCCTTCGGGCTGCTCTTCAGTACTTTTTCAGCCATGGGAGCCGATATGTCGAACGGCGCAGACAACTTCTACACCAGCGATAAAGTGACCGTGGAAAAGGTCACCTTCAAGAACCAGTACGGAATGAAGGTCGCAGGCAATCTGTTCAGCCTGAAGAACCTTGACCCACAGTCAAAAAATGCCGCGATCATCGTCGGCCACCCGATGGGCGCAGTGAAAGAGCAAAGCGCCAATCTCTACGCGACCAAAATGGCGGAACAGGGTTTCGTCACGCTGTCGTTCGACTTGTCCTTCTGGGGCGAAAGCGAGGGCCTGCCACGCCAGTCGGTTGCGCCGGACATTTATGCCGAAGACTTCAGCGCAGCGGTGGACTTTCTCGGCACTCGCCCACTGGTCGATCGCGAGCGTATCGGCGTTATCGGTATTTGCGGCAGCGGCAGCTTCGCCATCAGCGCCGCCAAGATCGACCCACGTTTGAAGGCGATTGCCACCGTCAGCATGTACGACATGGGTGCTGCCAACCGTAACGGTCTCAAACATTCGCTCACGCCAGCGCAACGCCAATCGATCATTGAACAGGCGGCGCAGCAGCGTGACGCGCAGTCCTGGGGCGGCCCGGTCCGCTACACCGGCGGCACACCGCTCAAACTCACTGGCAATGCCGTGGGTGACGAGTTCTACGATTTCTACCGCACCCCGCGTGGCCAGGTCACCCCGGCCGGTGCTTCGCCGCAGACCACCACCATGCCGACGCTGATCAGCAATGTGAAGTTCATGAACTTCTACCCGTTCAATGACATCGAGAGCATCTCCCCGCGCCCGCTGCTGTTCATCGCCGGTGCTCAGGCGCACTCCCGCGAGTTCAGTGAAGACGCGTACCAGCGCGCGGCCGAGCCCAAAGAGCTGCTGATCATTCCAGGGGCCGGCCATGTCGACTTGTACGACCGGGTCAACCTGATTCCCTTCGCCAAATTGACCGAGTTCTTCAGCCATAACCTGAAGTAACGTCATCGCAACGCAGCCAGCGCTTTAAAGTGCAGACACGACAAAGCCTGCTTTTCAGGGCAGGCTTTTCGTTTGCAGCACGTCGGCTTACTTCTGCTGAGCGGTCAGCGCCGAGTAGCTGTTCATCAGGTTGCGGTAGTTCGGGATCCGCTGCGACAGCAAGTTACCCAGCCCTTCAATGTCGTTGCGCCAGTCGCGGTGCAACTCACAGGCCACCGAGAACCAGTTCATCATCTGTGCGCCGGCCTGGGTCATGCGGCTCCACGCGGCTTGTTGCACGGTGGTGTTGAAGGTGCCGGACGCATCAGTCACCACAAACACATCAAACCCTTCCGCCAGCGCCGACAAGGTCGGGAACGCTACGCAGACATCCGTCACCACACCGGCAATGATGATCTGCTTGCGACCGGTGGCTTTGATCGCTTTCACAAAATCTTCGTTGTCCCAGGCGTTAATCTGGCCTGGACGAGCGATGTACGGCGCGTCCGGGAACATCTCTTTCAGCTCTGGTACCAGCGGGCCGTTCGGGCCTTGTTCGAAACTGGTGGTCAGGATAGTCGGCAGTTCGAAGAACTTCGCCAGATCAGCCAGGGCCAGCACATTGTTCTTGAACTCGTTTGGCGAGAAGTCCTGCACCAGGGAAATCAGGCCGGTCTGGTGGTCGACCAGCAGCACGATAGCGTCGTCTTTGTTCAGGCGGTTGTAGGTTGGAGTGGTCATGGTGTGCGTCCCTTTTCAATGTTGGAAGTTGTTGTTGCGTTCAAGTTGTGTACAGGTTACTGACGCATCAAAAAGGGATAAATCGGTTGAAATGGGTTTCACCGTCAACCTGAACAGGACAATTCAATGACGGTATTCTCTTTGTTCCCACGTTGAAGCCAGCAAATTCAGGGTTATTAGCTAATAACACCTTCATTAAACCGTCGCTCAAACGTTGTACTAGGATAGGATCCAAGTCTGCGGTTTTTCGTCGACCAAGGAGATCGTCGACAGGGCTGCAGACGTTTTTGAATTAACGCCTCTCAGGGATGACACGCATATGAATTCACACTTGTTCCCCCACATCGGCAAGGTCATCGCCAGCACCGGCAGCCGGCACTTTCCGCGCATGCTGCATGACCTGATCCTGACGCAACTGGCGGTCGACGCCACGCACATCCGGCAGATGCGTGTCGAACCGGTGAGCCGCGCGTCGAGCCGCAGTGAGCCGGAGCCACTGAAAGAGCCGGCCCTGCTCGCCGAAACGGTGTTTTCCGAACACAGTGCGGCGGCTCACCATTTACAGAATCCGCCGGCCGCGACCAGTGCGGACGCCTCGCAACTGCACCTGACCCGGCGCAAGGACGGCTATCGCTATGTGATTTCGGTGTACCGCAACGGCGAGTCGCAGCGCTTTTCCGCGCAGGAGCGCAGCCTGTTGCAGGACATTTCCCCGGTGCTGCTGCCGATGGTGGAAAAACACATCAACGCCCTGCAACCGGCCACCCCTGATCCACAAATTCCCTCCGAAGCAGCCGAAGGCAGCGGCCTGGAAACCTTGCGCCTGCGCTTTGACGAGCGCCTGGAGCAACTGGGACTGAGCCTGTCGAACCGCGAAACCGAAGTGTGTGTCGGCCTGCTCGCCGGCCGCACGGCGCCGGAACTGGCGGAGCAATTGGCGTTGAAGGTCAACACCGTCGAGAGTTATCTGAAACGCGCGGCGATCAAGTTGGGCATCAGCGGGCGGCATTCGTTGATGCGCTGGATGTATTCGCCGTTGGAGGCGTTGGCGTCGAGTGCGGCTTGATACGCCGGGATTAGCGAAGGCTTGGCTTTTTTGGTGGTGTCAGTGAGATTCCCCCCTCACCCCAGCCCTCTCCCCCCAAGGGGGGCGAGGGGGAAAGGGAGCCGATTTTTGTGGTTTTCAAAACCTGAGTTCGACTCGGTAGTTCACGTCGGTGCATCTTCAGCAAACACCGCGGTCAGTCCCCTCTCCCACTGGGAGAGGGTTAGGGTGAGGGCAATCCTGCGACGTGCTCCAATGCCTGATTCACCGCCAATTCCCCCAACATCACCACTTGCGCAATACCCAGCAAGGTATTGCGATGCGGCCCCTCCAGCATCCCGGCAAAATCAGACAACATGACCGAGGCGGATGCCAGCGATTCACAGGCGTTTGCCAGCAGGGATTCGGTATCAATTTGCGGGTTGACCCGGAACATAACATTGGGCGTATAGGGCGTGGCCATGATGTTGGCCGCAGTCACCGGCGGATCGGGTGTCTTGGACATCGGCTCAAACTCCTTCTGCGCAGCGAGGGAGCAGGCTCCCTCACGCGGCCGTTTCGCAATTAATTGGGCAAGCGCTGATTGTCGAGGACGCGACTCACCACCAATTCACTCAACATGATCACCTGTTGCAGGATCAGCATCTTCTTGCGGTGCGGGCTGTCGATCGAGTCGGCAAGGTCGCGGGCCATGTCACTGGCCGATGACAGCGATTCGTAGGCTTCAACCAGCAGGGTTTCGTCGTCGACGGTGGGGTCGATCAGGTAGATCTTGCCGGTTTTGCGGGTGGGCTTTGAGGTTTTGAGCGCGGACGGATTGAGGTAGAAATTGATCGCCCGTTCTGTGGCCTCTTTGATGTTTTGAGGTTCCAGTGCGGCGTCGTAGGGGATCGGATCGCTGTCCGGAGGGTTCGGCGTAACTTTGAACATATTCATCTAATTCCTGAAATAGGGCCGCGACCGTTCTCTACTAAAAGAAGGGTGGCGGCTGTGCACAGGTTAGTAGACCGGTGGAATTAGCAAGACCGGCGCGCCCGAGGGCGCCCTGCGCACAACCACCATTGAGTGCAGGCAGAGACGCACCTGACTAAATGGAACTCATGCACTTACTAATACCAATCGGGCTACTAAACCCGACCACTGATAGGCAGTGGCAGGGAAACGATAGAGCCCATGGGATAAGCGCACAAGCCGGCGGATTCTGGCGTACGCGTAGGTAACGACGCAAGGTGTTGTAGGCGGTATGACGTAACGGGTCGTGTAATTTAAACGCGCTCACGGCGTGGTGTTTATTGATGGAAAAACTGGATCGTGGTGGTTTCAGGTTTTGCGGTGTGTCAGTTGGATCTACCCCCTCACCCCAGCCCTCTCCCCCAGGGGGGGCGAGGGGGAAAGGGAGCCGATCTTTGTGCTGTTCAAAACCTGAGTTCGACTCGGTATCCCACGTCGGCGTATCTCCAGCAAACACTGCGGTCAGTCCCCTCTCCCTCTGGGAGAGGGTTAGGGTGAGGGCAATCCCGCGACGTGCTCCAATGCCTGATTCACCGGCAATCCCCCCAACATCACGACCTGTGCAATGTCCAGCAGGTTTGATGAGGGGCCGCTTTTAATCCCGCGCCAACGCCTCGATCGGATCAAGCCGCGAAGCATTCCGCGCCGGCACAAAGCCAAACACAATCCCGATCAACGTCGAGCACACCACCGCCGTCAACACCGACGCCAGCGAGAACACCATCTCCCACTCCTTGATAAACACCGAAAACAAATGCCCGATGGCATACGACAGGGAAATGCCGATCGCCCCGCCCAACAGACAAACCATCACCGCCTCCACCAGAAACTGTTGACGAATGTCCGACTGCCGCGCCCCCACTGCCATGCGAATACCGATCTCGCGGGTCCGTTCGGTCACCGACACCAGCATGATGTTCATCACCCCGATACCGCCGACCACCAGAGAAATCACCGCAATCAGCGACAGCAGCAACGCCAGCGAGCGGCTGGTTTTCTGCACGGTCTGCAAGACGCTGTCGAGGTTGTTGGTGAAGAAATCCTTGGTGCCGTGGCGTTGCAGCAGCAGTTGGGTGACGTGCTCTTCCACCACTTTGCTCGGCTGGCCGTCCTTCATGCGCACGCTGATGCTGTCCAGATAACGCTGGCCCAACACCCGCCCGGCCGCCGTTTCGTAGGGCACCCAGACGTTGAGGGTCTTGCCCGAGGCAAACAGGCTTTTATCCTGCGCGGCCACGCCGATCACTGTGCATGGCAGGTTGCCGATCAGGATCACCTGGCCCAACGGGTCGACATCCTGGCCGAACAGGCGCTGCCGGGTGTTGTGATCGATGACCACCACCTGCGCCTGGCGCCGCGCATCGCTTTCGCTGAACGGGATGCCCGCGGCCATTTTGATCCCGCGCACCTTGAAGTACTGATCGCTGACGCCGTTGACCTGCGCATCCAGATCGATATTGCGATAACGCAACAACAGGCTGCGGCCGATCATCGGCGTGGCGCTGTCGACGTAGTACAACTGATTCAGCGCGGTGACGTCGGCCGGCGTCAGGGTTTCAATGGCGGCGGCACGTTTGTCGCCATAACTGCTGCCGGGGTAGACATCGATGGTATTGCTGCCAATCGCGGCGATGTCCTTGAGCACGTAGTTTTTCGCGCCCTCCCCGACCGCCGAAATCGACACCACCGACGTGATGCCAATGACGATGCCGAGCATGGTCAGCAAGGTACGCATGCGGTGCGAGATCAACGCCACCCACGCCATGGCGAACGCCTCTTTGAACAGCCCGAGACTGGCGACCAGGCGACGCGAAGCGGTGGCTTTCGGTGCCACCGGTTCTTCGCTGAGCAGGTGCGTGGTATCGCGTTCGTTGCTGCGGTCGCTGAGGATTTCGCCGTCGCTGACTTCGATGATGCGCTCGGCATTGGCCGCCACTTTCGGGTCGTGAGTGACCAGAATCACCGTGTGCCCCGCCGCGTGCAGCTCCAGCAGGATGCGCATGACCTCCTTGCCGCTGGCCGTGTCGAGGGCGCCGGTCGGTTCGTCGGCGAGGATCACTTCGCCGCCGTTCATCAAGGCGCGGGCGATACTCACGCGCTGTTGCTGACCGCCGGAGAGCTGGCTCGGCCGATGCGTCAAATGGCCTTCCAGACCCAGTCGCGCCAACAACTCACGGGCACGGGCATGGCGTTGAAGCTGTGGCGTACCGGCGTAAATCGCCGGCATCTCGACGTTGTGCATTGCGCTCAAATGCGGCAGCAAGTGGTAACGCTGGAAGATGAAACCAAAGTAGTCGCGACGCAGCTCGGCCAGGGCCTGATTGTCCAGATCGCGGGTTTCCTGGCCGTTGATCCTGTAGCTGCCGGCGGTGGCGTAATCGAGGCAACCGAGAAGGTTCATCAGCGTCGATTTACCGGAACCGGAGGCACCAATGATCGCCACCATTTCCCCGGCATTGATCGTCAGATTGATGTTGTTCAACGCGAGAAACTCGCGGTCGCCAGCGGTGAAACTGCGGGTGATGCCGCTCAGCTGTAGCAGTGGCTCAGTCATGCTCAGGCCCCCGCCACATTGGTCAGCGGATCACCGATCACCACGCGGTCGCCTTCTGCCAGACCGGCGTTGATCTGCACTTTGACGTTGTTGTTGATCCCGGTCTGCACGTTGCGCGACTGCGCGTGGCCCTTGGCGTCGAGTACGCGTACCGGGAAACTGCCGTCGGCATTGCGCGGGCCGAGCGCCGCCACCGGCACGGTCAGCACCGACTTGGCGGTGTCGAGGATAATGCGCACCTGCGCGGTCATCGAGATGCGCAGGCGATGGTCGGGATTGGGCACCTCGAACAACGCGTTGTAAAACACCGCGCTGCTTTGCTTAGGCGTGCCGGCGGGCGGTGTTTCAAGAAAGTTCTGCGGCGCCGGGTCCGTGCCGCGCAGTTTCGCGTAGTAGCGTTTGTCCTCGCCGAGAATGGTGAAATACACCTCTTGCCCCGGGGCGATGTGAATCACGTCGGCTTCGGACACCTGCGCCTTGACCGTCATGGTGTCCAGATCTGCCAGTTTCAGCAGGACCGGCGCCAGTTGGCTGGCAATCACCGTTTGCCCTTCCTGCGTGACCACGCCGACCACGTCGCCATCAATCGGCGCGACAATCCGCGTGTACGCCAGATTGACCTTGGCCGTGTCGATCTGGATATGCGCACTTTTGATCTGCGCATCCAGCGACATCAGGTTGGCCTGCTGCACCTGATAGTCCGACTCGGCGGTTTCAAAATCCTGGCGCGAGATCGACGCGTCGTCCTGCAAGTTCTTGTAGCGCTCGTAAATCGCTTTGGTTTGCCTGAGCTGAGCCTGGGTCGCGCGTTTTTGCGCTTGCAGGTTTTCCTCATCAACCTGGGCCTGACGCAAAGTGTTCTGCAACACCAGCGGATCGATTTCCGCCAGCCACTGCCCTTTCTTCACCTTGTCGCCAACCTTGACCTTGAGCGACTTCAATTGCCCCGACACTTGCGCGCCGACGTCCACTTGTTTGATGCCTTCGAGCAACCCGGTGGCGAGAACCGCGTTTTCAATGTCACTGCGTTCCACCGGCGCGGTCAGGTATTGCGGCGCCTCGGCCGGTGCCTGCACCGTGTAGAAAGCCAATCCCGCTACTGCCACTAACGCTAAACCCATACCGACTTTGCGCAACTTCGACTTTTCCATAAATAACCACAAGTCCGTTCAGGGGTGAGCCCGGCCAGCAGCCGGGCTCTGGTAGATAAACAACAATCAGGAAACCACTTGGCCGGCCGGCACTTTCAGGCCGTCATGCCACCACGCCGCGAGACTGAAAACGTTGGGCGTCTTGAGAATCGTGAAGTGGTTGCCCGGCCCGTACCACACCGCCAGATCCGTCACCTGGCGTTGCCAGCCTTCGACCATCGCCGCTTGCTCACGCTGATTGCCCCACGCATCCAGCGTCGGGTCATCGACCAGCGCCAGCCGCACCGGCCCGGTGTAGGCCAACTGCGGTTGATAGACCGTGCGCAAGGCTGTGGCGAAGGTGCGGACCGGGCCGTGCATGGCCTGCGCTGACGAACGCGCAGACAACACACCGGCGCGCACCATGCCCTCGTGCAACAGGCGCATTTGCGTGGTGTCGTCAGCCTCGGCGAACGCCAGCGGGTCGATGCCCAACGACTTGCCGCTGGACAGTTGCAGCGTCTCGATCAAGCGTTCCAGCGCGGCAGTCGTGGTGTACGGTTTGCCCGCCGTACCGTTGCCGCCGGGCGATTCGCTGTCGATCAGGGTCAACGACGCCACCTCACGCCCCGCCGCCTGCAACTGCGCGGCCATGGCATGCGCGACCCAGCCGCCGAAGGAATGGCCGATCAGGTGCACCGGACCTTGCGGATACAACTGCTCGACCGCTTGCAGATAGCACTTCGCTGCCGCTTCAACCTGGCTGTGCGGCACGCCGCTGCCATCGAGCCCGCGCGGTTGCAGGCCGATGATCGGCCACTCCGGGCCCAAGGCCTCGGTCAGGTGAATGAACCCGGTGACACTGTCGCCCGCCCCCGGCACGCAGAAGATCGGCGCATGCCCGGCGTGCCCGCTCTGAATGGTCAACAGCGGCTGATAGGCCTCTGGCTCCGGAACCTGCGCAGCGGCCATAGCCTGACTCAAGGCCTGACCGAGCGCCTGAATATCCGGAGCTTTCATCATGCTGCGGTGATCACCCGGGACATCGATGCAGCGCAGCAAACCTGTACTGATCTTGTTTTCCCAACCACGGGTCGGACTCGGCTGCGCCTGCCCCGGCATCAGTGCCTGAGCGCGGAACAAGTGCACCGGCTGACTGGCCGGGCTGACCCGGTAATGCGCCAGCGCCAGGCCATGAGCGGCCTCACGATCGAAGTAACTCCAGGCATCCGCTGCACTCAGTGCGGCCAGTTCCGGGTCAGGCAATTGCTGTTCGCAGCAGCGCTGGAACAGCTCATCGAACGCAATGCGTTCGACTTCAGCCTCAAGCCGCTCGACCTCAGCCAACGCCGGCAGCCCTTCTGCACCGCGCATCTGCGAACGCGCGCGGCAGTGCTCCAGCAACTGATGCTTGTCGCGATGCGCGCCGCTCCAGCGGGTTTTATCCTGACTGGCCGGATGCGGCGCGTAGGTATCGAGCAGGGCGACAAACGCCACCGTCTCATCGAGACCCAGCAACTGCTGAGCGATTTCATACGCCAGCAAGCCACCAAACGACCACCCGGCCAGACGATACGGCCCATGCGGTTGTACCGCCCGGATAATCCCGACCATCCGCGTGGCCATGCACTCAAGCGTGCGCAGCTGCGGCTGCCCCAACGGCACACCGGGCAAACCGTAAATCGCAAACTGCCCCTCGATGTGCATCGCCAATGCCGGGAAATACACCTCCCTGCCGCTGAACTCATGGATCAGGAACAGCGCATCGCCGCCCTCGCCCGGCCGCACCACAACCAGTCCTTCCGGCTGTTCGGGCGCGGCATGGCGTTGACCGAGCAATGCGGCCAGCGACTCGACACTCGGACGCTGGAACAGCTCCGCCAGCGTCACCTGTTGCCCCGCACGCTGCAGCAGGTTGACCAGACGAATCGCCAGCAGCGAATGCCCGCCTAATTCGAAGAAGTTGTCGTGGCGTCCGACCTGATCGACATTCAGCACCTCAGCCCAGACCCGCGCCAACACGGTTTCGACCTCGCCTTCAGGTGCTTCGTAATGTCGGCTGAGTACCGCGTCGAGGCCCGGCGCCGGCAGCGCCTGACGGTCGATCTTGCCGTTGGGACTCAAGGGCAGGACGTCGAGCGCAACAAACGCACCCGGCACCATGTACTCGGGTAACTGCTCAAGAATGAACGCGCGCAGCATGTCGATAGCCGGAGCAGCGCTGCCCTCGCGCACTGTGAAATACGCGACCAGACGCTCGTCGCGCATCAGCACGACCACCTCGCGCACACCCGGGTGCTGGATCAACCGCGCTTCGATTTCACCGAGTTCCAGGCGCAAGCCGTGCAGCTTGACCTGGAAGTCATTGCGCCCGAGGAATTCGAGGTTACCGTCCGCGCGGTAACGCACCAGATCGCCGGTGCGGTACAAGCGGTCCCCGGGCACAAACGGACTGTCGATAAAGCGCTCGGCCTGCATCTGTGGCAGTCCCATATACCCTCGCGCCACGCCGATGCCGCCGATGTGCAACTGGCCAATGACGCCGAGCGGTACCGCTTGGTCATGCGCATCAAGCACGTACAAACGGGTGTTACAAATGGCCTTGCCAATCGGTAATTCGGTGGATGGCACGGGCATGTGCGGTTCCAGTGTCCACGCGGTGCTGTCGACCGTGGCTTCGGTCGGGCCATACACGTTATGCAGGCGTACCCACGGCAGTTGCTGGCGCACTTCGCGGGCCAGGGCCGCCGTGAGTTCGCCGCCACCGCAGAACACATCGGTGAGGCTGGTGCATTCACTGACGTCTTGCAGCTCGAGAAATTGCTGCAACAGCGCCGGCACGAACTTGACCACCGTGACCCGCTGCTGACGAATCACTTGCGCCAGGTATGCCGGTTCCCGGTGACCTCCCGGCCGTGCCAGCACCAGACGCACACCGGCCGTCAGTGGCCAGAAGAATTCCCACACCGAACCATCGAAACTGAATGGGGCTTTCTGCAACAACGCGCCCTCTGGAGCTGGCGGGCAAATCTGCGAGCCCCAATGCACCAGATTGCACAAGCCACGATGTTCGAGCATCACGCCTTTTGGTGTGCCGGTCGAACCTGAGGTGTAGATCATGTACGCCAGGTTCGAAGGACTCAGACCTGGCACTTGCGGATCGTTTTCCGACTGGTCGTGCCAGGTGCATTGGTCAAAGTCGATCAGCACTGCCCCGGCCTCGGCAAACAGCGATCGCGTGGCCGTCTGCACCAGCACCGCCACCGGCGCGCAATCCCTGAGCATAAAGTCCAGGCGCTCCGCCGGATAAGCCGGATCCAGCGGCACGTACGCGCCGCCGGCCTTGAGAATGCCGAGCAGCCCCACCACCAGATCAAGCCCACGCTCGACGCACAGCGCCACCCGCGCATCCGGCCCGACGCCTTGCTCACGCAGGTGATGCGCGAGGCGGTTGGCACGGACATTCAGCTCGCGATAGGTCAGGCTGTGTTCGCCCGACTGCACGGCGATGGCGTCCGGCTGACGCCGCACCTGTGCTTCGAACAGGCTCTGCACCGGTTGCTCGACCGGGCAATCAAGCGCCGTCGCGTTGAAGTCGCCGAGCAGGCGTTGCTGCTCATCATCGGCAAGCAACTCGACTTGCGCCAAAACCGCCTGGTCATCACTGACCAGCGCCGCCAGCAAGCGCTGGAAGTAACCGACAAAACGCTGCACGGTCGACTCATCGAACAGCGCGGTGGCGTAGCGCAGCGAGCCACGAACCCCGTGCTGGCTTTCGCCCAGACTCAGCGACAGGTCGAACTTCACAAAGTGATTTTCCCCGGCCAGGCCTTCCAGCGTCAGCTCGTCGAGTGCCAGGGCTGGCGCCACGCTGCTGTCCCAGCTCAGCAAAGTCTGGAACAACGGTGTGTGGGAAAGGCTGCGCAGCGGTCGGGTGACTTCCACCACGTGTTCGAACGGCAGATCCTGATGCGCCTGCGCGGCCAGCGTCTGGGCCTTGACCCGCGCCAGCAGCGCTGCCCCCGTCAGATCACCCGAGGTATCGATGCGCAGCGCCAGGGTGTTGACGAACATGCCGATCAACCCTTCGATTTCGGCGCGGGTACGGTTGGCGACGGGCGAGCCGATGACCACATCGGACTGCCCGGACAGACGCGTAAGCAGCATCGCCCAGGCGCTCATGATTACCATGTACGGCGTCACGCTGTGGCGCTGACACAACGCCTTGAGACCGGCGCTGGTCTGCGCGTCCAGTACGATCTCGACACTGCCGCCGCGGTGATCCTGTTGCGCCGGCCGTGGTCGGTCAGTCGGCAGGCTCAACAATGCCGGGGCGCCGGCCAGGGTCTGCTGCCAGTAATCACTCTGGCGCTGCAACACCTCGCCGCTCAGCCAGCGCCGTTGCCATACCGCGTAGTCGGTGTATTGCAAGGCCAGCGGTGGCAGCGGATCGTCCTCGCCACGGCTGAACGCCTGATACAGCGCCATCAATTCATGGGTCAGCACGCCCATCGACCAACCGTCGGAGATGATGTGGTGCATCGTCAGCAACAGCACATGGTGATCATCGGCCAACTGCACCAGCCGTCCACGGATCAATGGATCGTCCTGCAAATTGAATGGCCCGCGCGCTTCAGCGTCGACCAAAGCACGCAAGGCCTCCTCGGTCTGTGGCTGTTGCCGCCAGTCTTCCACAATCAGCGGCAGACCACTGTCGACCGGGGCAATCAGCACCTGTGCTTCGTCGTTCAGTTGGGTGAACCGACTACGCAGGGTTTCGTGACGAGCGACGATTCGCGCCAATGCCCGTTGCAGTGCCACGGCGTCGAGTCGGCCACGCAGGTGCAAGCCCAGAGGAATGTTGTAGGCGGTGTTGCCGCCATCCATTTGCGCGAGGAACCACAAGCGTTGCTGGGCGAACGACAACGGCAGTGCCTGATCGCGCGGCGCCGGCAGAATCGGCGGCAAGCTGCTGCGTTCGGCCTGACTCAACACTTCGGCGACCGCCGCCAGTTCCGGGTTGGCAAACAGATCGGCCAGCGCCAGCTCCACGCCCAATTGCTGGCGCACCTGAGAGAGCATGCGCATGGCCAGCAATGAATGGCCGCCGAGCTCGAAGAAGTTGTCATAGCGACCGACCTGCCCGACCTGCAACACCTCGGCCCAGACCTGCGCCAGGCTTGCTTCCAGAGGATTGGCCGGTGCCTCGTAGGCCCGACTGAGCAGTGCCTCCTGCGTCGGTGCCGGCAGCGCCTTGCGATCGACCTTGCCGTTGTTGTTCAACGGCAATACATCGAGTTGCACCCACGCGGTGGGCACCATGTATTCCGGCAGTCGCGCGTGCATTTGCGCGTGCAGCTCAGCGCTGTCCAAGTGTTCATCATGCGTCGTGTAGTACGCCACCAGACGCGGGGAATCCTGTCCGTCGCGGCGCGCCAGCACCACCGTTTCCTTGATCCCCGGGCAGTTCAGCAGGCGATTCTCGATTTCTCCCGGCTCGATGCGGAAACCGCGAATCTTCACCTGATCGTCGTTGCGCCCGATGCAATCGAGTTGCCCCGGTGCCAGCCAGCGCGCGAGGTCGCCGGTGCGATAGAGCAACGCGCCCGGCATCTCGCTGAACGGATCGCAGAGGAATTTCTCGGCAGTCAGCTCCGCCCGGTTCAGATACCCCAGCGCCACGCCCTGCCCGCCGATATACAGCTCGCCGGTGACGCCCATCGGCACCGGCTGCTGATACGCATCGAGCACGTAAACCTGCGTGTTAGCAATCGGCCCGCCAATCGGCACGCTCTCGGCGTTTTCTGCCACTTCGCGCACTTCAAAGGTTGTGGCGTAGGTGGTGGTTTCGGTCGGGCCGTAGCAATGCACGATGCGCAATGTTGGCGCCTCGGCCAACATTCGACGAAACGCCGCCGGATCGCCACGCTCACCGCCGCACAGCAGAATCCGCAGGCCCTTGAGCGCCTGCGGAATCAGTTGCACGTATTGATTGAACAGCGCGGTAGTGACGAACAGGATCGTTGCGCCACTGCTGCTCAGTTCACGGCCGAAAGCATGCGGATCGAGCAAGGTTTGATGGTCGATGATCACCACGCGACCGCCATTGAGCAGTGGCCCCCAGATGTCCATGGTGCTCGCATCGAACGCCGGGTTCGAGGCGAAGACCACACGATCCTGCGCATTGAAATCGGCGTAACCGTTGTTGAGCACCAAGCGGCCGATGCCCCGGTGCGGCACCATCACGCCTTTCGGCGTGCCGGTGGAACCGGAGGTGTACATGATGTACGCCAGCGACTCGGACGACTGCAGCAGGTTCGGGTTGTGCGTCGGCAGGCCGTTGAGGGTCAGCCTGTCGAGGTCGATACGCGGCGCGGCGTAGTCGATGACCTCGCCGCTCAAGGTCAACAACGCCACCGCGCGGCAATCCTCGACCATGAACGCCTGGCGCTCGCTCGGTGCATTGATGTCCAGCGGCACATAAGCGGCCGCGCATTTGGCAATGGCCAGTTGCGCGACCAGCAACTCCAGCGAACGCGGCAACAGGATCGCCACGTGATCGCCCGGCTGCACGCCGTGAGCGATCAGGTGATGGGCCAGGCGGTTGGCTTGCGCGTTGAGTTCAAAGTAGCTCAGCGATTGCGCGCCGTGCACGGCCGCCACAGCTTTGGGATGCGCCGCCGCCTGCTGCTGGAAAACCCCGTGTACGGTCAGTGTTTGCGGGTAGCCACGCGCCGTGGCGTTGAAGTCGTACAGCAAGCGCTGGCGCTCATCGTTTGCCAGCAATGGCACACGTTCCAGCACCGCTTGATCATCGGCAACCATCGCCTCGAGCAGACGTTCGAAGTAGCCGATGTACCGCTTGATCGTCAGCGCATCGAACAGCGCCGTGGCGTAGTTCAGCGTGCCGCGCAGCACTCCGTTGACCTCGCCCAGTGTCAGCGTCAGGTCAAACTTGGCGACATCGCCGGTCCCGGCAACACCCTCCAGCGTCAGCTCGCCCAAGGCCAGTTGCGGGCCAACGCTGCCGTCCCAGCTTAACGTGGTCTGGAACAACGGGCTGTGCGCCAGGCTGCGCACCGGGCGGGCGATTTCCACCACTTGCTCGAACGGCAGATCCTGATGCGCCTGCGCTTCCAGTGTCCGCGCCTTGACCTGTGCCAGCAGCGCTTCGACGCTCGGCGCGCCTGAGGTGTCGATGCGCACGGCGAGCGTATTGACGAACATGCCGATCAGGCCTTCGATTTCAGCGCGGCTGCGGTTGGCCACCGGCGCGCCGATCACCACATCGGATTGCCCGGACAGCCGACTCATCAGCAACGCCCAGGCACTCATCAGGGTCATGAACAGGGTCGCGCCATGACGCTGGCTCAACGCTTTGAGGCCAGTACTCAGGCGCTCGTCCAGCAACACCTCGACGTTGCCGCCGGTGTAATCCTGCTGCGCCGGTCGCGGGCGATCGGTGGGCAGCGTCAACAAGGCCGGCGCACCGTCGAGGGTCCGCTGCCAATATTGGCTTTGCTGCTGCAGCACTTCACCGCTGAGCCAGCGCCGTTGCCATAGGGCGTAGTCGCCGTATTGCAGCGTCAGTGCTGGCAGCGGATCCGGTTGGCCTTGGCTGAACGCCTGATACAACGCCATCAACTCGCCGGTCAGCACACCCATCGACCAGCCATCGGCAACGATGTGATGCACGGTCAACAGCAGCACATGATGATCGTCAGCCAGACGCACCAACCGTCCACGAATCAACGAATCGTTCTGCAAATCAAACGTTGTCGAGGCTTCCTGCGCCAGCAATATTTGCAAGGTGTGCTCGGCCTGCGGCTGTTGGCGCAGATCTTCTACGCGCAGCAGCCAACCGTTATCGACCGGGGCAATCGACACCTGTGCGCTGTCGTCGAGGCGGATGAAACGGCTGCGCAGGGTTTCGTGGCGGGCGACGATCCGCGCCAGCGCCGATTGCAGGGCATCGACGTCGAGGTGACCGCGCAGGCGCAAGCCGAGAGGAATGTTGTACGCCGAGTTGCCACCCGCCATTTGCGCGAGAAACCACAGGCGCTGTTGGGCGAAGGACATCGGCAGCGCCTGAGCACGCGGTGCCGGCAAGATCTCCGGTAACGCGCTGCGCCCGGCGCGGTTCAATACTGCAGCGATTGCGCTCAATTGCGCATCGGCAAACAGATCACTCAGCGCCAGTTCGACGCCGAGGCGCTGACGGATCAGCGAGACCATGCGCATCGCCAACAGCGAATGACCGCCCAGTTCGAAGAAGTGGTCGTGACGGCCGACCTGCCCGACTTGCAGCACTTCGGTCCAGATCTGCGCCAGCGCGGTTTCCAGCTCGCCTTGCGGAGCCTCGTATTCGCGGTTCGGCAGCGCGGCCAGGTCCGGTTTCGGCAATGCCTTGCGGTCGACCTTGCCATTGGCGGTCAGCGGCAAAGCCTCGAGCCGGACAAACGCTGCCGGCACCATGTAGTCCGGCAACTGCGTCAGCAGATGCTCGCGCAACTCGCCCACTGCCAGTGGCTCGACCCCCGCCTGTTCGGTGAAATAGGCCACCAGTCGCGGCTGGCCGGGTTGGTCCTCGCGGGCCAGCAACACCGCTTCGTTAATACCAGGGAGCTGATTGAGGCGAGTCTCGATTTCGCCCAATTCAATGCGCATGCCACGAATTTTCACCTGGTCGTCGTTACGCCCCAAGTAGTCGAGCGAGCCGTCTTCGCGCCAACGGGCAAGGTCACCGGTGCGGTACATGCGCGCATTCGGCGTGCGGCTGAACGGGTCGCGCAAGAAGCGCTCGGCAGTCAGGTCGGCGCGGTTCAGATAACCCCGGGCCACGCCCGCGCCACCGACGTACAACTCGCCCATGACGCCCATTGGCACTGGCCGTTGCTGCTCGTCGAGCAAATAAACCGCCGCGTTCGCCACCGGTTTACCGATGTGCAACGCCGCGCCAACGTCGATACGCCCGGAAGTCGCGACCACGGTGGCCTCGGTCGGGCCGTAGTTGTTAATCACGGCGAAGCGCTGCTGACGGCTGAACTGGCGCAAGCGATCGCCACCGATCAGCAAGGTGCGCAAGGTCGGATGATCGAGGTTCTGACTGAACGCATATTCGGCGACCGGTGTTGGCAAAAAGCTCACGTCCAGCGGCTGCGCACGCCACCAGTCGAGCAACCCATCGATGTCTTCAGCGCCGTCATGGGTTGGGGCCAGGTGCAGGGTCGCGCCCGCGCACAGGGCCGGCCAGACTTCCCACGCCATCGCATCGAAACCGAATCCGGCAAGGCTTGAGGTGTGGCTGCCGGCGCGTAAATCGAACGCTTCACAGTGCCAGTCGACCAGATTGGACAACGTCTGATGTTCGACCATGACCCCTTTGGGCAGACCGGTCGAACCCGAGGTGTAGATCACGTACGCCAGATGCGTAGCGCTCAGGCCCGGCACTGCAGGGTTATGCTGCGCCTGCGCCGGCCATGCGCACAGATCGACATCAATCACTGGCACGCTCAACAGCGGCAGTCTCTGGTGCAGATCGCTTTGCGTGAGCACCGCGACCGGTGCGCTGTCGCTCAGCAAATAACTGATCCGCTCGGCAGGATGCGCCGGATCGATCGGCACATAGCCGGCGCCGGCCTTGAGGATGGCGACCAGCCCGACCAAAGTATCCAGGCCCCGGCGGGCGACGATGGCCACGCGGTCATCGGCTTTCACCCCGATGGCGATCAAGTGATGCGCCAAGGCATTGGCCTGGCGATTGAGCTGCAAGTAAGTCAGTGGCTGTCCGGCAAACACCGCTGCAATAGCCTGCGGACGCTCGGTGACCTGCGACTCGAAGCGCTGGGCAATCGTCAGCTCACGCGGGTAGTCAGCCTCGGTCGCATTGAAATCCACCAGCAACTGTTCGCGCTCAGCTGCCGGCAGGATCGACAACCGGTCAAAGCCCACGTGCGGCGTGTGTTCCAGTGCCTCCAGCAACGTACTCAACGCCCCCTGCATGTACCCGCAGATACGCTGCGCATCAATGCCGGCCCCGGCCAATACCTTCAGGCGGAAGTCTTCACCGAGATCATCAACGCTGAGAGTCAGGCGATAGTTGGTGTGTTCCTCGGCAGCGAGCAATTGCATGCCGTGCCACGCCGCTTGCACCTCAGCGGATATCGGCCCGACCGGCACGCTGTGACGATAGTTGAGCAGCGTGCTGAACAGCGGCGTGCCCGCCGGCATGGCGCTGCATTGCTGCACCTGCGCCAGTTGCGCATGTTCATGGGCCAGCAACTGACTCAGGCGTTCGTGGGTCGCCAGTGCGGCGCCTTTGACGCTATGGGCGTTCAGCTCGATGCACAGCGGCAAGGTATTGATGAACACACCGAGTGCGCGCTCCGATCCTTCACCGCCCTGCAATCGCCCGAGCAACACCGTGCCAAACACCACGGCGTCGCGTCCGGACAATTGCCCCAGCACCTGCGCCCAGGCGAGGTGCATCAGGCTGGCGGCGCTGACCCCCAAACGCCGGGCCTGCTGACGGATGCTGTGGCTCAGCGCGTTTTCCAGGTCCAGTTGCGCCTCTTGTGCAGGGCCGTCGCTGGCCAGATTCTGCCCGTAAGGCAAGGTCGGCTCATCAACAGCGCCGAGCATCTCGCCGAAGAAACTGGCGTGCGCTTGCTCGGTCAGGCCGGAACGGGTGTGCGCCACGTAATTGCGGTACGGCACCGGTTCGCTCAGCAGCCCGTCGTTGCCCAGCAGAAACGCCTGCATCTCGTGCTGCAACACCTCCAGCGCCACGTGATCCATCACCAGGTGATGGAACAGCAGCAACGCCACCACGCGTTGATTGGCCTCATCGCGGCCGTGCACCACGCGCATCAGCGGCGCCTCGGTGACGGGCATGCGGTAGTTATCGATGGTGAAGCGTCTGCGCAACTGGCTCAGCGCATCGCCCGCTTCGGCGTCTAGCGGCAAGGCCTCGCAGCCCAGAGAAGCCTCACGCCAGACCACTTGCACCGGCTCTTCCAGCCCCTCCCAGAACAGCGACGTGCGCAGAATGTCATGGCGTTCGATTACCCGTTGCAGGGCATCAGTGAACACTTGCAAACGCTGTTCATCGGCGAAGGCAAACTGCGCCTGCAGCACATATGGATCGCCGTGCGCGGCCGACAGATGATGGAACAGGATGCCGGTCTGCAATGGTGCCAGCGGGTAGATGTCCTGAACATTGCGCACACCGCCGGGGACGCTTGCAACGATACGGTCGATCGTCGCTTGGTCCAGCGCTACCAGCGGCAACAATTCGGGGGTGATGCGCGGGCAATCGGCCGCAATGAGGTTTGCCGGCACCGCCGCATCGGGTTCGCCGCCCACAGCCGCAGCGAGCGCGGCCAATGTCGGCTGGCCAAAGAGCACACGAATATCCGCCGACAGGCCGGCCCGACGCATGCGCGCAACCAGATTGACCGCCAGCAACGAGTGACCGCCCAGTTCGAAGAAATGATCGAAGCGCCCTACCCGCTCGACCTTCAGCAACTCGGCCCAAATCCCGGCAATCACGGTTTCGACTTCACCGATCGGAGCTTCGTATTCCCGGCTCAGCAGCGCAGTCTGGTCAGGAGCCGGCAAGGCCTGGCGATCCAGTTTGCCGTTGGGGCTCAGTGGCAACGCCGGCAGATTCACAAACACGGCAGGCACCATGTAGGCCGGCAGATGCTTGAGCAATTGGCTGCGTAGCTGATCTGTTTCGACGAGTTCGCCGCTGTAGTACGCGACCAGACGCTGATCGCCCGGCACGTCTTCACGGGCCAGCACGGCCGCTTCGCGGACACCGTCGACCTGCGCCAGATGCGCCTGAATCTCGCCCAGTTCGATGCGTAAACCACGGATTTTGACCTGATCGTCATTACGCCCCAGGTACTCGATATTGCCATCGGCCAGATACCGTGCGACGTCACCCGTGCGGTACAAACGTGCGCCGGGCTGATCACTGAACGGATCGTCGAGGAAACGTTCGGCGCTCAGCTCAGGCCGATTCAGATAACCCCGCGCCACCTGCACGCCGCCGAGATACATCTCGCCGACCACACCCAATGGCGTCGGTTGTTGGTGAGCATCAAGGATGTACACGCGGGTATTGCACAGCGGTTTGCCAATCGGTGGCGCGCCTTGCGGTACCGGCGAATTCGCCTCCAGCGTCCATACGGTGCTGTCGACGGTGGCTTCGGTCGGGCCATAAACGTTGTGCACGCGTACCTGCGGCAGATGTTCGCGCACGCTGCGCACCAACGCGGCCGTCAGCGCACCGCCACCACAGAACACATCGGTAAGACTGCTGCACTCGCCCACCTCTGCCACTTCAAGGAATTGCTGCAACAGCGCCGGTACAAACTGAACGACGTTGACCTGTTGCTCACGAATCAGTTGCACCAGCGCGGCTGGATCGCGGTGGTCGTCCGGGCCAGCGAGGATCAGACGCATGCCGCAGCTCAACGGCCAGAACAGCTCCCATACCGAGGCGTCGAAACTCAGCGGGGTTTTCTGCAACAGCGCGGCACCGGTAGAAAGCGGACACAGGCTGGCGCTCCAGTGCAGCAGATTGCCCAGGTTGCGGTGCTCGACCATCACGCCCTTCGGCGTGCCGGTGGAGCCGGAGGTGTAAATCACATAGGCCAGGTTCGCGGCGCTCAGGCCTGGCACCTGCGGATTGCTTTGCGCAAGGTCTTGCCAGGTGCAATGGTCGAAGTCGACCAACACGCCGGCCCACTCGCCGATCAGCGCACGCGTCGGCGCATGCACCAGCACCGCCACTGGCGCGCTGTCCTCAAGCATGTAGGCCAGACGCTCAGCAGGATACCCCGGGTCCAGCGGCACATAAGCGCCGCCGGCCTTGAGAATCGCCAACAGACCGACCAGCAACTGCGGCCCGCGCTCGACGCAGATCGCCACCCGCGCATCGCTGCCCACGCCACACTGGCGCAGGTGATGGGCGAGTTGGTTGGCACGGCGGTTCAACTCGGCATAACTCAAACGCAATTCACCGGCCACCACGGCATCCGCGTCTGGCGTGCGCAACACCTGCGTCTCGAAGCGAGCATGAACAGTCTGCTCAAGATCGTGGGTGACAGTGGTTGCGTTCAGATCGACCAGCAGATGCTGACGCTCATCGTCCGCCAACAACGTTACCTGCTCCAACACCGCTTGATCGTTGCTGACCATGGCCTGCAACAGGCGCTGGAAGTAGCCGACGTAACGTTGAATAGTCGACTCATCGAACAAGGCAACGGCGTACTCCAGCACACCGCGTATCCCGTCCGGCGCGTCTGCCAGCGTCAGTGACAGATCGAATTTGGCAAAGTGGCTCGGTTCGGCAACGCTTTCCAGCGTCAGCTCGCCGAGACTCAGGCTGGCACCGTGGCCACTGTCCCAACTGAACATCGCTTGAAACAACGGGCTGTGCGCCATGCTGCGTGCAGGCTTGGTGATTTCCACCACTTGTTCGAACGGCAGGTCCTGATGCGTCTGCGCATCCAGCGTCCGCGCCTTGACCCGCGCCAGCAGCGCCTCGGTGCTCAAAGCGCCCGAGGTATCGATACGCAGGGCCAGGGTATTGACGAACATGCCGATCAGGCCTTCGATCTCGGCCCGACTGCGGTTGGCCACGGGCGAACCGACGACCACTTCCGATTGCCCGGACAACCGACTCAACAGGCTCGCCCATGCGCCGAGCATGAGCATGTACATCGTCACGCCGTGACGCTGGGCCAAAGCCTTGAGCCCGGCGCTCAGGCGTTCGTCGAGCACCACCTCGACGGTGTTGCCGGCGTAATCCTGCTGCGCCGGGCGCACGCGATCAGTCGGCAGCGTCAACAGTGCCGGAGCGCCCGCCAACGTTTGTTGCCAATACTCGCTTTGACGCTCCAGAACCTCGCCACTGAGCCAGCGCCGCTGCCACACTGCGTAGTCGGTGTATTGCAGCGCCAGCGGCGGCAGTGGATCTGGTTGACCGTGGCTGAACGCCTGATACAACGCCATCAGTTCGCGGGTCAAAACCCCCATCGACCAGCCATCGGAGATGATGTGGTGCAGGGTCAGCAACAGCACATGATGATCGTCGGCCAGCCGCACCAGGCGTCCGCGAATCAGTGCATCATCCTGCAAGTCAAACGGTCCCGAGGCCTCGCCCTGAATCAGCGCCGCCAAGGTCTGGTCGGCTTGCGGATGCTGGCGCAGGTCTTCAACGCGCAGCAGCAGACCGCTGTCGACCGGGGCGATCAGCACTTGCGCCTGGTCATTGAACTGGGCGAAACGGCTGCGCAGGGTTTCGTGACGCGCAACGATACGCGCCAAGGCTTGTTGCAGCGCATGCTCATTCAGTTGCCCACGCAGGCGCAGGCCGATGGGAATGTTGTACGCGGTGTTGGCGCCTTCCATTTGTGCGAGAAACCACAAGCGTTGCTGGGCGAACGACAGCGGCAACGCGCCGTCACGAGCCACCGCGACAATCTCCGGTTGCGTGCTGCGCCCGGCTTGCGCCACCGCCTCGGCAACCGCTGCCAGTTCGGCGTTGGCAAACAGGTCGCCCAGCGCCAGCTCGACACCAAGACGCTGGCGAACCTGGGACACCATGCGCATGGCCAACAGCGAATGGCCGCCGAGTTCGAAGAAATGGTCCTGACGCCCGACTCGCTCGACTTGCAGCACCTGCGCCCAGATCTGCGCCAAGGCGCTTTCCAGTTCGTTGTGCGGCGCCTCGTATTCGCGGGTGAACAGCGCCGCTCGCTCGGGTTTCGGCAGGGCCTTGCGGTCGACCTTGCCATTGGCGGTCAACGGCAGCGCGTCGAGTCTGACGAAGGCCACCGGCACCATGTACTCCGGTAACTGGGTCAGCAGGTGCGCGCGCAACTCGGCCACGGCCAACGGTTCGACCTGGCTCTGCTCGGTGAAATACGCCACCAGCCGCGGCTGGCCGGGTTCATCTTCACGCGCCAGCAGTACGGCTTCCTGAATGCCGGGCAACTGATTGAGGCGGGTTTCGATTTCCCCGAGTTCGATGCGCACGCCACGGATTTTCACCTGATCGTCGTTACGCCCCAGGTACTCGATCGTGCCGTCCGCGCGCCAGCGTGCGAGATCGCCGGTGCGATACATGCGCGGGTTCGGCAAAGGGCTGAACGGGTCATGAAGGAAGCGCTCGGCGCTCAGGTCGGCACGGTTCAAATAGCCGCGAGCGACCCCGGCACCGCCAACATACAACTCGCCCATGACGCCAATCGGCACCGGACGCTGCTGTTCGTCGAGCAGATACACCGTGGCATTGGTCACCGGTTTGCCGATGTGCAAGGCATCGCCTGCCTCGATTCGCCCAGAGGTCGCGACCACGGTGGCTTCGGTCGGGCCGTAGTTGTTGATCACGTCGAATTGCTGGTTGCGGCTGAACTGGCGCAAGCGGTCGCCACCGATCAGCAGTGTGCGCAGCGTCGGGTGTTCAAGGTTCTGGCTGAAGGCGTATTCGGCGACGGGCGTCGGCAGGAAACTGACGTCCAGTGGCTGCGCGCGCCACCACTCGAGCAACGCATCGATGTCCTCGGTGCCCTCGTGAGTCGGTGCCAGATGCAGGGTCGCGCCGGCACACAGCGCCGGCCAGACTTCCCAGGCCATGGCGTCGAAACCGAACCCGGCAAGGCTTGAAGTGTGGCGACCGGCGCACAGATCAAACGCTGTGCAATGCCAGTCGACCAGATTCGACAAGGTGCGGTGTTCGACCATCACGCCTTTGGGCAGCCCGGTGGAGCCGGAGGTGTAGATCACGTAGGCCAGATGCGCGGCGGTCAGGCCCGGCACCTGCGGATCAAGGGTCTCGCTCAGCGGCCAGGTGCGCGGGTCAAGATCGATCACCGGCACCGCCAGCGTCGGCAAGCGCTCCCGCAGATTATTTTGGGTCAGCACAGCAACGGGGGCGCTGTCGCTGAGCAAGTAGTGCAGACGTTCGGCCGGGTGCGCCGGGTCGACCGGTACATAACCGGCACCGGCCTTGAGAATCGCCACTAGCCCGACCAGCGTATCGAGGCCACGGCGGGCGACGATGGCGACGCGATCATCGGGTTTCACACCCAGTGCGATCAGATGATGAGCCAAGGCGTTGGCATGCCGGTTGAGCTCGGCGTAACTCAATTGCTCACCGAGGTATTGCGCGGCAACGGCTTCGGGCCGCTGCGCCACTTGCGCCTCGAAACGCTGGGCGATGGTCAACATTGCCGGGAATTTGGCGTGGTTGTCATTGAACGCCAACAGCACCTGCTCGCGCTCGGCCGTCGGCAGAATCGGCAACTGGTTGAGCGCGGTGTCGGGTGCCTGCTCCAGTGCCAGCACCAGACTCTCCATGGCGCAGTGCAGGTAATCACAGATGCGCTGTGGATCGACCTCGGTGGTGGCCAGCAACGTCAGGCTGAAGGCATCGCCGAAATCGTCGATGCTCAGGGTCAGCGGATAGTTGGTGCGTTCTTCGGAGCTGATCGTGCTGATGCCTTCCCACGCCGCCAGAGTCTCGGCACTGGCCGTCGCCGCCGTGTGGCTGTGGCGGTAATTGAGCAAGGCACTGAACAGCGGCGTGGGTGCGACCACGCCACTGCAACGCTGGGCCAGCGCCAGTGGTGCGTGTTCATGGCGCATCAGCGTGGTCAGGCGTTTGTGCGTCGCCTCCACCGCCGCACGCACGCCCTGCGCATCGACATCAACCCGCAGCGGCAAGGTGTTGATGAAAATCCCCAGCGCCCGCTCGGTGGCTTCGGCACCTTGCATACGGCCCATCAGCACCGTGCCGAACACGACGTTTTGTTTGCCGGTGAGCACCGCCAGTACCTGCGCCCAGCCCAGATGAAACAGGCTCGCGACACTCACGCCGAGCTGCCGCGCCTGTGCGCGCAAACGCTGGCCGAGCAATGGGTTGACCGGCAGGCTCAGCTCGGCGATACCGAGGCCGTCGCCCTGCACATCCTGCAAACCGTAGGGCAGGGTCGGCTCGACTATGTCGCCGAGCATCTCGCGGAAAAACGCCTCGTGTTCGGTTTCGCTGATGCCCAGTCGCGCTTGCGCCACGTAATTGCGAAACGGCACCGGACGCCCGAGCGATTGAGCCTGGCCAGTGAGGCAGGCGAGCAGTTCGTGACGCACCACGTCGAGCGCCGAGTGGTCCAGCGCCATGTGATGGAACAACAACGTCGCGACCACGCGCTGACCGCCCTCATCCCACGCGTAGGCCAGACGCATCATCGGCGCGCACCGGACGTCCAGACGGAAATGCCGCGCATCGAAACGCTCGTGCAATTGCTGCAGCGCATCACTTGCGCCGTCTGCCAGCACGATCTCTTCCATCGGCAACGGTGCCTGACGCCAGACCACTTGCAGCGGCACGTCCAGCCCTTCCCAATGCACCGCAGTACGCAAGATGTCGTGGCGATCGATGACCTTTTGCAAGGCTTGAGCGAAGTCCTGCAGACGCTCGCGGCTGCTGAACGCAAAGTACGATTGCATGACGTACGGATCGCCCTGCTCGTTGCTCGCGTGGTGATAGAGGATGCCTTCCTGCAACGGCGCCAGTGGGTAGATGTCCTGCACATTGGCGGCGCCGCCTGGTACCTCGGCGAGCAAGCGGTCGAGGGTCGCCTGATCCACGTCAGCCAGGGTCACCATCGCTGGCGTGATGCGCGTGGTGCCGGGGAGGATGCCGTTGGCCGGAACGTCGATCTGGCCGACGCGGCTGGCCGAGTATTGGCCGGCCTTGATCAGTTCGATCAGCGCCGGTTTGTGCTCGCGCAGCGCGGCCAGCAGCGCCGGATCGCTCAACGCCTGTTTGTTGCCGTTGACGCGCAATTGCTCATCGGTCACCGCCAACTGAATGTCTTTTGTCTTCAGGGTTGCCAACAGTTCGAGCACATTCACAGGACGATCTCCATTCTTTCCGTAATTGCGGCGTAGCCGGCCAGGGTCGGTTGTTCGAACAACGCCCTGACATCGGCTTCCATGCCTTCCTGACGTAACCGGCCGATCAGACTGACCGCCAGTAATGAGTGACCACCCAGTTCAAAGAAATGGTCGTGACGCCCTACCCGTTCGACGTTGAGCAGTTCGGCCCAGAGCCGTGCCAGGGTGATTTCGACGTCGCCGACCGGGGCTTCGTATTCGCGGGTTTTCAGCGATTGCTGATCCGGCGCCGGCAAGGCCTTGCGGTCGAGTTTGCCGTTGGGGCTCAGCGGCAAACTATCGAGATGCACAAACACCGTAGGCACCATGTAATCCGGCAAGTGCTCGAGCAAGTGACTGCGCAGCAGGTCGATTTCCAGGCGTTCGCCGGTGTAATAGGCGACCAGACGTTTGTCGCCGGGCACATCTTCGCGGGCGACCACCACCGCCTCCTGCACAGCTTCGATCCGGGCAATGCCGGCCTGAATTTCGCCCAGTTCGATACGCAAGCCACGGATCTTCACCTGATCGTCGTTACGCCCCAGGTATTCGATGTTGCCGTCCGCCAGATAGCGGGCGACGTCACCAGTGCGATACATCCGCCCGTTGGCCTGGAACGGATCGTCGAGGAAGCGCTCGGCACTCAGCTCAGGTCGGTTCAGATAACCGCGCGCCACCTGCACGCCAGCGATGTACAGCTCGCCGATCACGCCTTGCGGCACGGGTTGCTGTTGCGCATCGAGGATGTACATGCGGGTGTTGGCGATCGGTTTGCCAATTGGCGTGTTGTCCGGGGTCTGCTCGATCGTTCCCGCGCAGTCCCACGCGGTGACATCGACGGCGGCTTCGGTCGGGCCGTACAGGTTATGCAACGCGCTGCCCGGCAATTGCAGTTTGAAACGCCGCACCACACGGCCCGGCAACGCCTCGCCGCTGCACATTACCTGCCGCACGCTGTCGCAGCGTGTGGTGTCGCTGTTGGCGAGGAACACATCGAGCATCGACGGCACAAAGTGCAGCGTGGTGATGTGTTCGCGCTCGATCACTTCGCTCAGGTACTGCGGATCCTTGTGCCCGCCGGGCTGCGCCATGACCAGGCGCGCGCCGGTCATCAGCGGCCAGAAGAACTCCCATACCGAGACGTCAAAACTGAATGGGGTTTTCTGCAACACCGAATCGGCAGCGGTCAGGCGATAGGCGTCCTGCATCCACAGCAAGCGGTTGACCACCCCGGCATGTTCGTTGACCACGCCTTTCGGTTGGCCGGTGGAGCCGGAGGTGTAGATCACGTAGGCGCTGTGCTGTGGTGTCAACGTCGGGATTTGCGGATTTTCGGCGGACAAGGAGTGCCAGCTGTTCTGGTCAAGATCGACCACTGCCGCCGTGATATCTCCCAGCAACTCGCTGGTAGCCCCGTGCACCAGCACCACGGCCGGCGCGCTGTCCTCGAGCATGTAGGCCAGACGCTCCGGCGGATAGGCCGGATCGAGCGGCACATAACCAGCACCGGCCTTGTTGATTGCCAGCAGGCCGATGACCATTTCCAGGCTGCGCTCGACGCAGATCGCCACCCGCGAATCCACTTGCACGCCGAGACTGAGCAAGTGCCCGGCCAGGCGGTTGGCGCGTTCGTTCAACTGCGTGTAGCTCAATGCCTGTTCGCCGGCGACGACGGCCACAGCCTGCGGCGTACGCTGCACCTGCTCTTCGAACAAGCCGTGCAGCGTCTGCTGCAAGTCGTAATCGACGGCGGTATCGTTGAGGCCGAACAGCAACGCCCGGCGCTCTTCGTCCGGCAACACCGTCAGGCCGTTCAACGGTTGCTGCGGTGTGTGCTCCAACGCTTCAACCAGCACGATCAGCGCGTTGTGCATGTACTGGCCGAGACGTGCCGCGCCAATGCGCGACGGCGTCATCACCGTCAGTTCAAAACCGCTGCCCAGATCGTCGACGTTGAGGGTCAACGGGTAGTTGGTGCGTTCCTCGCCAGCAAGGGATTCGATGCCCTGCCAGGCCTCGCGCTTGGTATTTTGCTGAGCTTCGCTGTCGCTATGGCGGTAATTGAGCATCGCGCTGAACAGTGGTGACGGCGCCGCGACACCGCTGCAACGCTGGGCCAATGCCAGCGAAGCATGTTCGTGTGCCAACAGCGCACTGAGCCGCGCATGCGTTGCCTTGACCCCGGCGCGCACGGCGGTTTCGTCGACATCCACGCGCAATGGCAAAGTGTTGATGAACATGCCCAGCCCGCGATCTGCGCCCGCGCCGCCCTGCATGCGGCCCAGCAGCACCGTGCCGAAGACAACGCGCTCCTGGGCCGACGTTGCCGCCAGCACCTGCGCCCAGGCGAGATGAAACAGACTGGCGACGCTGACGCCGAGCAAGCGCGCCTGACTGCGCAAACGCTGCGCCACCGAGGCAGGCAGTGGCTGGCAGACTTCCTCGATGTCATTCCCGTCGCCATGCACATCCTGCAAACCGAACGGCAGTGTCGGCTCGTCGATGTCGCCGAGCATCTCGCGGAAGAACGCTTCGTGCTCGTGTTCGCTGACGCCGAGGCGGGTCTGCGCGACATAATTGCGGTATGGCACGGCGGACACAGGCAGTCGCTCATCACCGTGCAAAATCGCCTGCATTTCTGCGCTGACCACCGCCAGCGCGGTGTGGTCCATGGCGATGTGATGGAACAACAGCATGGCGACGACACGCTGATTGTCCGGATCGAGGGCATACACCAAACGCAGCAACGGTGCCTGATCCAGTTCCAGACACCAGTGCCGCGCATCGAAACGTGCGCGTAGTTGATCGATGGCTTCGCCCTGCGCGGCTTCAAGCACCACCGCTTGGACCGGCAACTCCGCACGGCGCCAGACCACTTGCACCGGCGCCGCCAAGCCTTGCCAGACAATCGATGTGCGCAGGATATCGTGGCGCGTCATGACCTGACGCAACGCCGCCGCGAACCCTTGAAACCGTTCAATACTGTCGAACGCCAGACACGATTGCAGCAGGTACGGATCGCCCTGAACCGCACTGAGGTGGTGATACAGAATCCCTTCCTGCAACGGTGCCAGCGGATAAATGTCCTGCACGTTGGCCGCGCCGCCCGGCACCGTGGCGACGATGCGCTCGATACTGGCCTGATCCAGTTGCACCAGCGGCAGCATTTCCGGGGTAATGCGCGTGCAATCGGCAGGAATCAGATTGTCCGGCACGGCGACCTCGCGGCCACTGCCCACCGCCGCCGCCAGCGCAGCCAGGGTCGGTTGGCTGAACAGCACGCGCACGTCGGTGCTCAGATCGACCTGACGCATACGTTCGATCAGCGTTACCGCCAGTAATGAATGCCCGCCCAGTTCGAAGAAGTTGTCGTGACGGCCGATCTTTTCGACCTTGAGGACGTCCGACCAGATTTGCGCCAAGGCGATTTCCACCGAACCTTGTGGCGCGGCATATTCACGGCTCAGCCACGCCATTTGATCCGGTTCTGGCAACGCCTTGCGGTCGAGTTTGCCGTTGGCGGTCAGCGGCAGTGCTGGCAGGCGCACGTAAGCGGCAGGCACCAGGGCTTGCGGCAACTGCGCTTGCAAATGACTGCGCAAATCCTCGATCTCGACGTTCAGGCGTTCGGTAAACCACGCCAGCAACTGGCCGTCGCGCACCAACACCACGCAATCCTGCACAGCCTCGTGAGCGCTCAACGCCGCTTCGATTTCGCCCAATTCGATGCGCACGCCGCGCAGTTTGACCTGATCATCGTTGCGCCCCAGGTATTCGATGTTGCCGTCAGCCAGCCAGCGTGCGAGGTCGCCGGTGCGGTACATGCGCGCCTGCGGTTCATCGCTGAACGGATCGCCGAGGAAGCGTTCGGCAGTCAGCTCGGGGCGATGCAGATAACCGCGCGCCACGCCGGCACCGCCGACATACAACTCGCCAGCAACGCCAACCGGTACGGGGCGCTGCTGGTCATCGAGCAGGTAAATCTTCGCGTTGGCCATCGGCCGACCGATATGCAGCACCCGCCCGGCCTCGACCGCGCCGCAGGTGGCAACCACCGTGGCT
The DNA here is from genome assembly GCF_056401755.1 of Pseudomonas sp. P4_D7. Lineage (NCBI taxonomy): Bacteria > Pseudomonadati > Pseudomonadota > Gammaproteobacteria > Pseudomonadales > Pseudomonadaceae > Pseudomonas > Pseudomonas sp. P4_D7. The sequence continues at coordinate 184,078 of NZ_JBFUIR010000003.1, read as the reverse complement.
TCGGTCGGGCCGTAGTTGTTGATCACCGCGAACGTCTGCTGACGCGGGAACTGGCGCAATTTGTCGCCACCGATCAGCAGCGTGCGCAAGGTCGGGTGGCCGAGGTCACGACTGAAGGCGTATTCGGCGACGGGCGTGGGCAGGAAACTCACCTGCAACGGCTGCGCGCGCCACCACGCCAGCAACTCGTCGAGGTGCTCATTGCTCACCGATTGCGGTGGCAGATGCACGGTCGCGCCGATGCACAGCGCTGGCCAGACCTCCCACGCCATGGCATCGAAACCAAACCCGGCGACACTCGACGTGTGACTGCCGGCGTGCAGGTCAAAGGCGCCGTTGTGCCAGTGCACGAGGTTTTCCAGCGTCGCGTGTTCGACCATCACGCCTTTCGGCTGGCCGGTGGAGCCCGAGGTGTAGATCACGTAGGCCAGATGCGCCGGGGTCAGCGTCGGCACCTGCGGATTGCGGTCCGGCAGATGCGCCCAGTCACTGCCATCGAGATCGATCACAGACGCAGCACCGAGCAAATCACGCGTCGAAGCCTCGGCCAGAACCGCCAACGGCGCGCTGTCCTCAAGCAAGTAAGCAATGCGTTCCGCCGGGTAGGCCGGGTCGACCGGCACATAACCGGCGCCCGACTTGAGGATCGCCAGCAGCGCCACCAGCATCTGCGGGCTGCGCCGCACGCACACGGCGATGCGGTCGTCAGGCTGCACGCCAAGGCTGAGCAGATGGTGAGCCAGGCGGTTGGCGCGTTGATTGAGCTGGCCATAGGTCAGCGCTTGCCCGCCCTGCACCACCGCCAGCGCATGCGCCCGTTGTGCCGCCTGAGCCTCGACCAGCGCATGAAGGGTTGCGCCACGGCGAAACGCGACGGCACTCCGATTGAAATCGACCAGCAGTCGCGCCTGCTCCGGCAGCGACAGAATCGGTAGCTGATTGAGTGGCATTTGGGGCTGCTGCTCCAGCGCTTGCACCAGTTGCTCCAGTGCGGTGTGCATGTAACTGCAGATCCGCTGCGCACCGATCTCGGCGAGCGCCAGCACGTCCAAGGCAAAACCGTCGCCCAGATCATCCACCGACAGGGTCAGCGGATAGTTGCTGCGCTCCTCGCCACCGAGCATGCGCACGCCTTGCCAGATCCCCTGGCCGTCGCGCGGCTGTTGTGCGGCGGCGCTGTGCCGGTAATTGAGCAAGGCGCTGAACAGCGGCGCCGAACCCGGCATGCCGCTGCAGCGTTGAGCCAGCGCCAGTGACGCGTGTTCATGAGCGAGCAGCGCCGTCAGCCGCGCGTGGGTGGTTTTCACCCCGGCGCGCACACTTTCAGCGAGCCCCACCCGCAGCGGCAGGGTGTTGATAAACACCCCCAACGTGCGGTCGGCGCCCTCACCGCCCTGCATGCGCCCCATCAACACGGTGCCGAAGACCACGTCGCGACGGCCGGAAACGACGCCCAACACTTGCGCCCAGGCCATGTGCATCAGGCTCGCCGGGCTGACGCCCAACTGCCGCGCCTGTTCACGCAGGCGCAGATTGAGCGTGGCATCGACCGCTTGCAGCGCTTCTTCGATGCCACGCCCGTCGCCCTGAACATCCTGCAGACCGAAGGGCAAAGTCGGCTCGTCGATGTCGCCGAGCATCTCGCGGAAGAACGCTTCATGTTCCTGCGCATCGGCGCCCAAGCGTGCCTGCGCCACGTAATTGCGGTACGGCATCGGCGGCGTCAGCGTGTCGAGCTGATCGAACATCAACGCGTGCATTTCCCGGCCGATCACGTCCATGGCGGTGTGGTCGAGAATCGAGTGATGGAACAGCACGATGGCGACCACTTGCTGGTTCAACGGATCCTCGGCGTAGACCATGCGGATCAACGGAGCTTGATTGAGGTCGAGGCGGAAATGCCGGGCATCGAAACGCGCGTGCAGCTGTTCGAGAATGTCGCCGTCCTGCGCATCCAGCAGCACCTGCTGGACGACCATCTGCGCCTGCCGCCAGACTACTTGCTGCGGGCTCGGCAAGCCTTGCCAGACCACGCTGGTGCGCAGAATGTCGTGACGGGCGATGACCTGCTGCAAGTGTTCAGCGAAGCTGTGCAAACGTTCAAGGCTGTCGAAGGCCAGACGCGATTGCAGCAGGTACGGATCGCCCTGTTCGGCACTGAGGTGGTGATAAAGAATGCCTTCCTGCAACGGTGCCAGCGGATAGATATCCTGCACATTCGCAGCACCGCCCGGCACCGTCGCGACGATACGATCAATGCTGGCCTGATCCAGCGTGGTCAGGGTCAGCATGTCCGGGGTGATGTGCGTGCAATCGGCCGCAATCAGATTGGCCGGCACTGCGATTTCCCGGCCACTGCCCAAGGCTCGCGCCAGTGCGGCCAGACTCGGCTGGTTGAACAGCACGCGCACATCGGCGCTCAGACCGGCCTGACGCATGCGTTCGATCAGGCTCACCGCCAACAGCGAATGGCCGCCGAGTTCGAAGAAATTGTCGTGACGGCCGATCTGATCGATGTTGAGGACGTCGGCCCAGATCTGCGCCAGCGCCATTTCGACCGGGCCTTGGGGCTTTTCATATTCACGGCTGAGCCACGCGTCCTGATCCGGTTCGGGCAAGGCCTTGCGGTCGAGTTTGCCGTGGGCGGTCAGCGGCAGGCTGTCCAGACGCACGTACGCCGCCGGCACCAACGTGTCCGGCAAGAGTGCTTGCAGATGCTGGTGCAAATCGCCGATCTCGACAGACTCGATGGCGGTAAACCAGGCGACCAGACGGCCGTCGCGCACCAGCACCACGCATTCGCGCACCGCGGCGTGAGCGCTCAGCGCCGCTTCGATTTCGCCGGGTTCAATGCGCACGCCGCGCAGTTTGACTTGATCATCGTTACGCCCCAGGTATTCGATATTGCCGTCCGCCAGCCAGCGCGCGAGGTCGCCGGTGCGGTACATCCGCGCATGCGGTTCATCGCTGAACGGGTCGTCAAGGAATTGTGCTGAGGTCAGTTCCGGACGATTCAGATAGCCGCGCGCAACCCCGGCGCCGCCGACATACAACTCGCCTTGTACACCGGTCGGCACTGGTTGTTGCTGACGGTCCAGCAAATAGACTTTGGCATTGGCAATCGGCCGGCCTATGTGCAAAACCCGCCCGGGCTCGATGCGCCCGGACGTCGCCACCACCGTGGCTTCGGTCGGGCCATAGTTATTGATCACGGCAAATGTCTGATCACGCGGGAACTGGCGCAACTTGTCGCCACCGATCAGCAACGTGCGCAGGGTCGGATGGCCCAATTCACGACTGAAGGCATATTCGGCCACCGGGGTTGGCAGAAAGCTCACCTGCAACGGCTGCGCGCGCCACCATTCGAGCAGTTCATCAAGATGTTCGTTTTTGATCGAAGACGGTGGCAGATGCACGGTCGCGCCAACGCACAACGCCGGCCAGACTTCCCAGGCCATGGCATCGAAACCGCAACCGGCGACGCTGGCAGTGTGGCTGCCGGCATGCAGATCGAAGGCCTCGGCGTGCCAGTGCACGAGGTTTTCCAGGGTGCGGTGCTCGACCATCACGCCTTTCGGCTGCCCGGTAGAACCCGAGGTGTAGATCACATAGGCCAGATTCGCCGGGGTCAGCCTCGACAGCGCTGGGTTGGTGTCAGGCAAGTGCTGCCAGTCGGTGGCGTCCAGATCGATCACGGGGACAGCGCCAAGCAGGTTACGCGTCGACGCCTGCGCCAGCACCGCGATCGGGTCGCTGTCCTGCAACAGGTAGGCGATGCGTTCAGCCGGGTAATCCGCATCGATCGGCACATAACCGGCGCCGGCCTTGAGAATCGCCAGCAGCGCAACCAGCATGTCCGGGCCGCGACGCAGGCACAGCGCGACACGGTCATCGGTTTGTACGCCGAGGCCGATCAAGTGATGAGCGAGACGATTGGCGCGCTGATTCAGTTCGCGGTAGCTGAGCCGTTGCTCGCCCTGCACCACCGCCAGCGCTTCGGGATGTGCCGCCACTTGCGCTGCGAACAGGCGCGGCACGGTCTGCGCCGGCGGGAATTCACGACCGCTGATGTTGAAGCCGACCAGCACGCGCTGCCGCTCACTCGGCGACACGATCGACAGTTGCTGCAACGGTGCCTGCGGCGTGTACTCCAGTGCCGTGACCAGACTGTGCAACGCGGTTTGCAAGAAATCGCAGACCCGCGCGCCGTCCACCTGTGGCACAGCTTGCACGCTCACACGGAAGCCTTCGCCGAGGTCGTCGACGCTGACCACCAACGGATAATTGCTGCGCTCGCGGGAGCTGAGAATCTGCACGCCGTCCCACGCTACAGCGGCCGACTCGGGCGCGCTGTGGCGGTAGTTGAGCAAAGTGCTGAACAGCGCCTGCGCACCGCTAACACCACTGCAACGCTGGGCCAGCGCCAGCGAGGCTTGCTCATGGCCGAGCAATTGCGCCAGACGCGCATGGGTACCCCGCACGCTGCTCTCTACCGAATCCGCCCCGACGCTGACGCGCAGCGGCAAGGTGTTGATGAACATGCCCAACGCCCGATCTGCGCCTTCGCCGCCCTGCATGCGCCCGAGCAATACCGTGCCGAACACCACGTCCTGCTGGCCGGACACCTGCGCCAACACCTGAGCCCAGGCCTGATGCACCAGACTGGCCACACTGACACCGAGCCGCCGCGCCTGCTCACGCAGACGTTTACCGAGGTCGGCATCGAGCTCGGAATGACTGTCGAGAATGTCGCTGCCGTCGCCGTGCACGTCCTGCAGACCGAAGGCCACGGTCGGCTCGTCGATATCGCCAAGCATCTCGCGGAAGAACACCTCATGGGCCTGATCATCAACGCCGAGCCGCGCCTGGGCGACAAAGTGGCGGTATTGCACCGGCGGCGGCAGATCCTCGCTGCGGCCAAGCATGACGTCATTCATTTCCGCGACCAGCACGTCCAGTGCGGTGTGGTCGAGGACGATATGGTGCATCAGGAGAATGCCGATCCAGCGCTGGTTTGGCTGATCTTCGGTGTAGACAAAACGCATCAGCGGCGCGCGATTGAGGTCCAGACGATAGTGGCGTGGATCGAAACGCGCCTGCATCTGCTCGAGCACGTCGCCGTCGAGTTCGTCGGCATCGACGCGTTCCAGCGCCAGCGGCGCCTCGCGCCAGACCACTTGTACCGCCTCTTCAAGCCCCTCCCAGAAGATGCCGGTGCGCAGAATGTCGTGGCGCGCGATCACGCCGTTCAAGGCGCGAACGAAGGTTTTGATCTGCGCCAGACCGTCGAAGGCAAATTGCGCCTGCAACACATACGGATCACCGGCACTGGTTGCCAGATGGTGATAGAGAATCCCCGCCTGCAACGGCGCCAGGCCATAGATGTCCTGCACATTGGCGCTGCCGCCCGGCACGGTTGCTACGACACGGTCGATCGCGGCTTGATCGAGATTGCTCAGCGGCAGCATGGCCGGGGTGATGCGCATACAACCCGGCTCGATCAGGTTGTCGGGAACGACGATGCCGCGTTCGCTGCTCAAGGTCGCCGCCAGCGCGGCCACACTCGGCTGACCGAACAGCACGCGCACATCACAGTGCAGATCCTGTTGGCGCATGCGTTCGATCAGCTTCACTGCCAGCAGCGAATGACCGCCGAGCTCGAAGAAATTGTCATGACGCCCGACCTGCTCGACACCAAGCAATGTCTGCCAGAGACCAGCGATCAGATTCTCTACCGCTCCGACCGGCGCTTCGAAACCGCGCCGCGCGAATGCATCGCTGTCCGGTGCCGGCAAGGCTTTGCGGTCGAGCTTGCCGTTGGTGGTCAGCGGGAAGGCCTCCAGGCGCACGAAGGCGCTCGGCACCATGTAGTCAGCCAACCCCGCCAACAGATGATCACGCAATTGCGCCACATCCGGCGCCGCACCTTCATCGGCCAGCCAGTAGGCGACCAGACGCTGATCGCCGGGGCTGTCCTCCCGGGCGATGACCACGGCTTCGCGCACGCCTTCGCAACTAGACAGACGTGCCTCGATCTCGCCCAGCTCAATGCGGAAGCCGCGAATTTTTACTTGATCGTCATTGCGACCGAGGTATTCGAGGCTGCCATCCGCAGCCCAGCGCGCAAGGTCTCCGGTTTTGTACAGCCGCGCATCGACATTTTCAGTGAACGGATCATTGATAAAACGCTCGGCAGTCAATGCTTCACGATTCAGATAACCGCGCGCCACCCCGGCCCCGCCGACGTACAACTCGCCGACCACGCCGACCGGAACCGGTTTGCGCTGAGCATCGAGGACATACAGTTGCAAATCGGGAATGCGCACGCCAATCGGGCTGACGCCGAGCAACTGCGCGTCGGCGGCTTGCAGCGGCCGATAGGTCACGTGCACGGTGGTTTCGGTGATGCCGTACATGTTCACCAACCGCGTGCCGGCATTGCCGACCCGCGCATACCACGGCTTGAGCAAGCCCGGTTCCAGCGCTTCGCCGCCGAACACCACTTCCCGCAACGAGTGTTGCAGCTGACTGCGGCCCTGCGCGGCGATCAGTTGGCGGAAGGCGCTCGGCGTCTGGTTGAGTACGGTCACGCCGGTCTGGCAGAGCAATGCATAGCAGTCGTCCGGCGAACGGCTGACGGCTTGCGGGATCAGCAGCAATTGCCCGCCGAACGCCAGCGCGGCCCAGATTTCCCAGACCGAGAAGTCGAACGCGAAGGAATGGAACAACACCCCGATGTCTTGCGGGTTGAACTGGAACCAATCGTGGGTGGCGGAAAACAACCGCGCCACGTTGCAGTGCTCGACCATCACGCCTTTGGGTAAACCGGTGGAACCGGAGGTGTAGATCACGTACGCCAGATGCGCCGGGGTCAGCTCGGGGATCTGCGGGTTGCTGTCGAGTTCGGCCTTGAGGTGAGCGCTGTCGAGGTCGATCTGCGGCACTTCGAGAGCGGCCACGCGCTCGCGCGTCGCCGCCTGCATCAGCACCGCTGCCGGGGCGCTGTCCTGCAAGGTGAAGCTGATTCTGTCGAGCGGATAGGCCGGATCGATCGGCACGTAACCGGCGCCGGCCTTGAGCACACCAAGCAGGCCGATGATCATTGGCACGCCACGCTCGACGCAGATTGCCACGCGGTCGTCGGGACGAATGTTCAGGGCCAGCAGATGATGCGCCACCTGGTTGGCACGGCGGTTGAGTTCGCCGTAACTGAGGGTTTGTCCGTCGAATATCAGCGCCGTGGCCTCAGGCTGGGCCTGGGCATGGGTTTCGAATTGCTGGTGAATCAACAGGGTTTCCGGGAACTGTGCCAGCGGCGAATTGACGCCGTACAGCAAGTGTTCGCGTTCGCTGGCCGGGAGGATGCGCAGCGTTTGCAGCGGCACATCGGCGCTGGTTTGCAAGGCTGCGAGCAGACTCTCCAGCGCCGTGTTCAGGTACGCGGCCATGCGCTCGGCCCCCAGCGCTGCATCCGCCAGCGCGGTGATGCGCAAATCGGCGCCGAGGTCATCGATGTTGATGGTCAGCGGATAGTTGGTGCGCTCGCGGGCACCCAACACCTGCACACCGGGGGCGATGTCGATCACCTCCGCCACTTCCTCAACGCTGCTGTGTCGGTAGTTGAGGATCGCGCTGAACAGCGGCGTCGGCACCGCAACGGCGCTGCAGCGTTGCGCCAGGGCTAGCGAAGCCTGCTCGTGCGCCAGCAGCGCGGTCAGGCGCCGATGGGTCGCCAGCACGCCGGCGCGCACGCTTTGCTCGCCAACATCAACGCGCAGCGGCAAAGTGTTGATGAACATGCCCAACGCCTGCTCACCGCCCTCGCCCGCGTCCATCCGCCCCAGCAGCACGGTGCCGAACACCACCGCCGTGCGCCCGGACAATTGCCCGAGCACCCGCGCCAGCGCCAGATGCGTCAGGCTCGCGACGCTGACGCCGAGCTGCCGTGACTGCTCGCGCAACTGCCGGCTCAAGCGGCTGTCGAGCATCAGCGAGGCTTCCTCGATGGCGTGGCCATCGCCCTGCACATCCTGCAAACCACAGGGCAGTGTCGGCTCGTCGATATCCGCGAGCATGTCGCGGAAAAACGCTTCCTGTGCCTGCTCATTGCCGGCATTGCGTGCCCTGGCCAAGTGATCGCGATACGGCACTGCGGCAGGCACTTGCGCGGTCTGCCCGAGTAGACAGGCCTGGATTTCCCGACGCAGCACATCCAGCGCCACGTGATCCATGATCATGTGATGAAACAGCAACAGCGCGACCACGCGGCCCTGCGCGGGATCCTGCGCATACACCAGACGCAGCAAAGGCGCTTGCTGCATGTCGAGACGGAAGTGCTGCGGGTCGTGGCGTGCGAGCAGTTGCGTGAGCACGTCGGCGCCACTGTCGACGGGGACTTCCTCACACACCAGCGGCGCCTCGCGCCAGACCACTTGCAGCGCTTCGTCGAGGTATTCCCAGACGAACGAGGTGCGCAGGATGTCGTGACGGTTTACCACCCAGCGCAGCGCGTCGGCGAAGGCATCCAGCCGTTCCTGACTGTCGAATACGAAGCGCGCCTGCGAGATGTAAGGGTCACCGGCAGCGGCCGAGAGGTGGTGATAGAGCATGCCTTCCTGCAACGCGGACAACGGATAGATGTCCTGCACGTTGGCGGCGCCACCCGGCACCGTGGCGACGATGCGGTCGAGGGCATCCTGCTGCAGATCCACCAGCGGCAGCATGTCCGGGGTGATGCGAAAGGCCGGGCTCAGCCAGTCGCCGCCGTGTTGGGCGACCAGCTCCAGCAGTTGCGCCTTGTGCGCCGCGAGGCTGTCCCACAACGCGTCATCCAGCGCGTCGTCGCTGCCCAGAATGACCAGGTCTTCATCTTCCTGTTGAAGGCGGATCGCACGGGTGGAAATGGCAGCCATCAGTTCGCTGAAATGCATGAGGTAACCTGCTGTAAATTCGAAAAAAATGAGCGCGCAGCAGCGAGTCCATGCAGGCGGCGCGCAGCCTGGAAAAACTAAAACATCGGGGCGTGGGTGTCTGACATGGGAAGCGGGGACAAGCCGCCAGCGTGAGCACCGCAAGTCCCCTGTGGGAGCGAGCTTGCTCGCGAAGGCGGTATATCAGTCACCAGCAACATTGACTGAGCCAGCGCTTTCGCGAGCAAGCTCGCTCCCACAGGTTTCGTGTCCGACGATCAGAGCCGGCGTTTGCGGTTGAGGCTCGGGATGGTGGTCTGGGCGATCTCGACCTGCTTGGCCTGCCGCGAGGTCTGAGCCGCCAGCGCGGCCAGTGTCGGCTGGCTGAACAGCGTGCGCGCGTCGACATGCAGACCGGCCAGACGCATGCGCGCGACCAGACTGACCGCCAGCAACGAATGCCCGCCCAGCTCGAAGAAGTTGTCGTGCCGGCCCACCTGCTCGACCTTGAGCACCTGCGCCCAGATCTGCGCCAAGGCGGTTTCCACATCGCCTGCGGGGGCCTCGTAAGGACGGCTGAGCAGCGCCTCCGCCCCCGGTTCCGGCAACGCCTTGCGGTCGATTTTGTCGTTCGGCGTCAACGGCAACGCCGCCAGCCTCACGTAGGCGCCAGGCACCATGAACTCCGGCAACTGCGCCAACACATGCGCTCGCAATGCTTCCAGCGTCGGTGCAGCCAGTTCGGCGCGCAGGGTGTAATAAGCCACCAGTCGCTCATCGCGTACCAGCACCACCGCCTCGCGGATGGCCGGGTGTTCCAGCAGGCGCGCTTCAATCTCGCCCAGCTCAAGACGCACCCCGCGCAGCTTGACCTGAAAGTCGTTACGACCGAGGAATTCGAGGTTGCCATCGGCGCCATAACGCACCAGATCACCGGTGCGATACAAGCGATCACCAGCCACAAACGGACTATCGATAAAACGTTCGGCCTGCAATTGCGGCAGTCCCAGATAGCCCCGCGCCACGCCCACTCCGCCAATGTGCAAATGCCCACTGACGCCAAACGGCACAGGCTGATCAAAGGCATCGAGGACGTACAGCCGCGTGTTGCTCAGGGCCTTGCCGATCGGCACCAGTGTCTGCGGCACCGGTTCGCCGGGTTGCAGCGTCCAGCCACTGCTGTCGACCGTGGTTTCGGTCGGCCCGTAGACGTTGTGCAGGCGCACCCACGGCAGGCGCTCGCGCACTTGCCGGGCCAGCGCAACGGTCAACTCGCCGCCACCGTTGAGCACGTCGGTCAGGCTGGTGCACTGGCTGACATCGTCCTGTTCAATGAACTGCTGCAACAAGGCCGGCACGAACTTGACCACGGTGATGTTCTGCTCACGGATCACTTGCGTGACATACGCCGAATCGCGATTGCCATCGGCTCGCGCCAGGACCAGGCGCATGCCCGAGCACAGTGGCCAGAAGATCTCCCACACCGAACTGTCGAAACTGTACGGCGCCTTTTGCAACAACGCCCCGTGTTCAGTCGGCGGCGACAACTGCGAACCCCAGTGCACCATGTTGCAGGCGCTGCGGTGCTCGATCATCACGCCTTTCGGCGTGCCGGTGGAGCCGGAGGTGTAGATCATGTAGGCCAGATTCGTCGCACCGAGACCAGGCATCTGCAGATTCTCGTGCGGTTGGTCCCGCCATACACCGAAATCGAGATCGATCAGCGGCACGCGGGATTCGCCGAGCAAATCACGCGTTGCGGCATGCACCAGCAGCGCGACCGGGGCGCTGTCCTGCAACATATAGTTGAGCCGTTGCTGCGGATAATCGGGATCGAGCGGCACATAAGCACCGCCGGCCTTGAGAATGCCCAACAGACCGATCACCAGTTCCGGCCCGCGCTCGACGCAGATCGCGACCCGCGAATCCGGTTGCACGCCGAGCCCGCGCAGATGATGGGCCAGGCGGTTGGCCTGCTCGTTCAACTCGCGATAGCTCAGGCGTTGCTCGGCGAACTGCACGGCGATGGCATCCGGCTTGCGCTGTACCTGTTGTTCAAACAGCGCCTGAAGTGGCTGATCCAGCGGGCAGTCGACTGCCGTATCGTTGAACTCGATCAGCAGCCGTTGCAGTTCTTCCTGCGGTAACAACGGCAGGCTATTCAGCGGCCGCTGCGGCGTGTTCTCCAGCGCTTCGACCAACACGCTCAGCGCTGACTGCACATAACTGCAAATCCGCTGCGCGCCGATGCTCGACAGGGTTCGGGTGGTCAACCGCAAGCCTGTGCCGAGGTCATCGACACTCAGGGTAAACGGATAATTGGTTCGCTCCTCATTAGCCAGGGTCTCGATGCCCTGCCAGGTTTGCCGGGAGGTTTCTTGCTCGACATCATCGCTGTGCCGATAGTTGAGCAAGGCGCTGAACAGCGGTGCCGGCGCAGCAACGCCGCTGCAACGCTGGGCCAGCGCCAACGAAGCGTGTTCATGGGCAAGCAACGCGCTCAGGCGCGCATGGGTGGACTTCAGCGCTGCGCGCGCGCCCTCGCCGACATCGACCCGCAGCGGCAAGGTGTTGATGAACACCCCGAGCGCCCGGTCGGCACCCGCGCCACCCTGCATGCGGCCCATCAACACCGTGCCAAATACGACACTTTGCTGCGCGGAGGTCGCCGCCAATACTTGCGCCCAGGCGAGGTGGATCAGGCTGGCGATGCTCACGCCCGCCAGGCGTGCCTGCTGCTGCAGGCGCTGATACAGATCGCTGGCCAGCGCCTGCTCGGCTTCTTCGATGTTGCTGCCGTCGCCCTGCACGTTCTGCAAAGCGAACGGCAACGTCGGCTCATCGATGTCGCCGAGCATCTGCCGGAAGAACGCTTCATGCTCCTGCTCGCTGACACCCAGGCGCGTCTGCGCCACGTAGTTGCGATACGGTACTGGCGGCGCCAGCGTCTCCGAGTGCCCGGACAGGCTGGCGTGGATTTCTTCGCGCATCGCCTCCAGCGCAATGTGATCCATCGCCAGGTGATGGAACAACAAGATGCCGACCACCCGATTGTGCGCGGGATCACGGGCATACATCAGGCGCAGCAGCGGCGCCTGACTGACATCGAGGCGATAACGCCGCGCGTCGAAACGCTCGTGCAATTGATCGATGATCGCGCCACGGGCAGGATCAAATTCAACCTCCTGCACCGGCAAAATCGCCTCGCGCCAAACGACCTGAACCGGTGACGTCAGCCCTTCCCAAACCACCGCCGTACGCAGGATGTCGTGCCGCGCCATGACCTGACGCAGCGCAGCGGCAAAGGCCTCGACCCGCTCGAGGCTGTCGAACGCCAGCAGCGATTGCAGCAAATACGGATCGCCCTGCGCAGCGGTGATGTGGTGATAGAGAATGCCTTCCTGCAACGGGGCCAACGGGTAGATGTCCTGCACATTGGCGGCACCGCCCGGCACGGTCGCGACGATGCGTTCGATCATCGCCTGATCCAGTTGCACCAATGGCAACAGGTCCGGCGTGATGTACGTGCAATCGGGCGCAATGCGGTTAGCCGGCACCTCGACTTCGCGGCCGCTGCCCTCTGCCGCCGCTAACGCCGCCAGTGTCGGTTGATTGAACAGCACGCGAACATCGCTGCTCATGCCAATCTGGCGCATGCGTTCGATCAGGCCTACGGCGAGCAAAGAGTGGCCGCCCAGCTCAAAGAAATGGTCGTGACGCCCTACCCGTTCGACCTGCAAGACCTCGGCCCAGATCTGGGCGAGAGCGATTTCGACGTCACCTTGTGGCGCCTCGTATTGACGGCGGATCAACGCTTCCGGCCCCGGCGCCGGCAACGCCTGGCGATCGAGCTTGCCGTTGGCGGTCAGCGGCAAACTCGCCAATTGAATGTAGGCGGCCGGCAGCATGGCGGCTGGCAAACGCGATGTCAGGTGCGCATGCAGTTGCTGGATGTCCAGTGCTGCGCGCTCGGTGAACCATGCCAACAATTGACCGTCGCGCACCAGCACCACGGCTTCCTGCACCGCGTCATGGCTGGCGAGTGCGGCTTCGATTTCGCCCAGCTCGACACGCACCCCACGAACTTTCACCTGGTCATCGTTGCGACCGATGTACTCAATATTGCCGTCGGCGCGCCACCGCGCGAGGTCGCCGGTGCGGTACATGCGCGCATCAGTCTGCGCACTGAACGGGTCGTCGAGAAAGCGTTCGGCGGTCAGGTCCGGACGATTCAGAAAACCCCGGGCCACCCCGGCGCCGCCGACATACAGTTCGCCAATGATGCCGATCGGCACCGGACGCTGCTGATCATCGAGCAGATAAGTCGTGGCATTGCTGACGGGTTTGCCGATGTGCAACGCCTGCCCCGGTGTGATCAACCCCGACGTGGCGACCACCGTGGCCTCGGTCGGGCCGTAGTTGTTGACCACCGCGAACGACTGCGCGCGGTTGAACTGGCGCAGACGATCGCCGCCGATCAGCAAGGTGCGCAAGGTCGGATGATCGGCCTGTTGGCTGAAGGCGTATTCGGCAATCGGCGTCGGCAGAAAGCTGACGTCCAGCGGCTGCGCCCGCCACCAGGCGAGCAGCGCATCGATGTCTTCGCTGCCTTCGCTCGCGGGTGCAAAATGCAGCGTTGCCCCGGCACACAGCGCCGGCCACACCTCCCACGCCATCGCGTCAAACCCGAAGCCGGCCAGGCTCGAGGCGTGCTGCCCAGGGCCAAGTCCAAACGCCGCGCAGTGCCAGTCGACCAGATTGCCCAGCGTGCGGTGCTCGACCATCACGCCTTTGGGCAACCCGGTGGAGCCGGAGGTATAAATCACATAGGCGAGGTGGCGGGTGTTCAGCCCCGCCACGTCGGGATCGGTCAAGTTTTCGAGCGGCCACTGGCGCCGATCCAGCTCGATCACTGGCAGCGTTGTGGCGGGCAGACGCTCACGCAGATCGCTTTGCGTCAGCAGCGCCACCGGCGCACTGTCGCTGAGCAGATAACTCAGGCGCTCGGGCGGATGCGCCGGATCAATCGGCACATAAGCAGCGCCAGCCTTGAGAATCGCCAACAGCCCGACCAGCGTGTCCAGGCCACGGCGGGCAACGATTGCCACACGATCGTCAGGGCACACGCCGAGGCCGATCAGATGATGGGCCAACGCATTGGCTTGCCGATTCAGCTCGGCATAACTCAGGGTTCGTCCCTGATAGGTCGCAACCACAGCGTCCGGCTCTTCGGCCACTCGCGATTCGAAGCGCTGATGAATCAGTCGGCCTTGCGGATAACTGACCCGGGTGTCGTTCCACTCATTGAACAGGGCCAGTTCTGCCGGGCTATTGAGGTTGAAATCGGCGATCGCCAGCGCCGGGCATTCCAGACCTTGCTGCAGAATCAGCAGCAAGCGCTCGGTCAACGCCGCGATCTCGTCAGCCGTGAAATAGGCTGGCGAGTACACCAGATGCAGCCAGGCTTTGTCGGTGTAACGGTTGCTGCGCAGGTGAATGGCCAGCGGAGTCGCCTCGTGCTGGTTGGAGACCTTTACCGAGTGCCCCGACGCCTCACCGTAACGATAGTCATGGTCGTCCTGCTCGTAGGACAGCGACAGCTCGAACAGTTGCGCACGATCTTCACGCAACAGCCCCAGCGCGCGGTTCATCTCGCTCAGCGGGTAGCGTTGATGGCGGAAATCCTGCTTCAGGTCAGCGCCGATCGCCTTGATCAATCCAGCGAATGACAACGTTCGACCGAAGCCCATGCGCATTGCACTGACCTGGGTGAACAAGCCCAAGGTGCTTTTGAAGCGGGCACCGGAGCGATTGAGAATCGGCAAACCGACCACCCACTCGTCACGTTGCGCGGTACGACTGAAATACACGTGCAGCGCCGCCAGCAATACATGAAAGGCCGAACCGCCGAGGTGCCGCGCAGTGTCTTTCATGCGCTCGTGCAGCACGGCTGGAAAAGACTCGACGTGGATGCGACTTGGCGCTGCTTCAACATCAAGGAATTCGCGATGACGGGGCGTCAACAAGGGCTCGGGCAAGCTACGGTACTTGTCCAGCCAGTAACGTTGATCGCGCTCATAGCGAGGTGACTGATGGTAGCGCGCGTCTTCTTCGATAAAGCCGACATAGGACGGTGCCGCCCTGCGCGGATGCTCGCCACGGCACAACGTGCTGTAGATCTCGCCCACCGACTTGAACAGCAGCGCGAACGCCCAGCCATCAATGATCAAGTGATGGGCCTGGGCTGCCAGCCAGTGAAGATGGCGATCGAGGCGAATCAGACTGAAGCGGAACAACGCCTGCCCGCTCAACACAAAGGCCTGCGCCATCTGTGCTTCAACCAGCGTCTGGGCCGCCGACTGTGGATCGGCTTGCCCGCTGAGATCAAACAGCGGCATGGCCACCGGCAGCGCCTGCGCAAACCCTTGCAACGGCAGCCCGTCGTGACCAACGTCCGATCGCAGAACAATGCGCAAGGCATCATTCGCTTCCACCAGACACTCAAGCGCCGATTGCAGCAATGCCGGATCCAGCGGCCCGCTCAGCTCCACGTAACCGCCAATGTTGTACAGCGGCGAATCGCCGCGGCTCAGTTGGTCCAGCCAGATATCCCGTTGGGCGGCAGTCAGCGCAAATGTCTCGACAGGCACGGACACATCGTCCGCCACGTTGGCAGAAGTAGGCTGCATAAGATCCATCTCATGAAATTTTGCCGGTATTCAAGCATCGGCCCCGGCGCCGACATGACACCTGAAACCCGGACAACCACCAGGCTCGTACACCCCTGTCTGACCTTGTGGGCGTGTTTACCGTAGGCACTGTCGAAAAGTTCGGAGAGGAAATACTGAAAAGCTTGTAGGAAAAAAACCACATAGCAGCGCCGCCATTTACCCGAGCGCTGCCGATCAGAATTCCCCTTCGCCAGGTTTTCCGGGGCTTGAGCGTGACTGAACAGTCACTCTCGCCGTTACGCCGGCGTTTAACAGCGTCAGAACCCCGGCGCCAATATTCAGAAATAGTGGCACTTTGTGTCCCTGTTTTCCCCTACAGACGTAGGACAAATCCATAGGCTTAAATCCCGCTCCAGATCATGTTCAAGGAGAAATGACTGCGTGGGCGGCTTTTACAGAGACGGCAGACGATTCAGTGATGGCTCTGAACCAAGGATGAAGGATATGAATCTGACCGGCAGCATTCGTAATATGGAAAACCCACACTTCTACTGGCAACTGGGTGAGTTGATTGCCAGCACCGGCGATGATCACTTCGCCACGAACATGTTCCAGTTGGTCGACACCTTGGTGCCGGTCAACCGCGTGGATCTCAGTGAGTGGACGCTGGATGAACGTCAGGCCAGTGTGGTCGACATCAAACCGTTGGGCAGCGCCGGTTTGACGCAGACCTGTGCAGCGCCCGATCCGCTGGAAAGCCCCGACGATCATCCGCTGCTGCAGAAGATGATCGAGATGAACGACTCGCTGCTGATTCAACTGAAAGCCTCGCTCCAGCCTCGCCATCCGCAACACAGTGCGCATCAATGCAATCTGGTTTCGCGTACGTCCAACCGCCGTTGCGTGATTTCGTTTTACCGACCGCATACCCAACGGGTGTTTTCCCTGCCGGAGCTGTCGTTTCTCAAGAGCCTGTCCGACACCCTGCTGCCACTGATCGAACGTCACGCGCAGATCAGTCGGCAAATCCTCGCCCGGCAACCGCGCCAACCATTGGCCGAACTGGATCAGGCGCCGCTGGCGCAGGTGTTCGATGAGCGCCTGGCATTAAGCGACATCGCCCTGTCGGTGCGCGAGAAAGAAGTCTGCCTGGGCCTGTTGACCGGCGGCACCGTGCCGCAAATGGCGGAAAAGCTGCGGGTCAAAAACAGCTCGATCGAGACGTACCTGAAACGCGCCACGGCCAAACTCGGCGTGAGTGGCCGCCATGGCCTGGCGAAATGGATGGCCGGCGCCTGAGCACAAAGCTCTCTAAATGCATGAGGCAGTTCGATGTTGACGTTGCGACTTTCCCTGCTGTCCATCGCGGTGCTGATGGCCGGTTGTTCATTGATTCCCGAGTATCAGCGCCCCGCGTCCCCCACCGCCGCGCAGTATCCGACAGCAACGCAGCCCGCCACGAGCGCTGAGGACTGGCGCACGCTGTTCACCGATCCGGTGCTGCAACAACTGATCGAAAGCGCGCTGGTCAACAACCGCGACCTGCGCGTGGCGGCACTCAACGTCGAAGCCTTTCAGGCGCAATACCGCATTCAGCGCGCCGACCTGCTGCCGGCGGTGTCGGCCAATGCCAATGAATTGCGCCAGCGCATGCCGCCGAGCGTGACCCAAGGCAAAGCGCTGATCAATTCGACGTACTCGGTCAACCTCGGCATCAGCGCTTATGAGCTGGACTTCTTCGGTCGCGTGCGCAGCCTCAGCGAGGAGGCCTTGCAAACCTGGCTTGCGACTGAAGAAGCGCGGCGCAGTGCCGAGCTGAGTCTGGTGGCCAACGTCGCCAACGCCTACCTGACCTGGCGCGCCGATCAGGAGCTGCTGGAGCTGACCCGCGACACCCTTGCTGCCGATGAACAGAGCCTGCACCTGACCACCCGCAACCGTGAGGCCGGCAAATCGTCAGCGCTGGAGCAGGCGCAGGCCAGAACCAGCGTCGACAGTTCCCGGGCCAATCTGGCGCGCTATCAGCGTCAGGTCGCCCAGGACTTGAACAGCCTGACCTTGCTGGTCGGCGCGCCGGTGCCCGAGTCGCTGCCCGCCCGTCCACTGGCCAGCGAGCTGGTGCGGCAACTGCCCGCCGGCCTGCCCTCGGATCTGCTGCAACGGCGTCCGGACATCCTTCAGGCGGAGTACAAACTGAAAGCAGCCAACGCCAATATCGGTGCGGCACGGGCGGCGTTTTTTCCCAGTGTCAGCCTGACGGCGAATGCCGGGACGTCGAGCCGCGATCTGTCCGGGCTGTTCGGCGGTGGCTCTGGCGCCTGGACCTTTCAGCCGCAGATCAGCCTGCCGATTTTCAATGCCGGCAGCCTGCGCGCCAGCCTGGATTATTCGAAATTGCAGAAAGATGTGGCGGTGGCCGAATACGAAAAATCGATTCAAACCGCATTTCAGGAAGTCGCCGACGGCCTCGCTGCGCGCAGCACTTATCAGCAGCAATTGCAGGCGCAGCGCGATCTGGTCGCGGCCACACAGACTTACTACAACCTGGCGCAAAACCGTTATCAGAATGGCGTCGACAGCAGCCTGACGTTCCTCGATGCGCAGCGTTCGCTGTTCAGTTCGCAGCAAGGCCTGATCACCGATCGCCTCGCGCAACTGGTCGCCGAGGTCAACCTTTACACCGCGCTGGGCGGGGGCTGGAGCGCCGCTGAATCAAGCGTCCAGTAAGCTGTAGTCACTTTTTCTTACACCTTTTGTCGCGCGATCCTCTGCCGTGCGGCGATCCGTGGCCGGCGTCTGCCTGCAGTTTGGTATCATGCGCCGCTTTTACGGTTAACCCCCCGCCAGTCCTGCTGACTGACGGGCTGCAAAAGGCGGTATTAGATGACGGCTTTGTTGACTCGCCGCAAGGTGCTTGCGGGAATGGGCGTACTCGGGCTCGGCCTGCTCGCCGGCTGCGACACCCGCGGCCAACTGTCGTACAAGTACGGCAAGGATCTGAGTAACAAGATCATGGGGCGCACCTTCAAACTGAAGAACACCGATGGCGAAACCATGACGCTGTCGAGCTTTCGCGGCATGATGCCGATGGTCTTCTTCGGCTTCACCCAGTGCCCGGCAGTCTGCCCGACCACCCTCGCCCGCGCGGCGAAAATCAAGAAACTGATGGGCGCCGATGGCGATCGTTTGCAGGTGATCTTCATCACCCTCGATCCCGAGCGCGATACCCCGGAAATCCTCGACGCCTACATGAAAGCCTTCGACCCGACGTTCGTTGCGCTGTACGGCACACTCGAGGAAACCGCGGCCACCGCCAAGGAATTCGACGTGTTCTACGAGAAAGTCCCGGCCGGCGACACCTATACCATCTCGCACACTGCCACCAGTTACGTTTACGACTCCAACGGCGGCTTGCGCCTGGGTCTGTCCACCTCGCTTTCGGCAGAACAATGCACGGAAGATTTGCTTACTGTTATGGAGGTTTGCTGATGCAACCTGTTCTGAACCACATCAAACGCGCTGTCATCGGTCTGTCTCTGCTGGGCCTGGCGTTCCAGGTGTCCGCGCAGACCAAAGTCGACGACGCCTGGGTCCGTGCCACCGTGCCGACCCAGTCCGCCAGCGGCGCGTTCATGACCCTCACCGCCGACAGTGACAGCAAGTTGCTCAGCGTCGCGACGCCAGCGGCCAAGGACGTGCAGATCCATGAAATGACCATGAAGAATGACGTCATGAGCATGGGCCCGGTGAAGTTCGTCGAGCTGCCGGCCGGCAAAGCCGTCAAGCTTGATCCGAACGGCTATCACGTGATGCTGATGGGCCTGAACGGTCAGCTCAAAGAAGGCGAAAGCGTACCGCTGACCCTGACCGTGGAAAACGCCAAGGGCGAAAAAGAAACCATCGAAGTGAAGGCACCGGTTCGTGCGCTGACCAACATGGAAGGTCACGATCACAGCAAAATGCACTGATCTGACTGAGCGGCAATAAAAAAGGGGCGGCCTGATCGATAATCAGGCCGCCCCTTTTTTGTCTTTGATGGGCGCCGCATTAACGCCTGCGGGCCAATGCCTTGCGCACACTTTCCCGTGACATTCCCGAGCCGGAACGGGGCACGGCCTTATCTACGGGTGCCTTGGCCAACTGTCCCTTGCGCTTTTCCACCTCACGCCACTGGTAACCGAGATATCCGCCTGCCGCCACAATCCCCAGCCAACCGAAAACCGAACTGACGAAGAACCACAGCCCGAGGGTGATCCACACGTTTTTCGAGGTGAACAACTTCAAGCTGTCATCGGCACGCACCGGTTCAACCGGTTCAACCGCTGCCTGCGTCACCGGTACTCTGTGCACCCCATCCAGATCAATGCGCCAAGCGAAGTCCGCCCCGGCCACCGGAATGTCTAGCTGATTGCCTTCAGCACGATGCACCCGAATTTCGCCATCGACGAGCGACATGGAGCTGAAACTGATATGGGTTTCATGGTGAATCTCGCCGTTGACCAAGGTCACGACGGTTCGTTGTGGGTCATTGGGGGTCTCGCGCATGTCGATTCCTTGAGCGTTGCACGTCGGACGACGTGCGAAGGGATAATCCGTTGAGTTCGAATGCTACTGAGTGGTTATTACGCTGTCCAGAACGCGTGCCCCTACGCTGCAACTGCTCCGACACCAGCATGTTCGAGGCGACCAGCGTGATGGAAAGCGTGCTTTACATCGGATAAATCTTCGGCGACCATGTAAAGGGTCTTTTACATAGGAAGTGAAGAATGAACCGGTACTACCTCGAATTGGGCGCAGCATTAATCATCTACATGCTGGTGCTGACAGCCTCATTGGTTGCCTCGCAATATCTGATGGACGCCCCCATCGTGCTGCGCTCGGCCGTCGCAGTGACGCCGGTCATTCCGGCGGGACTGATGTGCTGGGCCATCGTGCGCAATATGCGGCGCATGGACGAAATGCATTTGCGCATCCAGTTTGAGGCGTTGGGTTTTGCCTTCGCCGCCTCGGCACTGCTGACCTTCAGCTACGGTTTTCTGGAAAACGTCGGCGCCCCGCATATTCCGTGGACGTGTGTATGGCCGGTGATGGGGCTGATGTGGATTGTCGGCCTGCACATTGCGCGACGCCGCTACCAATGAAAAACCGCCTCAAGGAATTGCGCGCCGAGCGCAAATGGTCGCAGGTCGATCTGGCTGAACGCCTGAGCGTGTCGCGTCAGACGATTAACGCGATTGAAAACGAACGCTACGACCCGAGTCTGCCACTGGCCTTTCAGATTGCTCGGGCGTTCGAGATGCCGATTGAGAACATTTTTGATGATGGCGAACCTTGAATGAAAAAAGGGGCAACAGACGTTGCCCCTTTTCTATCAACTCCCCGCGCCACCATGCGCCTCTTCAAAAAAGTAATCCTTCCAGCTCTCAGCCTTGTTCTTCAGCACACCCAGTTCCTGCAACTTCTCGGCATAGATAAAGGTGCGCTGCGGCACCACGGTAAAATCGATTTCCGGGTCTTTGACGATTTGCTCGACCAGGGCCAGCGGCAACTTCGACTGTTCGACACGAATGTACGCCTGAGCCGCCGCCGGCTTGTCAGCCTTGATAATTTTCTCGGCTTCGGCCAAAGCGTCGTAGAACGCCTTGTAGGTTTTCGGGTTTTCGTCGTGGAATTTTTCTGTGGTGTAGAGCACGTTGAACGTTGCCTGACCGCCGAGCACGTCATAGGAGCTCAGCACTTTGTGCACGTTGGGATTCTGCAAAGCCTGGTACTGGAACGGCGGGCTGGAGAAATGCGAGTTGATCTCGGAGCCGCCGGCGATCAGCGCGGCGGTCGCATCGGGGTGCGGCAGGCTGACTGAAATATCGTCGAATTTCTTGTACTGCCCGTCACCGAATTCCTTGGCGGTTTCGATCTGCAAGGTGCGTGACTGGAAGCCCACGCCGGCAGCCGGCACGGCAATCCGGTCCTTGTCGGAGAAGTCCTTGAGCGTCTTGATGTTTGGATTGTTGGTCAGCAGATAGTTGGGCATCGAACCCAGCGCGGCGATGGCTTTGACGTTCTGTTTGCCTTTGGTGCGATCCCACACGGTGAGCATCGGCGGCACACCGGCGGACACCACGTCGAGGGATCCGGTTAGTAATGCTTCGTTCATCGCGGTGGCCCCGGAGATGCTGTTCCAGTCGACCTTGATGTCGAGGCCCTGCTCCTTGCCGTGTTTTTCGATGAGATTCTGGTCGCGCACTACATCGAGAATCAGGTAACCGATGCCGAATTGCTGGGCGATGCTGATCTTGCCTTCGGCCTGGGCGCCGGTGCTGAACAACGCACTCGCGGCCAGGGAGGCGGCCAACAGAGTCAGTGCAGAACGTTTGAACGGTGTGGCCATGACAACCTCGCAGCATGGGGGTGGTGTGCTGAAAGGCCTGACTTTATAGCTATAAAAAATAGAAATTAAATATCTTTATCGCATATCGATAGCACGGGTTGTCGAGCGAAAGGAGGCTGCAATCTTTTGATTCCGGGTTTCGATAACAAGATCAAAAGATCGCAGCGTGCCGCAACTCCTACATTGGAATCCGGTGGCGGCTCGACGGGTTAAACAGCCTGAAACAATAAATCCACCAGCCTCAATATCGTCGATTGCCGGGCCACGCGAAGGCGGGTCAGGCCTGCAGACACTCCATCACCTTCAGAGGCCACCGCACCAGCGCATCAGATGAGGGTTTAAAAGGGCGATCAGACAGCTCACCCTTGGTATCATCGCGCACACTTTTATGACGATTTAATGGCTGGAAGGTCTTTTTTTGTGAGCGCTCTTTTTAACCGGTTGCGGCAGCCGCATGCCCGCCTCTTTTCCCTGATTGTTCTGGTGCTGGTGGTGCCGCTGTGCCTGCGTGCGGCACTGGGTTGGTCGGCACCGCTGGGCTATTTGTCGGATCTGGCCATCGGCAGCCTGTTGGTGGTGTTGCTGCATCGCCGGGCGTGGTGGCTGGCCTTGCCGGTGTTGCTGTTCTGGGGATTGCTGGCGGTGGCAACCGCTGAACTGGTCAGCGCGGTCGGTCGGCTGCCGACGCCTTCGGACATTCATTACCTGATCGATCCGCAGTTCGTGGAAAACTCCACGGGTGGCGGCCTGGCCCATCCTGCACTGGGCATCACTTTGCTACTGGCCCTGCTGTTCTGGCTGCTGACCCGGTTTGCCAACCGCAACCTGCCACGTCCGCCCCTGCCACGCGCAGCCTGGAGCGCACCGCTGGTATTGTTCGCCGCCCACTGGGGCGCGCAGAACCTGTGGCCGAGCGAAACGGATCCGTGGCGCCAGTACAACCTGCCGCACCAATTGCTGGCCAGCGAGGTCGCCGATCTGCAGATCCAGGCCGAGGAATGGCTGGACGGCGATGTCGAAGAACCCGCGCCGGCCATGGCCGGGCTCACCGACGTCGACCTCAACGGGCAGAAACTGCTGGCCGCGCCGGGACAAGCACGCAACGTGCTGATCATCGCGCTGGAAGGCATTCCCGGGGCTTACATCCGCGCCAACCGCGAGGCGATCGGCAGCCATTATCAGGAAGACCTGATGCCCAACCTCAGCCGCTGGGCCGAGCGCGGCATGAACACCCCGGACTACGTGCTGCATACGCACCAGACCATTCGCGGTCTGTACGCGATGCTCTGCGGCGATTACGACAAACTCAACAACGGCACGCCCAAAGGCGTGGAAATGCTCACCCTCAACGAGCGCAATCAGGCCTGCCTGCCGGCGCAGCTGCGCGAACACGGCTTCAGCACCCACTATCTACAGGGTGCCGGGCTGCGCTTCATGGCCAAAGACAAGATCATGCCGCACATTGGTTTCGATGCGACGCACGGTCTGGAATGGTTCAGCAACAGCAATTATCTGGAATTCCCGTGGGGCAAGGATGACAAGGCGTTTTTCGAAGGCGCGCTGGATTATGTCGGCCAACTGAAAAAGCAGAAGAAGCCGTGGATGCTGACATTGCTGACCGTCGGCACCCATCAGCCCTACTCCGCGCCCGAGGAATACCTGGAGCGCTACGAAACGCCGAAACAGGCCGCCGTCGGTTATCTCGACGATGCGCTGGAGCAATTCCTCAGCGGCCTCGAGCACCAGGGCGTCCTGAAAGACACGCTGGTGGTGATCACCTCGGACGAATCCCACGGCATCGACGGCGTGCGCCTGGCCTCTTCATGGGGCTTCAACCTGACCCTGGCGCCGGAGCATGAACAACTGCCACGGCTCAACAAAGGCGTGTATGGCCACGTCGATCTGAGCACTTCCATCCTCGACTACTTCGACCTGCCGGTGCCTTCCGCGCTGAGCGGCCGCTCGCTGTTTCGCGACTACGACAGCGGCCGCGAAATCATGTCGTTCACCAACGGCAAGCTGCGCTATCACAACGGTCAGGGGATTTTTTCCGAGTGCGACATGCCGCGCCGCTGCCGCTATTACGAAAGCGCCGGGTTCATCGCTGAAAGCGCCACGTACAAAGGCAACTACAGCGGTCACCCGGCCCGGCAGATCGCCGCCCGCGCCAACGCTCTCGACCTGTCGCTGCTGCGCACGCCGCTCAATCATCGCTATCAGTTCGGCAGCACCAACGTCATCCCGCTGCAAGCGCAAATCAAGGATGACTGGGCCGACAACCTGATCGGCGCGCAGTACCTGGAAATGCCCAAAGGCTCGCACACCCGCGTGCGCCTGACCGTGCGCTCGGTCGATCCGCAACAAGCGGCGTACATTCAGCTCAAGGCCAAAGAGTTTGAACAGGACGTGCAGATTGGCCTGCCGCAGGAGATGGTGGCAACCGCCGAGCAGCCACTGGAAATGAACTTCAGCTTCGACAACCCGCAAGAGCGCAAAGCGTTTTCTTTCCATTTGCTGGGGTATGGATTGGGCGCGGTTGAGGTGACGGATTTCAGTGTGATTACCGAGTTGCCAGGGCAAGAGGACATCCTTGACGACGTGCCGGAGGACGACACGGCCCAATCCACCTGATCAAGGTCCTATAGGGGCGAGCGCGCAGTAAAAGGTTCTGACTATCAACGTCCAATAGTCGGCCTATTAGCTGACTTCCCCAGTCGGGTCTAGCCTTACTAGTCCGAAGTCGGCACGAGCCGGCCGTAGCAGACCTGATAAGGACCCGAACATGGCAAACGAATCGAAATGCCCGTTCAACCACGCCGCCGGTGGTGGCACGACGAACCGTGACTGGTGGCCGAATCAACTCAACCTGAAAATCCTCAGTCAGCATTCGCCAAAGTCCGATCCGTTGGGCAAGGATTTCGACTACGCCAAAGCCTTCAAAAGCCTGGACTTCCAGGCGCTGAAACAAGACCTCAATGCGCTGATGACCGACTCTCAGGACTGGTGGCCAGCCGACTTTGGCCACTACGGCCCCCTCTTCATCCGCATGGCCTGGCATAGCGCCGGCACCTATCGCACCGCCGATGGCCGTGGTGGCGCCGGCTCCGGGCAACAACGCTTTGCACCACTGAACAGCTGGCCAGACAACGTCAGCCTCGACAAGGCCCGGCGCCTGCTGTGGCCGATCAAGCAGAAATATGGCCGCAATATTTCCTGGGCCGACCTGATCGTTCTCACTGGGAACGTCGCGCTGGAATCCATGGGTTTCAAAACCTTCGGATTCTCCGGTGGCCGCCCCGATGTGTGGGAGCCGGACGAAGACGTTTACTGGGGTTCGGAGCACGAATGGCTGGGCGGCGACAGCCGTTACGGCAAGGACAAGTCCGCCATGCAGGAACCCGGTGACGGTACGTTGGTCGCCGAGCCGGATTTGCATGGCAAAGAAGAGAGCCGCACCGATCAGGGCGAACGCAATCTGGAAAACCCGCTCGCCGCCGTGCAAATGGGCCTGATCTACGTGAACCCCGAAGGTCCGGAAGGCAATCCAGACCCGGTCGCTTCAGCCCACGACATCCGCGAAACCTTCGGCCGTATGGCCATGAACGATGAAGAAACCGTCGCGTTGATCGCTGGCGGTCACGCCTTCGGTAAAACCCACGGCGCCGGCCCAGCCGATAACGTCGGGCCTGAGCCGGAAGCGGCCGGCCTCGAAGAACAGGGCCTCGGTTGGCGCAACGCGTTCGGTACCGGCAAGGGTGGCGACACCATTACCAGCGGTCTGGAAGTGACCTGGACCACCACACCGACGAAGTGGAGCAACAACTACCTGGAAAACCTGTTCGGCTTCGAGTGGGAGCTGACCAAAAGCCCGGCCGGTGCGCATCAGTGGATTCCGAAAAACGGCGCCGGTGCCGGTACCGTTCCCCACGCCCATGATCCGAACAAGAAACTCTCGCCGACCATGCTCACCTCTGACCTGGCGCTGCGTTTCGATCCAGCCTACGAGCAGATCTCCCGGCGCTTCCTCGCCAATCCGGATCAGTTGGCCGATGCCTTCGCCCGTGCCTGGTACAAACTGATCCACCGCGACATGGGCCCGCTGTCGCGCTATCTCGGACCGGAACTGCCGAGCGAAGAATTGCTGTGGCAGGATCCGATTCCCGCTGTCAGTCATCCGCTGATCGACGAAAGCGACGCGGCTGCGCTGAAAGGCAAAATCCTCGCGTCAGGCCTTTCGGTGTCGCAACTGGTCTCGACCGCATGGGCCGCTGCCTCGACCTTCCGTGGTTCGGACAAGCGCGGCGGCGCCAACGGTGGACGCCTGCGTCTGGCACCGCAAAAATTCTGGCAGGCCAATCAGCCTGAGCAACTGACCAAAGTGCTGCAAACCCTTGAGGGCATTCAGAACGACTTCAACAGCGGCGCTGCTGGCAAGAAAGTCTCGCTGGCAGACCTGATCGTATTGGCCGGGAATGCCGGGGTCGAGCAAGCAGCGAAAAACGCTGGCCACTCGGTCACGGTGCCGTTCACACCGGGGCGTACGGATGCAACCCAAGAGCAAACCGATGTTGATTCCTTCGGTTTCCTTGAACCGATTGCCGATGGCTTCCGCAACTACAGCAAAGGCAAATACACCGTCTCGGCCGAGGCGTTGCTGATTGACAAGGCGCAACTGCTGACGCTTACCGCACCGGAGATGACTGTGCTGCTGGGCGGTTTGCGGGTGTTGAACACCAAC
Organism: Pseudomonas sp. P4_D7; assembly: GCF_056401755.1. Taxonomy (NCBI): domain Bacteria; kingdom Pseudomonadati; phylum Pseudomonadota; class Gammaproteobacteria; order Pseudomonadales; family Pseudomonadaceae; genus Pseudomonas; species Pseudomonas sp. P4_D7. Next base: position 157,372 of record NZ_JBFUIR010000003.1, on the reverse strand, counting down.
GTCGGGCAAACCCGGCATGGTGTGTTCACCTCGCAGACGGAAGCGCTGACCAATGACTTCTTCACCAACCTGCTGGACATGGGGGTGGAGTGGAAGCCAACGTCACGGGATGCGGATGAGTTCGAGGGGCGTGACCGTAAAACCGGCAGCGTGAAGTGGACGGCGACGCGGGTTGATCTGGTATTCGGCTCGAATGCGCAACTGCGGGCTTTGGCTGAGGTGTATGCCAGTTCGGATGCGAAGGAGCAGTTTGTTAAGGACTTTGTTGCGGCGTGGACGAAGGTCACCAACCTGGATCGTTTCGACCTGAAGTAACTTTTAGTCAATAAAAACGCCGCATTGGTTAATGCGGCGTTTTTTTATGTGTACGGCTTGGGGTTTGTGGTGATGCGTGAATCCTACCCCCTCACCCCAGCCCTCTCCCCCCAGGGGGGCGAGGGGGAAAGGGAGCCGATCTTCGTGCTTTTCAAGTCCTGAGTTCGGCTCGGACTTTCAGGTCGGTGTAACTCAACCATCCACCTCAGTCAGTCCCCTCTCCCACTGGGAGAGGGTTAGGGTGAGGGCCGGTCCACAGCTCGAACACCGACGCCAATACACCATCAAGCCAGGCTCTTGCTCACCACCTCATACACATCACTCGACAACTGCCCAGACGCCCGAATCCGCTCCAGCTCAGCCTTCATCAGCGCCTGACGCGCACCGTCGTATTTACGCCAGCGAGTCAGCGGCGCCAGTTGGCGCGAAGCGATCTGCGGGTTGAAGCCGTTCAACTCAATCACCAGATCCGCGAGGAAGCGATAACCGGAACCGTCCGCCGCGTGGAAGTTGATCAGGTTCTGCCCGGCAAACGCGCCGACCAGTGCACGCACCTTGTTCGGGTTCTTGATGTTGAACGCCGGGTGTTGCATCAACGCTTTCACCCGTTCCAGACCGCCCGGCAAGGTGCTGCCGGCCTGCACGCTGAACCACTGATCCATCACCAGCGGATTGTCCTTGAAGTGCTCGGCGAAACTGGCCAGCGCCAAGGCTTTCTGCTCTTCGAACGGCGAATTGACCAACACCGCCAGCGCGGTCAGGCGCTCGGTCATATTGTCGGCTGTTTCGAACTGTTCCAGCGCCGCCGCAAGTACTTCCGGCTTGCCACTGAGCATCAGGTACGACAGCGCGATATTCTGCAGCGCGCGACGGGCGAAATGCTCGGCTTCGGCCACATACGGGGTTTGCTTCGACAGATCACGGTTGGCCTGATACCGCAGCCACAGCGCTTCGAACAGACCTTCCGCCAGTTGCTGACGAGCGAACTCTCGGGCGATATGGATCGCGTCGACGTCAGCCACTTCGCTGATTTCAGTGAGGTACGCCTCACCCGGCAACGAGAGCATTTCTGCGACCATGGCCTGATCCAGCGACTCATCCGACAGCACCGTACGCAGCGCCGAGACCAGACGCGGGTCGAGCTTCAGGCTCTCGCCTTTCTGTTGCTGGCCGATCAATTCCTGCAGGACTTGCACCGACAGTTGCTGACCAGCATCCCAGCGGTTGAAGCCGTCGCTGTCGTGCTGCATCAGGAACATCAGCTGATCGCGGTTGTAGGGGAAGCTCAGTTTCACCGGCGCGGAGAAGCCGCGCAGCAGCGATGGCAGCGGCTGTTCGGCGATGTCGACGAAGGTGAAAGTCTGTTCGGCTTCGGTCACCGAGATCACGCGGGTGGGGCCTTGCGCCGATGCTTCGCCGCTCAGACGCAAGGCAATTTCGTTACCTTGGCTGTCGAGCAGGCCGAGTTCGACCGGAATCACGAACGGCAGTTTTTCAACTTTATCCGGGGTTTCCGGGCAGCTCTGGCGGAAGGTCAGGCTGTAGGTTTTTGCGGCAGCGTCGTAAGACTCGCTCACCGCCAGACGCGGCGTGCCGGCCTGGCTGTACCAGCGCTTGAACTGGCTCAGGTCGACACCGTTGGCGTCTTCCATCGCTTTGATGAAGTCGTCGCAGGTCACCGCTTGGCCGTCATGGCGATCGAAGTACAGATCGCTGCCCTTACGGAAGCCTTCGGCACCGAGCAAGGTGTGGATCATGCCAACCACTTCCGAACCCTTCTCGTACACGGTCAGGGTGTAGAAGTTGGAGATTTCGATAAAGCTGTCCGGGCGCACAGCGTGGGCCATCGGGCCGGCATCTTCGGCGAACTGGTGGGTGCGCAGATAAGCCACGTCCTGAATGCGCTTGACCGTGGCCGAGTTCATGTCAGCAGAGAAGCCCGAGTCACGGAATACGGTGAAACCTTCTTTCAGCGACAGCTGGAACCAGTCGCGGCAAGTCACGCGGTTGCCCGACCAGTTGTGGAAATATTCGTGGGCGACGATCGCTTCAACGCGCTGGTGCGCGGCGTCGGTCGCGGTTTCGGCGCGGGCCAGTACGGCGCTGGAGTTGAAGATGTTGAGGCCCTTGTTCTCCATTGCGCCCATGTTGAAGTCGTTGACGGCGACGATCATGAAGATGTCCAGATCGTACTCGCGACCGTAAACCTCTTCGTCCCAGCGCATCGACTTCTTCAGGCTGTTCATCGCGTGCTGGCACTTGTCGATGTTTTCCGGCTCGACGTAAATGCGCAGTGCAACATCGCGGTTGGTCATGGTGGTGAAGCTGTCTTCAACGCACCACAAATCACCGGCCACCAACGCAAACAGGTACGCCGGTTTCATGAACGGGTCTTCCCAGGTTGCCCAGTGCCGGCCGTCTTCGCCCGGGCCACTGGCAATCGGGTTGCCGTTGGAGAGCAGCACCGGATAGCTGTGCTGTTCGGCGACCACGGTGGTGGTGAACTTGCTCATCACGTCCGGACGGTCGAGGTAATAGGTGATCTTGCGGAAACCTTCGGCCTCGCACTGGGTGCAGAACATCGTGCCGGACTTGTACAAGCCTTCCAGTGCGGTGTTGGTTTCCGGATGGATCTTCACGCTGGTGTCGACCGTGAAGCTTTCGCTGGTCGGCTGCAGGGTCAGGTGGTTTTCGGTGAGCTGGTAGTCGCCGTCAGACAGTTCCTGATCCGCTAGCGTTACCGAGAGCAACTCCAGCTGCTGGCCATCGAGCACCAGCGGCGGCAGGCCCGGGCCACGTGCCGGATTGCGGCGCATGACCAACTGCGCGTGGACCAGGCTGTGATCCTCGAACAACTCGAAGGTCAGGTGTGTTTCGTCGATCAGGTACTCGGGCGCCTGATAGTCCTTCAGGTAAATCATCTTCGGTTGTTCGGTGCGCATGCTGGCGTCCTTATTGATGCACGGCGAGCTGATAAGCCGTGTACTTGCGAATATTGATCACGCCGGTGTCGAAGATCAGGTACTGGCCCTTGATCCCCAGCAGCGTGCCTTCGGCAATCGGGTTCTTGTCCAGGTTGAAGCTGACGATTTTGGCCGGGTATTGCTCGACCGGATAGCGGATTTCCAGCGGTTCTACCTCGGCAATCGTCTGAATAGCCTGTAGGCCGAATCGCTCCTGCAAACCTTGCAGGCCTTCGGCGCAGCTTTCGAATAACTGATCACGTACCTGCGCCAGATCGACCGCCGCCGCATCGCCCTTGAGCAGCGCGCGCCAGTTGGTTTTATCCGCGACCTGACTGCGGAACAGGTCTTCAACGAAGCCCGATTGCTGCCGTGTCGAGACGCGCATGATCGGCAATGCCTGACATGCGCCCTGATCTATCCAGCGAGTCGGCAGTTGCGTAGCACGAGTGATGCCAACCTTGATCCCCGACGAATTGGACAGGTAAACCACATGGTCGGTCATGCAGAATTTCTCGCCCCACTCCGGCTCGCGGCAGGTGCCGGCGTCATAGTGGCAGCGCTCCGGGCTCATGATGCACAGGTCGCACTGCGCCAGTTTGGTCATGCACGGGTAGCAGTAACCCTGACTGAAACTGGTTTTGGTCTTGCGCCCGCAATGGGTGCAGTGAATCGCCCCCAGGTATTCCAGACGCACCGTGCTGCCGATCAACGGGTTGACCGGCACCTCGACGTCATCCAGACGAAACGCGTATTGCACGTTCGGCCCGTCCAGGCGCGCCGACATTTTGCTGATTGCACCGCGGCCAATCTCGATCAATGGATGGCATCCGATTTGAACAGAATGTTCGGCACTTCGATCGACTTCGATGCACATTCCTGCGGGCCCATGTAACCGGTGCGCTGGTCTTCAGGCAGGTTCTGGATTTCCCAGGCGATCATCGCCTGCAACGACAGCTCGCGCTGTTCGGCGGTGAGCTTGCCACCGTCGGACCACTTACCGATTTCCACGGCCAGTTTCAGGCTCTCGTAGATGTCCGGGGTGATGTTGTTGATCATGTCGTTAAAAGAGGACATCAGGGTCTCCGTGCTCTTTATCTACTGAAAATTTCAGGCGGCCAGTTTACGGCGGTTATACAAACCGCCCAACAAACCGGTGAAGCATCCGATGAGTAACCCGCCGACGTGGGCGGCGTTGGCGATTTCGCCGAAACCGATCATCGAGATCAGCCCGGACATGCACACCAGCAACCACACCAGCATCATCACCAGCACGCCACGCGGCAGGCGATAGGCCGGGTTCGGCGCCAGCAGCTGGAAGATCCAGCAATGTCCAAGCAAACCGTACAGCACGCCGGACAGACCGCCGAACAACGTCGCGCCGCTCCAGGCAAATTGCGCGTAGTTGGACACCAGGCTGAACAGCAGCGTCAGGCCGATCAGGTTGATACTGCCCTGACGCGACTCGATACGCCGGCCCAGCTCCCAATACCACATGCCGTTCATGGCCAGATGGAGGATGCCGAAGTGGATCAGCATCGGCGTGACCAGACGCCACCACTGCCCTGCCGCCAGGCTGTCGGCCAATGGCGTGAAATGGATGTACTCGCCTACAACTTGAAAATCGAGGAAGGTCAGCCAGCGCAGGGTTTGCAGGTTTTCACCAAGGTAGGTCAGCCCGCCAACGATCAGGCACAACAACAGGATGAACCCGGTGGCCTTGGCGTATTTCAGTTGCTCGGCGAAGCTCGGCCGCTTGAAGGTCTGCGCGACGGGGATGTCCAGTGTTTGCTCGGGATCGCCCGCCGGGAAGCGTTCGTACAAGGAGCGCACGTCTTCGCTGATTTCCGCCGGCGCCCACAACACCTGCTCGCCCGCCTCTTCGCTGACCCGATGCGGGACCTGCATGCGTTGCAGCAGTTTGACGAAACCACTCAAATCCACCGCCAACGGCAGACGCAATACCGCTACCGCACTCATTGCAGCACCTCCGGCCGCTCGACATCGACCCAGACAAATTTATGCGGATCCAGACGTGTTTCCTGATCCAGACGATAGGCGACCAGTTTGCCGTAAAGCACCGCGCTGTAATCCAGGCACGCGAGGTTCGGGCGGATCGGCGCTGGTTTGCCGCTGCGCCAGTAATGGCCGACGAACAGCAGTGGCTCGTCGACGCCGTAGCGCAGCAGGTTGTTTTTTTCGCTGGACGTCAGCGGCTTCTGCGCCACCGGATCTGGCAGTGCATCAGGCTGGAAAACGATATCGCCGTAAGTCTTCGGATCGTCTTCCCAGAACTTGGTGCGGAAGAACGACCGCACCAGACCATCGCCGCTGGTCATGGTCAGACCATCCGGCAGGCGCATGTCGGTGCCGCGCAACAGACGGTCGAACACGGTGCAGGCAAAGCTGTCCGGCACCGCCGAAGCCTGGAGGAAGTGTTCGTCGATACAGCCATTGGGGAACAGCGCGCGCAACGGCTCGATCAGGCCGGCATCCCAACAGGCATGCACGACGCGGAAGCGGCCGGCGTCGACAAACAGCGGCAACTCATAGAACCAGCGCTGGAAATCGTGCCAGTCACCGGGATGGTCTTCGAACTGGGTCAGGGTTTCGTGCAGCAGACGCGCGTGGCGCGGCGTGTGTTCGCGAACGAACTGCTTGCCACTGCCTGGCGGCGCCGGCGTGCTCCAGCCCAATGCGTTGAATTCGTGGTTGCCCATGATGCACAAGGCCTGACCGGCCTCGACCATGTCGTGGACGATGTGCAGCGCCTCGCGGATGCGCGGGCCACGGTCGATGATGTCGCCGACGAACACGGCCATGCGCGATGGATGCCGCCAGACCCCGCCCTGCTTGTGATAACCGAGACGGTCCAGCAAGTGTTCAAGGGTCAGGGCGCATCCGTGCACGTCACCAATCAGGTCATAACTGCGCGCGGGATCGAGCATCAGTCGCCTCCACCACCCAACTTGCTGCCCCAGCCGAGCTTGGTGCGGCAGACTTCGTAGTAGTTGTGGTCGAGCGGATGAATCAGCCGCAGCTTCTGTGCTTTCTTGCTGACGGTGATGGTGTCGCCCGGCGCGCAGGTGAAGTGGTTCTGCCCATCGCAGGAGACTTGCGGGTAAATCTGCATGTTTTTCGACACGACGATTTTCAGCTCACTGTTGCCATCGACCACAATTGGCCTGCTCGACAACATATGGGGGTACATCGGCACAATCACAATGGCATCGAGCTTGGGATGCATGATCGGCCCGCCGGCAGACAGCGCATACGCGGTGGAACCGGTCGGCGTCGCGACAATCAGGCCGTCGGCTTTCTGGCTGCAGACGAACTGACCGTCGATGTACAGCTCGAACTCGATCATCCGGGTCGATTTGCCGGGGTGCAGCACCACGTCGTTGAGCGCATCGCCCTGACCAATGGCCTCGGCGTGGCGGCGCACTTCGGCTTGCAGCAGGAAGCGGTTTTCCACCAGATAGTGGCCGTCGAGCACCTTGGCGACTTCGACTTCCAGCTCGTCCGGGCGAATGTCGGTGAGGAAGCCGAGGCTGCCACGGTTGATCCCCAGCACCGGAATATTGTGTTTGGCCAGCGCTCGTGCGGCGCCGAGCAGGCTGCCGTCACCGCCGACGACGATGACCATGTCGCAGACTTCGCCGAGCATTTTGCGCGACGAGGTTTGCAAACCGTGGCCCGGCAGGACTTCGGCGATGGTGTCTTCGAGGATCACATGCAGGTGACGATCGAGCAGAAACCGTTTCAGTCGGCGGACGGTATCCAGCACCTGGGAACTGCCCAGGCGACCGATGATGCCGATATTACGAAATTGCTCCATGGGACCTCTGCGGACAATCGAAAACGCGAAAAGCACGATTATGGGCGAAAGCGCCGGTTAGACAAAATCCTTTCAGCCTCAAGGGTGCGCTCATGTTTCAGGCTATGCTCGCAAGATGATCCTGTTTCCCGATTTGCTTCAGTTGCCCCACCAATTACGCCACCCGGAAGTGCGGGATCTGGCGTGGGTGATCCTCGCCCCGCCGATGCTCGCCACCACGCCATGGCCGCAGCGTCATCCGCTGGCGGGCAGCGATTGGGTGCATGACCCGCAGCGGCTGGAGCACTGGTTGCGCCAGCTCGACCGCGACAGTTATGGCTTGTTGCATTGGCTGTCGCAGGCGCGCACGCGGCGTCTGGGCCTGTATTACGAACGGCTGTGGCAGTTTGCCGTGGAGCATGCGCCGGGCATTGAGCTGATCGCCGCCAACCTGCCGATCCGCCGCGAGGGCCACACCCTCGGCGAGCTGGACATGCTGTTGCGTGACCGCGACGGCGTGCATCACCTGGAACTGGCGATCAAGCTTTATCTCGGCCCGCAAAATGGCGACGGTCGTGATCCCGCGCAGTGGCTAGGCCCGGGCTGTCATGATCGGCTGGATCGCAAACTGGCGCATCTGGCCGAGCATCAATTGCCGATCTCGGCGCGCCCGGAAAGTCGCGAAGTGCTGGCGGCGCTGGATATCGAGGTGTTCAGCGCGCAGCTGTGGCTCGGTGGTTACTTGTTGTATCCGTGGCCCGGGCCGGCTGGATCACCGAGCGGTGCGCACCCGCAGCATTTGCGCGGCAGTTGGTTGCATCAGAAGGATTGGCCGGCATTCGTCGCTCAACGTCCGGCGGGACGCTGGCAACCCCTGCCCCGCCACGCCTGGCTGGCACCGGCGCATTATCCGGCGGACCAGACGTGGACCATGGAGCATTTACGCATGTGGCTGGAGGATCTTGAGCCGCTGGCCCCGGCACAGCTGATGGTGCGCCTGACCGAGAACGCGCAGGGGGAATGGGAAGAGGCTGAGCGGTTGTTTCTGGTGTCGGATCTTTGGCCGAATGTCCCGGGCCAGGCCTGAGTTTGTTGGTGTTTGATATGACGCCTTCGCGAGCAAGCTCGCTCCCACATTTGGAATGCATTCCCCTGTAGGAGTGAGCCTGCTCGCGATGGGGTCACCTCGGTCTAAAGTGAAAGCCGCAAAGCCAAAGCCGCCAACGTCACCAACAACACCGGCACCGTCAACACAATCCCGACCCGGAAGTAATAGCCCCAGCCAATATGAATCCCCTTGCGCTCCAGCACATGCAGCCACAACAACGTGGCCAGGCTGCCAATCGGCGTGATCTTCGGCCCCAGGTCACTGCCAATCACGTTGGCATAGATCATCGCTTCCTTGACCACTCCGCTGGCCTGACTGGCATCAATCGACAACAAACCAATCAACACCGTCGGCAAATTGTTCATGATCGATGACAGCAACGCGGTCAGCACACCCGTGCCCATTGCCGCGCCCCAAACGCCATGACCGGCAAAGACATCCAGCCAACCGGCCAGATACCCGGTCAGCCCGGCATTGCGCAGGCCATACACGACCAGATACATGCCCAACGAGAAAATCACGATCTGCCACGGTGCCTCTTTCATCACCTTGCGCGTGGAAATCTTGTGGCCGCGGGCGGCGATGCCCAGCAACAGCGCGGCGCACACGGCAGATATCGCACTGATCGGAATGCCCAGCGGCTCCAGCGCAAAGCAGCCGATCAGCAGAATCACCAACACCGCCCAACCGGCGTAGAACGTGGCTTTATCGTGGATCGCGGTTTCAGGATGTTCGAGTTGCTCAGGGTCGTACGCCGAGGGAATATCGCGGCGGAAAAACCACAGCAGCATGCCCAGCGTCGCCGCCACGCTGACGAAGTTGACCGGCACCATCACCGCTGCGTAGCGGTTGAAGCCGATGTGGAAGAAGTCTGCCGAAACAATGTTGACCAGGTTCGATACCACCAGCGGCAGGCTCGCCGTGTCGGCAATAAAACCCGCGCCCATGACGAACGCCAACGTCGCCGCCGGGGAAAACCGTAGCGCCAGCAACATCGAAATCACGATCGGCGTGAGGATCAGCGCTGCACCGTCATTGGCAAACAACGCCGACACCAATGCGCCAAGCAGCACCATAAAGGCAAACAGCTTGCGCCCACTGCCTCGCCCCCAACGCGCCACGTGCAACGCGGCCCAGTTGAAGAACCCGGCTTCGTCGAGCAACAGGCTGATGATTATCAGCGCGACAAAGGTGCCGGTGGCGTTCCAGATGATCTGCCACACCAGCGGAATGTCGCTGAGGTGGACGACGCCGAAGATCAGCGCCAACACCGCGCCAAGCGTCGCACTCCAGCCGACGCCAAGGCCTTTGGGTTGCCAGATGACAAGGGTAATGGTCAGCAGGAAAATCAGTGACGCAGCGAGCATCCGCAACAGCCTTAAATTAAGTAGAAGAGCTAAACACTAAAACCTGTGGGAGCGAGCTTGCTCGCGAAGACGGACTGTCAGTCACCCATGATGTGTGGCTGATGGCCTCTTCGCGAGCAAGCTCGCTCCCACAGGATGTCTGTTGTGCCAGGGATTTCGGTGAGCTTATTTTTTGTGTTGCTCTACGAATTGTCCGTAGGCATTGATAAAGCTTTGCAGAAAAGGTTTCACCGACTCGCTCAACTTGCCCGCCTCATCAAACGCCGAACCCGCGCCGCCCAGATACGCTTCCGGCTGCTGCATGCACGGCACATTGAGAAACACGAACGACTGGCGCAGATGCTGGTTCGCCCCGAAACCACCGATCGCACCCGGCGATACACTGATCACCGCCCCCGGTTTGCCACTCCAGACAGCCTTGCCATAAGGCCGCGAGCCAACATCGATGGCATTCTTCAACGGCGCCGGCACCGAACGGTTGTACTCGGGCGTGACAAACAGCACCGCGTCGGAAGAACCCACTTTTTGCCTGAAAGTGCTGTAGGCTGCCGGCGGTGAATCGCCGTCGATGTCTTCGTTATACAGTGGCAGATCGCCAATTTCGACAATCTCAAGCTTGAGGTTCGCCGGGGCCAGCTCCGCCAGTGCCAGGGCGACTTTGCGATTGATCGAAGCTTTGCGCAGGCTACCGACCACTACAGCGACGTTGTAGACATTGCTCATGGAAGAACTCTCGATGGTCCGTGGGAGGAGCCACTAGTTATAGATGATCCGGTGACGATTCCACCAGCACACAATGGGAAATTCCCGCGCGCTGATTATTTTTTTCCTGTAGGAAAACTTACAGGCCTTGATGGCGGTCTACCAAGCCGCAAATCAAGCGTTTTATCTCCAGAGGTTCTAAGCAGATGGCAGCAGTACTGGTCGGTCAGTTCCATGCAAGAGATGCGGAAGGCCGCGTTTATTCCGTGCATGAGTTCCAGGAATCCAACCCGTCGGCAGACGGTTCCACTGGCTCGGAGCCGATTTACAAACTGGCCATTGGCGATCGCGTCAACAAGGTCAACGACAATGAGTTTCTCCTGGTTCAGTCAGGCATCACCCTGACCCGAGAGCCTGAGACCACCGTCGCTTCATAACTGGCCGTTATGAGCAGAAGTCATATGCGCAGAGTTGGGGTAGGATTCAGCCACTGACCCCACCTGCTGAACATGGACTTCACGCATGCGTTTACGTCATATCGAAGTGATTCAGGCGCTCTTGCAGACCGGTCACCTGGGCACTGCCGCCGAATGGCTGGAGTTGCCGCTGGCCGAGGTCGAAGAGCGTTTGCGTGAAGCCGAGAGTCAGCTGGGGTTCATGCTGTTCGCCAGCGTGCGCGGGCGCCTGCAATCGACCCCTGAAGCGCGGGCATTGCAGGTCGAAATCGCCCACGTTTATGAAGCGCTGGAGCCGGTGCAGCGTCTGGCCAGCAGCCTCAAGCAATACCTCGCCCCACCCTTGCGCATCATCGGCACCCCGCCGCTGGCGCAACAATTACTGCCACAAAGCCTTGCCGCCCTGCGCCGACGCCTGCCCGATGCACCGTGCAGCCTGCTCAGCGCGCCAACCCGCGATATCGTCCGCAGCCTGTTGTTACGTGAAAGCGATCTCGGCTTGAGCCTGCACGATCCCGAACACCCCGACATTGATTGCCGGTCATTGGCCCAGGGCAAGCTGCAACTGCTCGCCCCCCATGGCTGGCTGCAACCGAAACAGAAATACATTTCCCTGCAGGATCTCGCTGGCCAGGCCATGGTCGGCCTCGAAGGCCAGGACCCGCTGAGCCCGGCGCTGGAAAACAAACTCCAGGCGTTGCGCCCGGCACCGAGCATCCAGACCCGCGTACAAACCCATCAGATGATGCGCAGCATGGTCGAGGCCGGCGAAGGCCTGGCCATCGTCGATCCGTTCACCGCACTGGGCGCGCGTCCGGCAGGGCTGGATGTCTGCCCGCTGTCGCCGGCCGTGCCGATCAGCCTCTATGCCCTGACGTTCAAGCACACCGCGCCGGCATCGGCGATTCAGACGTTACTGGCGATCATCACGGAACAAGCCGAGGCGATGCTGGCGAGCTGAGCGGGTTTTCCAGCGGATTATCGAACAATCGATACCAGAACAGCGCCACTTCGGCGGTGTTCGGATCAATTCCGCGATAGCGCAACTGGTCCACGCCGCCAATCACGTAGCCGCAACGCTCATACAACCGACAAGCGCCGAGGTTGTTGTTCTGGGTTTCGAGCATGATCCCCGGCAGTTTTTTCTTGCGACTCCAGAACTGCGCGACATCGAGCAACGCCTTGGCCACGCCATGGCGCCGCGCCGGCGCATGCACCGCCAGCTCATCGATATGGGCGAAGCCGTTCCAGTTGGTACTGATCACCAGATGGCCGACCGGCTGATCATCCAGATACGCCATGAAAATCGCGCTGTCCGGCGCGTTATGAAAGGCGCTGAACTCTTCCGGATCGATGCCGTAGCACTTGCGGTACGGCACGATCGGCGTCACCCGCCATTGCTCGACAGGCTCTCCGATCACGGCAGCGCCATAGGCGGCGACCTCGAAACTGAAGTCGCTGCCCCAGATATACGGCGCAAAGCCTTCATCGGCGACACGCACCGACAGCCCTGGGTATTTCGGATTCATGACCGGTTGCATACTGGGAAAAGTCCTCATTCCTTGACGCAATCGACGGTGTATTGCCGCCCATTGCCTTCATCTTCGTGCTGCAATCCATGCACATCCGCGACAAAACCGGGGAAGCTGCTATCGAACGTGCGAGCAAATTTCAGGTAATCAATGATCGAGCGTGTCGACTCGGTAAAGCGTTCGCCGGGCATGATCAGCGGAATCCCCGGCGGATACGGCACCAGCATCACCGCGGCGATGCGCCCTTCCAGCTCATCGATCGGCACCGCCTCGACTTCGCCACGCACCAGATGATCGTAGGCGTGCGCCGGTTTCATGGCAATTTCCGGGAGCACGGTGTACATGCGCTTGAGGTGTTTGGCCGTGGCATTGCTGCGGTAACAGGCGTGCAGTTGATCACACAAATCCCGCAGGCCCATGCCGCGATAACGCACGATGTCTTGCTGAGCAACACACGGCAGGCAGGTGTCGAGGCGCACATTGGCGTCGTAGCTGCGTTTGAATTCCAGCAACTCGGTGAGCAGCGTGCTCCATTTGCCTTTGGTAATGCCCATGGAGAACAGCACCAGAAATGAATACAGACCCGTCTTCTCCACCACCAGCCCCCGCTCCCAGAGGAATTTACTGACTACCGCCGCCGGGATGCCCTTCTCGCTCAGCGCGCCGCCGGCGTTCAACCCCGGCATGACCAGCGTGACTTTGATCGGATCGAGCAACACGTAATCGTCGCTGACCTCCCCAAAACCATGCCACTCGGCATCCGGTTGCAATAACCAGTCTTCGGTCTGCACGCGGTCGATGCCCTCGACACCCGGCGGCTGCCAGATCGAAAACCACCAGTCATCAGCGGCGATGTGCTGCCGCAGATTGGCCAGCGCGCGACGGAAGCTCAGCGCTTCGTCAAAGGTTTCCTGCAACAGCGAATGCCCGGCCGGGCCTTCCATCATTGCCGAGGCAACGTCGAGCGAGGCGATGATGCTGTACTGCGGTGAAGTCGAGATGTGCATCATGAACGCTTCATTGAAACGGTCACGGTCCAGTTGCCGCGCACCGCCGTCCTGCACATGAATCATCGAGGCCTGACTGAAGGCGGCGAGCAGTTTGTGCGTGGAATGCGTGGTGAATACCAGCGGGCTGTCTTCGCTGCGCGAGGTGGCCATGCCGTAGCGCCCGGCGAAGAATTCGTGAAACGCCGCATAGGCGTACCAGGCCTCGTCGAAATGCAGCACCTCGACGCTGTTGCCGAGACTTTGCTTGATCAGCTCGGCGTTGTAACAGAGACCGTCGTAAGTCGAATTGGTGACCACGGCGAGTTTGACTTTCGGCGCGCGGCCCTTGGTCAGCGGGCTGGCGTCGATCTTGGCCTGAATCGACTCGCGGCTGAATTCGCTCAGCGGGATCGGGCCGATGATCCCCAGCTCATTACGCTCAGGGCACAGATACAGCGGGATCGCCCCGGTCATGATGATCGCGTGCAACACCGACTTGTGGCAATTGCGGTCAACCAGCACTAGATCGTCGCGCGCGACCATCGAATGCCAGACAATCTTGTTGGCGGTCGAGGTGCCATTGATCACGAAAAAGGTGTGATCGGCGCCGAAATTGCGCGCGGCGCGCGCTTCGGCTTCGGCGAGCGGCCCGGTGTGATCGAGCAGCGACCCGAGCTCCGGCACCGACACCGACAAATCCGAACGCAGGGTATTTTCACCGAAGAACTGGTGAAACGCCTGCCCGACCGGACTCTTGTGATACGCCACACCGCCGCCATGGCCAGGGGTGTGCCAGGAATAATTGGAGTCGGCGGTGTGCTGCACCAACGCCTTGAAAAACGGTGGCAACAAACCATCGAGGTACTTGCGCGCCGCACGGGCCACTTGCCGGGCGAGGAACGGTACGGTGTCTTCGAACAGATAGAGAATGCCGCGCAGTTGATTGAGCTCGGCCATGGCATCGGCCGGCGCGTTTTCCAGGGTAACTTGCTCGCCGAGGGCAAAGATCGGCAGATCCGGTGCGCGTACCCGCGCCAGACCGATCAGCTCGGCCATGTTCTGCAACAGATGCGAGTGGGTGCTGGCGTCCTCGGCGGCAATCAGCATGCACGCCAGACCATGATGGGTCGACGCGACCAACCGCCCTTCGGCGTAGTCGGTGGCCGACACGATACTGAAACCTTCCTGCTCCAACTCTTGGGCGATGCCACGGACACGGTCACCGGCGACCGTGTCGGCCTTGATGTCGCGATGAACGATCAACACCGGAAACTTCAAATCTTTGTACATGAGGCTCAGTGTCCTGAGGCGGCCGAATTGAATCGGCCAATGCACTCAGGGTAGAGGGTTGCAGCGAATGTGGCGAGGGTGGCCAGTTGGCTTCATGCCGCCAAAAGCAAAGATCGTCCGATCCGTTGATCTTCAAGCCTGGGCGTCAGCTTCCGCGATCTGCGTCCACATCGCCGGGCCACCGGCGGACTTGGCAATAATTTCCAGCCGCACCAGATGCGCCGCCAGTTCCTCTTCGGTTGCACGAATGATCCGCGCTGGCTGACGATCAGCCGGCAAGCGGCGAATCTCGGTCGCCGAGTTGTCCGCGCCCTCGCCCGTGCCATTGCCGTCGGAAGCGTTGCCGGCCAGTGACAGGCTGGTCTGGCCACCGGTCATGGTCAGGTAGACGTCGGCGAGAATCTCCGAGTCGAGCAAGGCGCCGTGCAGTTCACGGCCGGAGTTGTCGACGCCATAACGTTTGCACAACGCATCGAGGCTGTTGCGCTGCCCCGGGTGACGTTCCCGAGCCATCATCAGGGTGTCGAGGATTGAGCAGTGCTGGGTGATGTCAGCGCGATCGTGCTGACCCATCAGGGCGAATTCGTTGTTGATGAAGCCAACGTCGAACGCCGCGTTGTGGATGATCAGCTGCGCGCCTTTGATGAACTCGAAGAACTCATCGGCCACTTCGGCAAAGCGCGGCTTGCCGACGAGGAATTCGTTGGTGATGCCGTGGACGCCGATGGCGCCTTCATCACTCTCGCGATCCGGCTGCAGGTAAACGTGAAAATGCCGGCCCGTCAGGCGCCGACCGATCAGTTCGACACAACCGATTTCAATGATCCGGTGACCATCGGTCACCGGCATGCCGGTGGTTTCGGTATCGAGTACAACGGATCTGGTGGCCATCAGTGTTCAGCTCTCAACGGGTCGATCTTGCAAAAAGCGCGGATGTTAACACGCTCGGCGGGGTGTTTCAGTCAGACCGTGGCGCGCGCTTCGCGAGCTAGCTCGCTCCCACATTGGAATGCATTCCAATTCAGGGAAGGGCATCAGATCTGGAATGCATTTCCCTGTGGGAGCGAGCTTGCTCGTAAATGGCCGCACCACGGTTCAGAAGCGAAATCAGCTTTGCTTGTAGCCGCGCACTTCGTCAACGCCACGGTTAGCCAACTGGTCGGCCCGCTCGTTACCGTGATGGCCAATATGCCCACGCACCCATTTCCAGGTGACCTTGTGGCGGTTGACCTGCTCATCCAGCTCCTTCCAAAGATCAGCGTTCTTTACCGGCTCTTTCGCGGCGGTTTTCCAACCGCGCTTCTTCCAGTTGGCCATCCACTCGTTGATGCCCTTCATCACGTATTGCGAGTCGGTCACCAGCAGCACTTCACAGGGGCGCTTCAAGGCTTCGAGGCCACGGATCGCGCCGAGCAGTTCCATGCGGTTGTTGGTGGTGTTGGTTTCGCCACCCCACAGTTCCTTTTCGACGCCCTTGCACACTAGCAAGGCGCCCCAGCCGCCGGGGCCGGGGTTGCCTTTGCAGGCGCCGTCAGTGAACAGCTCTACGGTGTCGACGCTTTCAACGCTTTCGCTCATGCCAATCTATCCAGAAAAATGCCTGTCCTGCCGATCACGGATCGACAATGACCGAGGCCGGGACACACCCGGCCACAAATAAAAGAAAGTTTTACGGTTCGATGCGGCGGCGGTTGACCTTGGCCATCGGCAGCGGAATCAGCTTGCCCATCGGCTCGCGCCGTTCCTGACGCAACGGTCGCAGTCCGACCACAATCTTGCGCGCGACCAGTAAATAGAAGCCGCCACCCGACAGTTGCCAGTCACCGGCCTTGCGTTCCCAGCCGGCCAGACGGGCCTGCCACTTGGGTGACGCGAGCGGCGGACGATAGCACCCGAAGCGGCGTTTCTCCAGCGCGAAGCCCAGCAGATTGAGCCAGTCGGCGACCCGCGACGGCGAGATGCAGCGCGCCTGGCGCAAGGCGTCGTGGGCGAACACATGGCGCAGGCCCCAGGTGCTCCAGGGGTTGATGCCGATGATCAGCAAATGCCCACCGGGACGCACGCTGCTCGCTGCTTCACGCAGCAAACCGTGGGGCGACAGGCAGAAATCCAGACCGTGCTGCATCACCACCACATCGGCGGCATGCTCGCTCAGCGGCCAGGCCTGCTCCTCGCAGACAATCTCGACCCCGGGCAACGGTGCACCGAGGCGCACATTGCGCTGCACTTGCGGTGCCGACGGCGGGGTTTCGGCCGATGGCCCGTAGTGCACCAGATAACCGCCAAAGAAACGGCCCAACTCGTCTTCGAGCATGCGCCGCTCTTCATCGAGCAGAAATTGCCCGAGCGGGCCGGACAGCCATTCACGGGCTGCACCGATCAGGGCCAGCCAGTCAGGATCAGCCTGTGCGAACGCTTTATCACTCATCGCATTCTCCAAAGCGCCAGGAACTACTAAGATGCGCCAATGTTTTCCGCTTGGCGAATTCCGACGATGATACAGATCAGTGCCCTGCCCGCGTTCACCGACAACTACATCTGGTTGTTACAGGATCACCGCACCCAGCGCTGCGCCGTGGTCGACCCGGGCGATGCCCCGCCGGTGCAGGCGTGGCTTGCAGCGCATCCGGGCTGGGTGTTGAGCGACATTCTGATCACCCACCACCATCATGATCATGTCGGCGGCGTCGAACGCCTGAAAACGCTGAGCGGCGCAAAAGTCTACGGCCCGGCCAGCGAAAGCATCCCGGGGCGCGACGTGGCGCTCGAGGACAACGACACCGTCAGCGTGCTCGGCTGGGACTTCGACGTCTATGCGGTGCCCGGTCACACCTTGGGACACATTGCCTATTACCACCACGGCCTGCTGTTTTGCGGCGACACCCTGTTCGCCGCCGGTTGCGGTCGCCTGTTCGAGGGCACGCCGGAGCAAATGCACCACTCGCTCAGCCGCCTCGCTGCTCTACCGGAAGATACCCTGGTCTACTGCACCCATGAATACACCCTGAGCAATCTGAAATTTGCCGCTGTCGTCGAGCCGGGCAATCCGGAGATCGCCGCCCGTCTGGAAAAAGTCACTCAGCAGCGGCAAAACGGCGTCATGACCCTGCCTTCGACCCTGGCCCTGGAAAAGCTCACGAACCCGTTCTTGCGTACCTCTGAAACATTAGTTACACAAAAAGTGGACGAACGGGCAGGCGCTCAAAACCGGGCGCCGAGTGAGGTATTTGCGGCTCTGCGGGCTTGGAAAGATAAGTTCTAAGCCCCCCACTACTTGGTACAAAAATTCTGAATGGTTGACCGCAGGGGGTGCGCTTTCTAGAATCGCCCGACATTTTTGCCCGGAACTTACTTCCAGCCAATGTCGTCATCCATACGTAAGTCCGTCAATTCAGACGCATTGACCCGCCTGGCGCAAGCCATCGCGGTGGCTGTGTCCGCCACGCTGGCGGGCTGTTCCAGCCATGCTCCGCAGACTGAAGCGACCCATACGCCGAACATTGCTGCGCGAGCCAAGCAGAAGCCGATCTGGCTGTCCGAAAAGCCCAGCCCACAGGTTCCCCAGGACATCTGGGAGCGCATGCGCCAGGGCTTTCAGCTGCAGGAAGGTCTCGGCGTCAACCCGCGCATCGAGCAACAGCGCCTGTGGTTCGCCAGCAATCCCTCTTTCCTCGAGAACGCCGGTGAACGCGGCAGTCTCTATATTCACTACATCGTCGAACGCCTCGAAGAACGCAACATGCCGCTGGAACTGGCCCTGCTGCCAGTGATTGAAAGCGCCTACAACCCGATGGCCTATTCCCGGGCCGATGCAGTCGGGTTGTGGCAATTCATTCCGTCCACCGGGCGTTACTTCAACCTGCGTCAGACGCGCTTCTATGATGGCCGTCGCGACATCACCGCCTCGACCACCGCAGCGATGGATTACCTGACCCGCCTGCACGACATGTTCAACGGCGACTGGTTGCTGGCCCTGGCGGCGTACAACGCCGGTGAAGGCACGGTCAGCCGTGCCATCGAACGTAACGAAAAGCTCGGCCTGCCCACCGACTACTGGAACCTGCCGTTGCCGGCGGAAACCCAGGCCTACGTGCCGAAGCTGTTGGCGCTTTCGCAAGTGGTGCTGGCGCCGGAAGCCTACGGCGTGAACCTCAACCCGATCGCCAACGAACCGTACTTCCAGGTCGTCGAAATCAACCAGCGCATGGACCTGTCCAAGGTCGCTGCGGTGGCCAACATCGACGAAGACGAACTGTTCCAGCTCAACCCGGCCTTCAAGCAACGCACCACCATCGACGGCCCTCAGCATTTGCTGGTGCCGACGTCGAAGGCGCAATTGCTGACGGCCAGTTTGCAGACCATGCGTCCGGAAGAGCTGATCAGCCCGCGTTCGCTGAAACCAGTCTTCGAAGGCGCCGATCCGTCGGAAGTGGCGCAGCTCAAGCGTGCCTATCGGGTGAAGCGTGGCGACAACCTCGGTTCCATCGCCAAGGCCAACAAGGTCGAAGTCAAGGATCTGCAGCGCTGGAACAAGCTGACCGGCAAGAACCTCAAGGTTGGTCAGACCCTAGTGATGCAAGACACCACCAAGCGCGCGCCGGCGCGCAAATCCGGCCGGGTCAACACGGTGATTGCGGCCAACAGCAAGAGCAAAGGCAAGGACGACAGCGCGCAGCAAACCCAGTACAAGGTCAAACGCGGCGACACGCTGTACGTCGTGGCCAAGCGCTTCAACGTTGAGATGCAGCATCTCAAGCGCTGGAATCCGGGTGCGGGCAAAGCACTGAAGCCGGGGCAGATGCTCACGGTTTATCAGCCGCACTGACAGAAGAGCCCCTGAGATTTCAGGGGCTTTTTTTGGTCCGGATTTTGTGGTGTGCTTTAGATCGATCCCCCTCACCCCAGCCCTCTCCCCCACGGGGGCGAGGGGGAAAGGGAGCCGATCTCCGTGCTGTTCAAAATCCGAGTTCGACTCGGTATCGCACGTCGATGCAATTCGCCCAGACACCACAGTCAGTCCCCTCTCCCTCCGGGAGAGGGTTAGGGTGAGGGGCTTTTCAAAACGTAAGTTCGGCTCGACAGTTCAGGTCGGCGCAGCTCGAAGAAACAACTCGGTCAGTCCCCTCTCCCCCCGGGAGAGGGTTAGGGTGAGGGGCTCTTCGCGCAAACGATTAACCCTGCATTAACTCCCGTCTTTTTCCTGTCCAGACAAGCTGTTACTGTACGGCCCACTAAGCCCAAGCCGCCTGGATCGGATCTGACTTGAAGCGTCCCCTCCTCCTGCTCCTGATCAGCCTGGCCTTGAGCTCAACCGCAAGCGCGACGATTACCGAAAGTCACGGTTATGCGCAGTTCGGCACGCTCAAGTACCCGGCCAGATTTACCCACTTCGACTGGGTCAACCCGCAAGCGCCCAAGGGCGGTACGTTGCGGGTGATGGCGTTCGGCACCTTCGATACGGTCAATCCGTACACGTTCAAAGGCACCAGCCCGGTGACCACCGCGAATTTCCTCCAGTACGGCATCAATGAGCTGAACGAGCCGCTAATGGTCGGCACCGGCCAGTATTCGCCGTCCGGTGACGAGCCGGCGTCGAGCTATGGTTTGATCGCGCAATCGGTGGAGTACAGCGAAGATCGCAGCTGGGTCGTCTTCAACCTGCGTCCCGAGGCGCGTTTCCACGACGGCACGCCGATCACCGCTTATGACGTGGCTTTCTCCTATCGAACGCTGCTCAAGGACGGCCATCCGCTGTACCGTACCGCGTTGCAGGAAGTGCTGCGGGTCGACATTCTCAACAAGCAGCGCATTCGCTTCGTGCTCAAGCGCTCGGGCAATCCGCTGCTGATCCTGCGCCTCGGCGAGTTGCCGGTGCTGCCGCAGCATTACTGGAAAGACCGCGACTTCAAGGCCACCACCTTCGAACCACCGTTGGGCAGCGGCCCGTATCGCATTACTTCGGTGACGCCGGGCCGGCAGTTGATCTTCGAGCGGGTCAAGGATTACTGGGGCAAGGACTTGGCGGTCAATCGCGGCAAGTACAACTTCGATCGCATGGAAGTCGAGTTTTACCGCGACAGCGACGTGGCCTTCGAAGCGTTCAAGGCTGGCGAGTTCGACATTTACATCGAGCATCAGGCGAAGAACTGGGCCAACGGCTACAACTTCCCCGCCGTGCGCCGTGGCGACGTGATCAAGGCGCAGATCCCGCATCAGATCCCGACCCAGACTCAGGGCCTGTTCATGAACACCCGCCGTGCGACGTTCTCGGACGTTAAGACCCGTGAAGCGCTGGGCCTGATGTTCGACTTCGAGTGGACCAACCGCGCACTGTTCAGCGACGCCTACAAACGAACCACCAGTTACTACCCCAACAGCGAGTTCACCACCTCCGGCCTGCCGGTCGGGCATGAATGGCTGATGCTCAAGCCGTACAAGGAACAACTGCCGGCCAAGCTGTTCACCGAGCCGTTCACCCTGCCAAAAACCGATGGACGCGGCATTCCCCGGGAAACCATGCGCAAGGCATTGGCATTGCTCGCCGAAGCCGGCTGGAAGCTCAACGGTCAGCGCCTGCAAAACGCTGACGGCCAACCGCTGCGGTTCGAGCTGCTGCTGGTCAATCCGAACCTGGAGCGCCTCTACCAGCCCTATATCGAGAACCTCAACAGCATCGGCATCGACGCGCGCCTGCGCACCGTGGATCGGGCGCAGTACAAACAGCGCCTCGATCAATTTGATTTCGACATGATCTCGATGACGCTCAACCAGACCCTCAGTCCGGGCCTGGAGCAGTGGCAGTACTTCCACTCCAGTCAGGTCGGGGTCAAGGGCAGCAAGAATTACGCAGGCATTGCCAACCCGGTAGTGGATCACCTGCTCGAACAATTGCTCGCCGCGCGCACCCGCGACGAGCAGGTCGCCGCCGGCAAGGCGCTCGACCGCGTGCTGCTCTGGCAGCACTACAGCATTCCCAATTGGTACCTCAATTATCACCGTCTGGCCTACCGCAACCGGTTGGCCTTCGTCACCACGCCGCCCTACACCCTGGGCCTGAGCGCGTGGTGGCTGAAGTCTTCGGAGAAAGATCAATGAAACCGATCCGCGCCCTGCTCGTCCAGGCCAGCGGTTTGCTGTTCGCCGGGCTGGCTTTTGCCGCTCCGCAACACGCCGTGACCCTGTACAACGAGCCGCCTAAATACCCGGCCGATTTCAAGCATTTCGATTATGTGAACCCCGATGCGCCCAAGGGCGGCATCTTCCGTCAGGCCGGTTTCGGCGGCTTCGACAGCCTCAACCCGTTTATCAGCAAAGGCGTACCGGCCGATGACGTCGGGCAGATCTACGACACTCTGACCAAACACAGCCTCGACGAACCCTTCACCGAATACGGCCTGATCGCCCGGCAGATCGAAAGAGCCCCGGACAACAGCTGGGTGCGTTTCTACCTGCGCCCGGAAGCGCGCTTCCACGACGGCCACCCGGTACGCGCCGAGGACGTGGTGTTCAGCTTCAACACGCTCACAAAAGAAGGCTCTCCACTGTTTCGCGGCTATTACAGCGACGTTTCCGAGGTAATCGCCGAAGATCCGCTGAAAGTGCTCTTCAAGTTCAAGCACACCAATAACCGCGAACTGCCGCTGATCCTCGGCCAGTTACCGGTGCTGCCCAAACACTGGTGGGCCGATCGCGATTTCACCAAGGGCAACCTGGAAATTCCGCTGGGCAGCGGCCCTTACAAGGTCGCCGAAGTGAAGGCCGGACGTTCAGTGCGTTACGAGCGGGTCAAGGATTACTGGGGTAAGGACCTGCTGGTCAACCGTGGTTTCTACAACTTCGACACGATGACCACCGATTACTACCGCGACAACACCGTCGCCCTCGAAGCGCTGAAGGCCGGACAATTCGATTACTGGCTGGAAATGACCGCAAAGAACTGGGCCAACGCCTACAACATCCCAGCGGTTACCGAAGGCCGTTTAATCAAGGAACAGATCGCCAACAGCAACCCGACCGGCATGCAGGGCTTCGTCTTCAACCTGCGTCGCCCGGTGTTTCAGGATGTGCGGGTGCGTCAGGCACTCGGTCTGCTGTTCGATTTCGAGTGGACCAACAAACAACTGTTCAACAGCGCCTACTTCCGCACCCGCAGCTATTTCGAGAACTCGGAAATGGCCGCCACCGGCCTGCCCGATGCCGATCAAGTGGCGATCCTCGAACCGTTCCGCAGCAAACTGCCGGCGCAGGTGTTCAGCGAAGCGTTCGAGAATCCGAAGACCGATGCCAGCGGCATGATCCGCGCGCAGCAGCGCGAGGCCTATCAACTGCTGCAAGAGGCCGGCTGGAAGATCGTCGACGACAAAATGGTCGACTCCACGGGCAAACCGGTGGTGATCGAGTTCCTGCTCGCGCAGACCGAATTCGAACGCGTACTGCTGCCATTCAAGCGCAACCTCAGCGACCTTGGCATCGATCTGGTAATCCGCCGCGTCGACGTTTCGCAGTACATCAACCGCGTGCGTTCGCGGGACTTCGACATGATGGTCGGCAGCTTCCCGCAGTCCAACTCACCGGGTAACGAACAGCGCGAATTCTGGATGAGCGCCGCTGCCGACAAACCGAGCAGCCGCAACACTATCGGCCTGAAGGATCCGATTGTCGATCAACTGGTCGAAAACCTGATCAACGCCGACTCACGCAAAAGCCTGGTGGCCCACGCCCGCGCACTGGATCGCGTGCTGCAATGGGGTTACTACGTGGTGCCGAACTGGCACATCAAGACCTGGCGCGTGGCGTACTGGAACCACATCGGTCACCCGAAAGTCTCGCCCAAATACGACATCGGGATTAATACCTGGTGGGTCAAGCCCGACGCCAAACCGGCAATAGAAGTCGAAACCAAACTGCAAGCCGACCCTGTGGGCACGGAGTAATCAGATGCTGGCGTATATTTTTCGGCGACTGCTGCTGATCATCCCGACCCTGTTCGGCATTCTGCTGATCAACTTCGTGATCATCCAGGCCGCGCCCGGTGGCCCGGTGGAACAGATGATCGCCAAGCTCGAAGGCTTCGAAGGCGCCACCAGCCGGATTGCCGGCGGCGGTGCCGAGGTGTCGGTGGCCGGCTCGTCCTATCGCGGCGCGCAGGGTCTGGACCCAGCGCTGATCAAGGAAATCGAACACATGTACGGGTTCGACAAATCGGCCCCGGAACGTCTGTGGATCATGGTCAAGAACTACGCGCAGCTGGATTTCGGCGACAGTTTCTTCCGCGACGCCAAGGTCATCGACCTGATCAAGGAAAAGATGCCGGTGTCGATCTCGCTGGGGCTGTGGAGCACGCTGATCATGTACCTGGTGTCGATCCCGTTGGGGATCGCCAAAGCAACCCGGCACGGCAGCCATTTCGACGTGTGGACCAGTTCGGCGATCATCGTCGGCTATGCGATCCCGGCGTTTCTCTTCGCGATCCTGCTGATCGTGGTGTTTGCCGGCGGCAGTTATCTCGACTGGTTCCCGCTAAGGGGTCTGACCTCAAACAACTTCGATGAACTGAGCTTCGGCGGCAAGATCCTCGATTACTTCTGGCACCTGGCGCTGCCGGTGACCGCACTGGTGATCGGCAACTTCGCGACCATGACCCTGCTGACCAAAAACAGCTTCCTCGACGAGATCAACAAGCAATACGTGGTCACCGCCAAGGCCAAAGGCCTGACGCGTCATCGCGTGTTGTACGGCCATGTGTTCCGCAACGCCATGCTGCTGGTGATTGCCGGTTTCCCGTCGGCGTTCATCGGCATCTTCTTCACAGGATCCTTGCTGGTGGAAGTGATCTTCTCCCTCGACGGCCTCGGCCTGATGAGTTTCGAAGCGGCGATCAACCGCGATTACCCGGTGGTGTTCGGCACCCTGTTTATCTTCACCCTGCTGGGGCTGGTGGTGAAACTGATCGGCGACCTCACCTACACTCTGGTCGATCCGCGCATCGACTTCGAAAGCCGGGAGCATTGAGATGAACCTGTCCCCTCTCAACCGCCGCCGCTTCGAACTGTTCAAGGCCAACAAGCGTGGCTGGTGGTCGCTGTGGCTGTTTCTGGTGCTGTTCGGCCTGAGCCTGGGCGCCGAGCTGATCGCCAACGACAAGCCGCTGGTGGTGCATTACGACAACAACTGGTACTTCCCGGCGATCAAGCGTTACCCGGAAACCACCTTCGGCGGCGAATTTCCGCTGGAAGCCAACTACAAGAGCCCGTACATCCGCGAACTGCTCAAGGCCAAGGATGCGTGGGTGTTGTGGGCGCCAATTCCCTACAGCTACCAGAGCATCAATTACGACCTGAAAGTCCCGGCCCCGGCGCCGCCCTCGGCGGATAACCTGCTGGGCACCGACGATCAGGGCCGCGATGTGCTGGCGCGGGTGATCTACGGTTTCCGCATCTCGGTGCTGTTCGCGCTGACGTTGACCGTGCTGAGTTCGATCATCGGCGTGATTGCCGGTGCTTTGCAGGGCTTCTATGGCGGCTGGGTCGATCTGGCCGGGCAGCGATTTCTGGAAATCTGGTCAGGGCTGCCGGTGCTGTACTTGCTGATCATTCTCGCCAGTTTCGTCCAGCCGAATTTCTGGTGGCTGCTGGGGATCATGCTGCTGTTCTCGTGGATGAGCCTGGTCGACGTGGTGCGCGCCGAGTTCCTCCGTGGCCGCAACCTTGAATACGTACGCGCGGCGCGGGCGCTGGGCATGCAGAACGGCGCGATCATGTTCCGCCACATCCTGCCCAACGCGATGGTTTCGACCATGACGTTTATGCCGTTCATCCTCACCGGCGCCATCGGCACCCTCACCGCTTTGGACTTCCTCGGTTTCGGCTTGCCGGCCGGCAGTCCGTCGCTGGGTGAACTGGTCGCCCAGGGCAAATCCAACCTGCAAGCGCCGTGGCTGGGCATGAGTGCCTTTGCCGTGCTGGCGTTGATGTTGAGTTTGCTGGTGTTTATCGGCGAGTCCGCTCGCGATGCCTTCGACCCGAGGAAGTGAAATGAATCAGGACAATCTGATCGAAGTGCGTGACCTCGCCGTCGAATTCGGTTTCGGCGAGCGCGTGCACCGGGTCGTCGAAGGCGTGAGTTTCGACATCAAGCGTGGCGAAACCCTCGCGCTGGTCGGCGAATCCGGCTCGGGCAAATCGGTGACCGCGCACTCAATCCTGCGCCTGCTGCCCTACCCGATGGCCCGCCATCCGGCCGGCAGCATCAACTATGCCGGGCAAAACCTGCTGGGCCTGAGCGAGAAGACGATTCGCCACATTCGTGGTAATCGCATCGCGATGATCTTTCAGGAGCCGATGACCTCGCTGAATCCGCTGCATTCGATCGAGAAGCAGATCAACGAAGTGCTCGGCATCCACAAGGGCCTGACCGGCAAAGTCGCGACCAAGCGCACGCTGGAGCTGCTGGAGATGGTCGGCATCCCCGAGCCGCACAAGCGCCTCAAGGCTCTGCCCCACGAGCTGTCCGGTGGCCAGCGCCAGCGTGTGATGATCGCCATGGCCCTGGCCAACGAGCCGGAATTGTTGATTGCCGACGAACCGACCACGGCGCTGGATGTGACCGTTCAGCTGAAAATCCTCGATTTACTCAAGGAATTACAGGCCAGATTGGGCATGTCGCTGTTACTGATCAGTCACGATTTGAACCTGGTGCGAAGAATTGCGCATCGTGTATGTGTCATGCAGCGCGGTTGCATCGTCGAACAGGCATCGTGCGCAGAGCTGTTCCGTTCGCCGCAGCATCCGTACACTCGGGAATTGCTCGGTGCGGAACCCAGCGGAGGCCCGGCGAGCAATAAAATCGGCGCGCCGCTGCTTGAGGTCGAGGACCTGAAAGTCTGGTTCCCGATCAAGAAAGGCCTGCTCAAGCGCACGGTGGATCACGTCAAGGCAGTGGATGGCATCAATTTCAGCCTGCCCCAGGGTCAGACCCTGGGGATTGTCGGCGAAAGCGGTTCCGGCAAATCCACACTGGGTCTGGCGATTTTGCGGCTGATTGGCAGCAAAGGCGCGATCCGCTTTGAAGGCAAGCAGCTAGACTGCCTGACGCAGAACGAGGTTCGCCCGTTGCGGCGGGAGATGCAGGTGGTGTTTCAGGACCCGTTTGGCAGCCTGAGCCCGCGCATGTGTGTCAGCGACATCGTTGGCGAAGGCCTGCGGATTCAC
Organism: Pseudomonas sp. P4_D7; assembly: GCF_056401755.1. Classification (NCBI taxonomy): domain Bacteria; kingdom Pseudomonadati; phylum Pseudomonadota; class Gammaproteobacteria; order Pseudomonadales; family Pseudomonadaceae; genus Pseudomonas; species Pseudomonas sp. P4_D7. The sequence continues at coordinate 130,625 of NZ_JBFUIR010000003.1, read as the reverse complement.
AAGATGGGCACCGCTGAGGAACAAGAGGCGGCGATTATTGCGGCATTGAAGGAGGTAGGTCTGGATCCGGAAACCCGGCACCGCTACCCCCACGAATTTTCCGGTGGGCAACGGCAGCGAATCGCCATTGCCCGGGCTTTGGTGCTGAAACCGGCGCTGATCCTGCTGGACGAGCCGACGTCGGCACTCGACCGCACGGTGCAGCGGCAAGTGGTGGAGCTGTTGCGTTCACTGCAAGCCAAGTACAACCTGACGTATTTGTTTATCAGCCATGATTTGGCTGTCGTCAAAGCGCTGAGCCACCAGCTGATGGTGGTCAAGCATGGCCAAGTGGTCGAACAGGGAGACGCGCAAAGTATTTTTGCCGCCCCCCAACATCCGTATACACAGCAGTTGCTGGAAGCCGCTTTTTTGGCACCAGCCACTGCGCAATAACCTGAAAGAGGAGCAACACATGGGTTTTCTCGCCGGTAAGCGCGTACTGATCGTCGGTGTCGCCAGCAAGCTGTCCATCGCATCCGGCATCGCTGCCGCCATGCATCGCGAGGGCGCTGAGCTTGCCTTCACTTATCAGAACGACAAACTGAAAGGTCGTGTTGAAGAATTCGCCCAAGGCTGGGGTTCGAGCCCTGAGCTGTGCTTCCCGTGCGACGTGGCCAGCGATGAAGAAATCGCCAAGGTCTTCGAAGCACTGAGCAAGAAGTGGGACGGCCTGGACTGCATCGTCCACTCCGTTGGCTTCGCCCCGGGCGACCAACTGGACGGCGACTTCACCGAAGCCACCACCCGTGACGGTTTCCGCATCGCGCACGACATCAGCGCCTACAGCTTCGTGGCCCTGGCCAAAGCCGGCCGCGAAATGATGAAAGGCCGCAACGGCAGCCTGCTGACCCTGTCGTACCTGGGCGCCGAGCGCACCATGCCGAACTACAACGTAATGGGCATGGCCAAGGCTTCGCTGGAAGCTGGCGTACGTTACCTGGCCGGCTCCCTGGGCCCGGACGGCACCCGCGTCAACTGCGTATCGGCTGGCCCGATCCGTACCCTGGCAGCCTCGGGCATCAAGAACTTCCGCAAGATGCTGGCCGCCAACGAAGCGCAAACCCCACTGCGTCGCAACGTCACCATCGACGAAGTCGGCAACGCCGGCGCCTTCCTGTGCTCCGACCTGGCGTCGGGCATCAGCGGCGAAATCATGTACGTCGACGGCGGCTTCAACACCACCGCCATGGGCAACATCGAAGAGTGATCTTCGCCTAGCCAATAAAAAAACCCGCCGATCTGGCGGGTTTTTTTATGCCTGCAACACTGCCCCCTGTGGGAGTGAGCTTGCTCGCGAAGGCGTCCATTCAGTCAACTGATCATGGCCTGATCCAGCGCCTTCGCGAGCAGGCTCGCTCCCCACATGGATTTGTGGTGAACCGGGATGTTTTGAACACCGAAGGACCYGTGGGAGTGAGCTTGCTCACGAAGAGGCCAGCACGTTCAACGGAGATGTTGCCTGACCGGACGCCTTCGCGAGCARGCTCGCTCCCACATGGATTTGTGGTGAACCGGGATGTTTTGAACACCGAAGGACCYGTGGGAGTGAGCTTGCTCACGAAAGCGTCCATTCAGTCAACTGATCATGGCCTGATCCAGCGCCTTCGCGAGCAAGCTCGTTCCCACATGGATTTGTGGTGAACCGGGATTTGAGAACACCCGACCCCCCTGTAGGAGTGAGCCTGCTCGCGATAGCGCTGGGTCAGGCAATGAAGAGGTTGATGGCCGGACGCTATCGCGAGCAGGCTCACGCCTACAAGCGATCTACGGTGCATTCGCTAACAACGCTTCAAGGCCTGCTTGTGCACATACATCGCGCTATCGGCATCCGCCAGCAGCCGATCCACGGTCTCATGGCGCTTGGCGTCATATTCGATCTGACCCACGCTAAAGCGAATCGCATAGCCCCGGTGCAACGTGGCATTGCGCTCTTCGAGAATATCCTTGAGCCGCGCCATGATCGCTGTGGTTTCGACATGGCTGGAGCCGGTCAGCAGCGCAACGAACTCATCGCCACCGAGCCGCCCGACCACATCACTCTCGCGGAAGGCGATGCGCAGCACGTCGGCAAAAGTCTTCAGCGCACTGTCACCCTCGGCATGCCCATACAGATCGTTGATCTGCTTGAAGTCATTGAGGTCGAAAAACAGCAAGGTCGCCGGCCGTTCCAGCCGTGCGCAGGCGTCCAGTGCATGCTGCGCCAGTTGCTTGAAACCACGGCGATTGGACAGCAACGTCAACTCATCCATGCTCGCGATCTGCACAGCAGCCAACTCTTGCTCGGCCATTTCCGCCAGATCACGCAACAACGCACGCTCTTCCTCGTCGAGGTCGCGGGGCCTGGTGTCGATCAGGCACAGCGTGCCCATTTTGTTGCCATTGGGCACGGTCAGCGGATAACCGGCGTAGAAACGAATGTTCGGCGCGCCCGTCACCAACGGGTTGTCATGGAAGCGCACATCCTCGCGAGCGTCCGGCACCAACAGCAGGCCGTCGTTAAGAATCGCATGACCGCAAAACGAGACATCCCTCGGTGTCTCGCTGACATCCAGGCCCACGCACGACTTGAACCACTGCCGATTGGTGTCGACCAGCGTCACCAGTGCAATCGGCACATTGAACAGGCGTTTCGCCAACCGTGTCAGTCGGTCGAAACGTTCTTCAGGGGCGGAATCGAGCAGCTCAAGACCGTGCAACGCTTGAACGCGCGCCGTTTCATTCGCAGGTTTTCCTGGAACCAGCATCAGCACACTCCATTGGCAACAATGCTTCCAAGCGTAGCGCTAATTTGGCAATGGCTCACATTTGCGCCACCGGGCATGGCCCGCCCGCATCGGCCCAGAGCTTGAATTGCGTGACAAAAATATCGTGCGGCACTGGCACCGGCGCGCGCCCTGCCCCGGGATTCCAGCCCCACAGCACCAATTTGTCTTCGCTGACATGCTTGATCAGCGCAGCAAAGTCGCGATCGCCATTGCTCGAACGGTCCTTGATCATCGCGCAGAGCTTGTCCGGTGGCAGGCCGATCCAGGCCATTTTGTGCGCCGCCGGCGGCAGGCTCCAGTGCGGCGCACCCGGTGGTGCATGCGGGCCGTAACTGGCCGGCGGATTGTTTTCCGCGTGGCAGGTCGCGCAAGGCAGACCGGCCGCGCCCTTGCCGTCCATGCCGCGCACCACGTTCATCGCATGGGGAATGCCGGCGTCGAACTGCAACGGCGAATCACCGGGAATGTGGCAGTTCTGGCAGCGCGGACTCTGGAAGACTTTCTGTACCGTGGTGAAGGCTTTCAAGGCTTCCTGATCATCGGCAAACAGGTCCGAGGCATAACCGCCCAGCCCCAGTAGAACCACCGTGCCCAACACTAGATGTCGTTTCATCTCACACCCCCGACAGTTGCAGCGGCAACTCGCGCAGGCGTTGCCCGGTCAGGGCGAACACCGCGTTGGCCACCGCTGGCGCGGTCGGCGGCACACCGGCCTCGCCGATGCCGCCGGGTTTGTCGCTGCTGGGCACGATGTGCACCTCGACTACCGGCATCTCGTTGAGCCGCAGCACCTGATAATCGTGATAGTTGGATTGCACGACCCCGCCGTCCTTGAGCGTCAGTTTGCTGTGCAGCGCCATGCCCAGACCGAAGGTGATGCATGACTCCATCTGCGCGGCGATGCTCTGTGGATTCACCGCGATCCCGCAGTCCACCGCGCAGACCACGCGATGCACGCGAATTGCCAGATTGTCCTGCGACACCTCCGCGACCTGCGCCACGTAACTGCCGAATGACTCATGCACCGCCACGCCCAGCGCATGGCCGTCCGGCAACGGGGCTTTCCAGTTGGCCTTTTCCACCGCCAGATTTAAAACGCCCAAATGCCGAGGATGATCCTTGAGCAAGGTGCGTCGGTACTCGACCGGATCCTTGCCCGCCGCCGTGGCCATTTCATCGATCAGCGATTCCATGACAAAACCGGTATGGCTATGACCCACCGAACGCAGCCACAACACATTGATGCCCGTTTGCGGCGAATGCAGATCAACCTCATGATTGGCCAGGCCTTTGACGTAAGGACTGTCGGCCACGCCTTCGACCGAGGTCGGGTCGATGCCGTTTTTGACCATCGTCGCCTCCATCAACGTGCCGGTCATGATCGATTGCCCGACCAGTACGTGCTGCCAGCTCGACGGCAAGCCATCAGCACCGAGGCCGATCTTCGCCTGATGCAGAAACATCGAGCGGTAGTACCCGCCGCGAATATCGTCTTCGCGCGACCACACGGTTTTCACCGGCATGGCGGCGGCTTTAGCCACTTGCACCGCCTCGGCGACGAAGTCTGAAGTCGGGTTGGCCCGGCGCCCAAAACCACCGCCAAGGAATTCGGTGTGGATTTCGACCTGCTCCGGTTTCAGCCCGGTGATCTTGCCGGCGACCATTTGATCCAGCGTCTGAAACTGCGTACCGGTCCAGATTTCGCATTTCTCGGCGCTGATCTTCACCGTGCAGTTGAGCGGTTCCATCGGCGCATGAGCCAGATAGGGCACGCTGTATTCGACGTCGATCTTCTTCGCCGCTTTGCCAAAACTGCCCTGGGCATCACCGGCCTGACTGGCTGACGTGCCTTGCGTGGCGGCCAGTTTGCGGAAACTCGCCAGCAAATTCTCGCTGCTCAGATCGGCATGCGGGCCCAGATCCCAATCGATCTTCAGCGCATCGCGACCCAGTTTCGCCGCCCAGTAATGCTCGGCAATCACCGCCACGCCCGTCGGTACCTGCACCACTTTGTGTACGCCCGGCACCGCCAGCGCTTCAGCGCCTTCGAAAGATTTAACAGTGGCACCGAATACCGGTGGGCGCGCGACCATTGCGGTCATCAAGCCTTCAAACTGCACGTCCATGCCGAACTTGGCGCGGCCGGTGATTTTCTCCGGTGTGTCGAGGCGTTTGGTCGGTTTGCCAATGACTTTCCAGTCCTTGGCTTCCTTGAAGGTAATCGACTTCGGATCCGGCACCGGCAATTGCCCGGCGGCATCCGCCAGCTCGCCATAAGTTGCACGTTTGTCACCGGCAATCACCACACCCGATTCGGTGCGAATGGCCGACGGCGCCACCTCGAAGCGTTTCGCCGCCGCCTCCACCAGCATCTGCCGCGCGGTCGCGCCTGCCAGCCGATAACGATCAAACTCCATCCACGTCGACGTTGAGCCGCCGGTAATCTGCATGCCGCCAAAACCGGGCATGCCGTAATCCGCCGCCGACGCGGGTGAGTGCTCGACGCGGATCTTCGACCAATCGGCGTCCAGCTCTTCGGCAATCAACATGGTCAGGCCGGTCCAGATGCCTTGGCCCATCTCCGAATGCCCCAGCAAAACGGTGACGCTGTTGTCTGCTGCGATGCGCAAAAACGCATTCGGCGCGAAAACCTTGCCTTCATTCTCGGCCGCATAGGCAAACTTGTGGCCGCCAGGGACGACAAACGCCACCACCAGACCGCCGCCCAACACGGCGCTGCCCTTGAGAAAACCCCGACGCGATACAGGACTGTTCATCGCCTATCTCCCACAGAGTGAATCAGCCGATTTCCGATGCACGCTTAACCGCTGCGCGAATGCGGGGATAGGTGCCGCAACGGCAGATATTGCCGGAGAGCGCCTGATCGATATCGCTGTCGGTAGGTTTGGGGATTTTCGCCAGCAGTGCCGCCGCAGACATGATCTGCCCCGACTGGCAGTAACCGCACTGCACCACGTCGAGTTCGGCCCAGGCTTGCTGCACCGGGTGCGAACCGTCGGTGGACAGCCCTTCGATGGTGAGAATTTTCTGGCCATGGGCCACGGCGGTCGCGGGCGTAATGCAGGCGCGCAACGGCGCCCCGTCAACGTGCACGGTGCAGGCCCCGCACTGGGCCATGCCACAGCCGAATTTGGTACCGGTCAGGTGCGCAACATCGCGCAGGACCCAGAGCAACGGCATGTCCGCAGGGACATCGAGCTCCTGATCCTTGCCATTGATATTCAAGGTCAGCATCGCGGAAATTCCTCAGACTCACGGTGTTCTGAAGGGGCGCCGCTGTGGCCAGCAAAGCCTACGCGCGCCTCGGCTTATCCCTTTCAGCAAAGCCTAATTTGCGTACGAAGCCAGACGTTGCGACCACCGGTCATGCAGATGTCGACTTTAATCCTACAGTTGATAACGGCTCGCACTGAGCCTGCACTGTAGAAAACTCGTCATGAGCGAAACCGGTCCGCGATCACCGCGCGGGTTATCCATCAGATTGGTCTGGAGTTGCGAACATGGGATTTGTCACCAGCAAAGACGGCGTCGAGATTTTCTACAAAGACTGGGGCCCGAAAGACGCGCCAGTGATCCACTTCCACCACGGCTGGCCGCTCAGTTCCGACGATTGGGATGCGCAGATGCTGTTCTTCCTGGGCAAAGGCTTCCGTGTGGTTGCCCATGATCGCCGTGGGCATGGGCGTTCGAGTCAGGTCTGGGATGGCCACGATATGGATCATTACGCCGACGATACGCTGGCGGTGGTCAATCATCTGGGTCTGAAGAATGTTGTCCACGTTGGCCACTCGACCGGTGGCGGTGAGGTGATCCATTACATTGCCCGGCATGGTCAGGCCAACGTCGCCAAAGGCGTATTGATCAGTGCGGTGCCACCGTTGATGGTGCAGACCGAGAGCAATCCGGGTGGGCTGCCGAAATCGGTGTTCGATGATTTTCAGGCGCAACTGGCGGCGAACCGGGCGCAGTTCTATCGGGACATTCCGACGGGGCCGTTTTATGGCTACAACCGGCCGGGTGCCACGCCATCGGAGGGGATTATTGCCAACTGGTGGCGTCAGGGCATGATTGGTGGGGCGAAGGCGCATTACGACGGGATCGTCGCGTTTTCACAGACGGATTTTACTGAGGATTTGAAGAAGGTCACGGTACCGGTGCTGGTGATGCATGGCGAGGATGATCAGATTGTGCCGTACGCGGATTCGGGGCCGTTGTCGGCGAAGTTGCTGCCCAATGGCACGCTGAAGTCTTATCCGGGATTCCCGCACGGGATGCCGACGACGGAGGCCGAGACGATTAACGCCGATCTGCTGGCGTTTATTCGCGGTGAAGATCTGTAAGTTTATGCACTGCACCCTGTGGGAGCGAGCTTGCTCGCGAAAGCGTCATTACTTTCAATATTGATGTCGACTGACACGACGCCTTCGCGAGCAAGCTCGCTCCCACAGGGACTATGTGACATGCCAAAAATCCTCACTCCATTCCAAGTCCCAGAAGTTTTCTGCCCCCTCTACTCCTCTGTACGCTCCGTGCTCTCGCGATCACGCTCGTAGTGGTGAGCCAGTGGCAGCGCCGGCAGCCACGACTCGCGGCGGATGGTCCAGAGTTCGTAGGTGGGTTTGAACTGATTAGGCTCATCCAGCGATCCGACGTTGACCTCTACTTCATCTGCCGAACGCGTGAACACCGGAGAGCCGCAGCGCGGGCAGAAAAAGCGCCCGTTGTAGTCGCGGGTTTCGCCAGTGACTTTCAGCGCATCCTCGGGAAATATGGCCGAGGTGCCGAACAGCGCGCCGTGGCGTTTGCGGCAGTCGAGGCAGTGGCAGATGCCGACGCGGTAGGGCTGACCTGTCACTTCGAAACGGACATCGCCGCATAGGCAACCGCCAGTCAATCGATCCATGTCACACCTCCTCTTCAGATCCGAAATTACCGATAACCCAGACGACAGCCCTCACCCTAACCCTCTCCCAGAGGTAGAGGGAACTGACCGCGCTGAATGTGCAAGTTGCACCGACTTGAAATACCGAGTCGAACTCAGGTTTGAAGAGCACAAAGATCGGCTCCCTTTCCCCCTCGCCCCCTTGGGGGAGAGGGCTGGGGTGAGGGGGAAAAATCTCCCAGACTCACGCAAAACCGAAAGCCGCCACCAACCGACATTGCCCATGTGTAAACGTCATCCAGTGATCACGTTTAAAGCACACAAACCGTTACGCCATCCTCCCTACAACACCTTGCGTCGTTACCTACGCGTACGCCAGAATCCGCCGGCTTACACGGCTATGGGCCGGGCTATATCGTTGGCCTGTCACTGCAAAACAGTGATCGGGTTTGGTAGCCCGTCTGTAATAGCCGTGTGACGACACCCTGTGCTTTCTCTTTGTGGAGGCTCAGTTCAATGGTGGTCATGCGTGGGGCTCACTCGTGAGCGCCGGGTTCCTATTGCAGCCGGTCTACCAACCCGCGTATGGCCACCACCCACTCGTTTGGTAGCGAGAGTGATGGCTCCTTAAACTGCGATAGGAGTTTCATCCATGTTCAAAATCACGCCAAATCCGCCACCCACCGATCCAATCCCTCACGACCCCGCGCTCAACCCGCAAAAGCTCAAAGAAGCAACCGACCGCGCCCTCGACTACTACCTCCGGCCCGAAGCACTAGGGGCGCCGCCAAGCTCACCCAAGTTTCGCCCCGTCTACCTCGTCGACCCCACGCTGGATGACGAAACCCTGTTGGTCGAAGCCTGTGAGTCGCTTTCCTACGCCCACTCCATGGCCGGTAACATCGCCAACTCGATAGGCGGCCCGGAGCGCAAACCGCTGCTGGCGCTGCAACAGGTGATCATGCTGAACGAGCTGCTGGTCAATCGCCTGCTGGACAAGCTGCGCGTACCAAAGTAGTCACCCAAACGAATGAGTGCAGGGATACCCCTTCACTCATTCCGTGGATTGATGAGCAGAACTCATCAAGCCATCCCGATTTACCCGTCTAGTCCTCACCAGCCACCTCGCCTACTGTTCTCCCCACGCCCAAAGGGAGATCGACATGCACAAGCGCACACGCGGCAACCGTCCACTCGAAGTATCCGCCCTCGGCGTTGGTTGCATGGGCTTGAACCATGGTTATGGCCCGACCACGGATACTCAGGACATCGCAGCACCGCAAAGGATGGAGCCTTTCACGATGGCCACTGACACACGCAGCAGCGCTGCCCTCCCCGCACTCATGGCGTTCTGCCTGAGCGTTGGGTCGATGTTCAGCGCTACCACTCAAGCAGCCGAGACACCGCAATCCATGACTACTCCGCAAACCACCGCACAAGCCCTGTCGAGTAAACAACAGACGATTCCACTGATGGCCGCGTTCATGGCGACCAGCGACATGCCCAACCTCAACTCGGCGCTCAACCAGGCACTCGACGCCGGCCTGACCATCAGCGAAACTCGGGAAATTCTCGTGCAGCTCTACGCTTACGTCGGGTTCCCGCGCAGCCTCAATGCCTTGAACGAGCTGATGACCGTGGTGCAGGCACGCAAACAACGCGGCATCGAAGATGCGCCGGGGCGTGAGCCGGGCCGGGCGATTCCAGTTGGGGATGAACTGCTGGCCAGCGGCACCGCGAATCAAACGAAAATTTCGGGCGCCCCGGTCAAAGGCCCGGTGTTCGAGTTCGCCCCGGTTATCAACCGGTTCCTGCAAACCCACCTGTTCGGCGACATCTTCGAGCGCGACAACCTTGACTGGCAAAGCCGTGAACTGGCGACTGTCGGGGCCCTGGCAGCGACGCCGGGCGTGGAATCGCAACTGCGCGCACATATGGCGGCAAGCCTGCGCGTCGGGCTCAGCGCGGCACAGTTGGCCGAGGTCACTGAGCTGCTGAAAAAGCACGGTGATGCGCAAACCGCCGAGCGTGCAAATGCAGCGCTCAAAGAGGCTTTGGCGGCTTCGAAAAAATGACCGAAAAATGAGCCTGATATCGATTTCTCAAAGAAATCGGCGTTCGGAGTTGTGTGGGTGCGCTGATCTACAAACCCTGGCTTGCGATCAGCGTCCATACTGTGGTTTTTCAGAAGTCGGGACACCGCCATGCCTTCCCCCGAGTCCAGCCTTTTGCAGAGCTGGCACGACAACGCTGATGCCTGGATCGAAGTGATCCGCAGCGGCGCCATCGAAAGCCGTCAGCAGGTGACCGATCAAGCGATTCTGCTGGCGATCATGAGCCGGCAGCCGCAGCGTGTGCTCGACCTCGGCTGCGGCGAAGGCTGGATGTTGCGGGCGCTGGCGGATCGCGGGATTGAGGCAGTCGGTGTGGATGGCGATGCGCGGCTTATTGAAGCGGCGCGTTTGGCGGGGGCGGCGCGGGTGCATGTCGCCTCTTATGAAATCCTGGTCGATGGCAAGATCGACATCGGTCGCGACTATGACCTGATCTGCGCCAATTTTTCATTGCTGCATCAGGACATCATTCCGTTGCTTGCGGCGATGAATACGCTGCTTGTTCCCGGCGGGGTTTTAGTCATTCAGACACTGCATCCGTGGGCTGTGGCGGCTGGGGATTATCAGGATGGCTGGCGCGAAGAATCCTTCGCCGGGTTCAAGGGCCAGTGGCAGCCGATGCCGTGGTATTTCCGCACGTTGTCGAGCTGGTTGAATGCACTTGATATGGCCGAGTTCCAACTGGCCAGCCTGCAAGAGCCACAACACCCGCAAAGTCCGCTGCCGCAGTCATTGCTGATGGTTGCCGAGCGCCGCTAAATTTTGAAAACACCGCCCTCACTGTGGGAGCGAGCTTGCTCGCGAAAGCGGTGTGTCAGGCAACGCAGATTCCGACTTTGCCGACGCCTTCGCGAGCAAGCTCGCTCCCACAGGGGTTGGAGTTGACCCCAGATAGTAGAAACAAATTTAGGCGGTTTGCGGGATCACCTGCGGACCACGGATGCGGTATTGCGCCAGCAGGCGCATGACGTAGCCGATCTTGATCAGGGTCGGGCCGAGGATGGTCAGCGAATGCATCGCCACCAGCAGCGCAATCGGCATGTGGCCGTTGTAGAGATATGCGCCGTAGATGCCGGCCAGCAACATGAGCAGACCAGCAACGAGGATTTTGCTCGAAAGGTGCAGAACGTTCAGCGGGCTTTCAAAGAAAGTGAGCATGGTGGCGTACTCCTGAGCGGTTCGTTTAGGTCAGTTGAGTACATCAAGTCTCGTGCCAAATTTTTAATTCAATAGAATCAGTTAGTTGCACGATAACAAGTCAATTTGACACAAACCGGACGCAGTCAATTCGACCCGAAACCTTGTCATTACGACTACAGCAAGGCACGAAAGGAAACGCCGATCTGCGGCTCGGTGTCTCCGTCGTCGGGATTTCCAATGCTCGGCAATTGTCGATCTACGGCATCGGCAATCGACCAAGGACTGACTACGCTGTAAATCCTGCGTGTCTAACCTGCCGAGGATGACTGCCATGCAACGCTTTCAAAAGCTCACGCCCTGCCTGTGGTTCGACGATCAGGCCGAAGCCGCCGCGAAGTTCTATTGCTCGATCTTCGATCACTCGAAAATCACCGGCCTGACCCACTACAGCAAGGTCGGCCAGGAATTTCACGGCAAGCCGGAAGGTGCGGTGATGACCGTCAGTTTCGAACTCGATGGCCAGACCTTCACCGGCCTCAACGGTGGGCCGATGTTCAAGTTCAGCGAGGCGATTTCATTTCAGGTCAATTGTCAGAATCAGGAAGAAGTCGACCATTTCTGGGGCCGTCTGTCCGAGGGTGGCCCTGTCGAAGCCCAGCAATGCGGCTGGCTCAAGGACAAGTTCGGCGTGTCGTGGCAGATCGTGCCGGTGGCGTTCATGCAGATGATGCTGGATGCCGACACCAGCAAATCGCAGCGAGCGATGCAGGCCATGTTCACGATGAAAAAACTCGACATTGCCGAACTCGAACGGGCCTTTGCCGGCCAGAGCTAATACACTGGCGCCCTGGCCTGCCGGGAATAACAACGATGAAACACGCTGCCGCCAAACACCCTGAAAAAGCCCCGCGCTTCTGGCGCGACGCGGCGCTGCCGTTCATTGAAGCGCGGGCCATCGCCGATGGCCGCGAGGTCTGCTACGCCCGGCATTCTCACGCGCACTTTTCCATTGGCGCGATCACCGCCGGGCGCAGTACGTATGTGCACGAGCAGGCGCAGTTCGAGGTCGCGGCGGGCACCGTGGTGCTGATGAACCCCGGCGATGTGCATGCGTGCAATCCGATCGATGATCAGCCGTGGTCGTATGTGATGCTGTACGTTGAGACGCCGTGGCTGACGGACTTGCAGCATCAGTTGGGCTTTGCCAGTGATCTCGAGTTTCGGCGCTTTTCCACCACACACCTTGATGACACTGCGCTGTTCAACGAACTGAACGGGCTGTATCAAACGTTGGTCGACCCGCAACAGGATGTGCTGCGCAAGCAAAGCGCTGCGGTAGAGTTTTTCAGCGATCTGCAACTGCGTTTGAACCCCGCCGGCCCCTCTCTGCGCGAGCCGAATTTCAAACTGGAACGCGCTGCCGATTTCATCCGCGAGCACTGCACCGAGGTACTGAACCTCGACGACATCTGCGCCGCCGCGCAGCTGTCACCGTCGTACCTGATCCGCGCCTTCAAACAGCATTACGGCATGACGCCCCACGCGTTTCTGGTCAACCAGCGCATCCAGTTTGCCCGCGAGCGTTTGCGCGGCGGGCAGTTGATTGCGGATGTGGCGCTGGAAGCCGGGTTTGCCGATCAGGCGCATTTTCAGCGGGTGTTCAAACAACATCTGGCGGCAACGCCCGGCCAGTATCGCGGCTGACACTTCATCTGAAACACAACACTGCCCCCTGTGGGAGCGAGCTTGCTCGCGAATGCGGTTGAACAGTCAGCACATCCATTGACTGACACAGCGCCTTCGCGAGCAAGCTCGCTCCCACAGGGTCAGATGACACGTCGCTGGCCAACACATTCAGATATTGACATATCGGTAAATTCCGATATCGTCGCGGCATGGAACTACTCGAAATCTTCAAAGCCCTCTCGAACCGCACGCGCCTGGAAATCCTCAAAGGCTTGAAGGATCCCGAGAAACACTTTCCTCCCCAGGACGAAGGTGACGTGCATACGGTGGGCGTTTGCGTCAGCAGTATTCAGGAAGGCGTCGGGCTGTCGCAGTCGACGGTGTCCGATTACCTGGCGACGCTGCAACGCGCCGGCCTGGTCGAAGTCAGGCGTATTGGGCAGTGGACCTATTACAAACGCAACGAAGCAGCGATCAGCGCGCTGGCCGAGATCATCGGCAGCGAGCTGTAATTTTTTACCCCATGATATCGAGAATTCCCGATATCCCTTTTTACCGAAACGAGGCAATGCAATGAAAGCGATGATCCTTACATCATTTGGCGGCGCGCAATCGTTCGAACTGTGCGACGTGCCCAAACCAGAGCCACAAGCCGGAGAAGTACTGGTACGGGTGCACGCGACCTCCATCAACCCGCTGGATTATCAGGTGCGCCGTGGCGACTATGCCGATCTGGTGCCCCTCCCCGCCATCACCGGGCACGACGTCTCTGGCGTTGTCGAAGCGGTCGGCCCGGGGGTGACGGCGTTCGTGCCGGGTGAAGAAGTCTGGTACACCCCGCAAATATTCGACGGTCCGGGCAGTTACGCCGAGTACCACGTGGCGGCCGAAAGCATTGTCGGGAAAAAGCCTGCCACGTTGAGCCACCTTGAAGCGGCAAGCCTGAGCCTGGTTGGCGGAACGGCGTGGGAAGCGCTGGTCGTGCGGGCGGCGCTCAGAGTCGGTGAGAACATTCTGATTCATGGCGGTGCGGGCGGTGTCGGTCATGTCGCAATTCAACTGGCCAAAGCCATCGGCGCGAAGGTGTTCACCACCGTGCGTGAAGGCAACTTCGAGTTCGCCAGGCAGATGGGCGCCGATGTGCTGATCGATTACGAAAAGGAAGATTACGTCGAAGCGATCCTGCGGGAAACCGATGGCCGCGGCGTCGACGTCGTCTTCGACACCATCGGCGGCAACACCTTGACGCGCAGCCCCGACGCCCTCGCACAGCTTGGCCGCGTGGTATCGATCGTAGACCTTGCCCAGCCACAGAACCTGATTCAAGCCTGGGGCAAGAACGCCAGTTACCACTTCGTTTTCACCCGACAGAATCGCGGCAAGCTCGACGAGTTGAGTGCGTTGATTGCGAACGGGCAGTTGCGCCCACACGTTGGCGCAGTCTATGCGCTGGCCGACATCGGCCTCGCCCACACCCGGCTGGAGACGCCCAACAACGGCGTTCAAGGGAAGATCGCGATTGCCGTCGCGCCGTCGCCCGAACTCGCCAATCGCTGAATTCAGTCCCGAGGAGAACATCATGGTTTACGAGATCGCTCTGCTACCCGTTCACAAAGAACAAACTGAAGCGTTTCGGCGTGCGTTTACCGAGGTCGAGCCACTGCTCATGCGCGCGCAGGGTTACGGCGGCCACATGCTCGCGCCAGGAATCGAAACGCCGGAGGTGTTCAATCTGATCGTGCGCTGGCAATCGCTTGAGGATCACACGCCGGGGTTTGAAGCGAGTGAGGACCATCGGTTGTTCATGCTGGGTCTGGAGAACTATTTTTCCGAGGAGCCGAAGGTTTATCACATTGAGGGCGGTGCCTTTCAGCAGCCGTTCAACTAATCTGCGGCAGTGACGCCCAATCAATGTGGGAGCGAGCTTGCTCGCGAATGCGGTGGAACAGTCAGCACATCCATTAACTGACACACCGCTTTCGCGAGCAAGCTCGCTCCCACAGGGTCAAGTGAACAACAAGTAAATTGCACTGAGTGCCAACAACCCCGCCATCACCCGATTGAACCAGCGCATCCCTACCGCATTGCTCAAATACCCACGCAAAAACGTCCCGGCATACGCCCAGCAGCCGACCGACAGATAACAGATCACCAGATACACCGCTGCAAACTGCCACACCAGCCGCGCCTCGCCATCGGCGACAAACGCGCCCATACCCGCGACGCAAGCCAGCCAGGCTTTCGGGTTGAGCCATTGCATCACGGCGCCATACAGCATCGATGGCGCCCGCCCTGACTCACCGGCATTCAACTGCCCGTCATCCATGGCCAGTTTCCACGCCATGAACAGCAGAAACGCCACGCCGGCCAGTTGCACCACACGGGTCATGAATGGCCAGAGTTTCAGCACCTCGTGCAGACCCAGGCCCATCAACACCAGCAACAGCACAAACCCCAGCGTCGCTCCGGCAACATGCCGCTGACTGGCGCGAAAACCGAACTGCGCCCCGGAACTCAACGCGACAATGTTCACCGGCCCCGGCGTGATGGACGCCGCCAGCGCAAACGCCGCCATGGAAACAATCAGACTCATCGCACACCTGCTTCAAATCGAGGAACAAGGTGCTCACGGTAGCGAGCACCCGGTCTTCGGTATTGAAGAAAATGCCCCTGTGATCCTGATCGTTCCCACGCTCTGCGTGGGAATGTAGCCCGGGAGGCTCCGCGTCCCTTCCAGAGCCGAACGCAGAGCGTCCGTTGAGGCATTCCCACGCAGAGCGTGGGAACGATCAAACGACACAAATCCCCTGTGGGAACGAGCCTGCTCCGGGCGGCGTTCCGACGAAAGCGGTGGGTCATTCATCACTGCATTGCCAGGACGACCCCATTCGCGAGCACGCTCGCTCCCACATAAAAGCTGTGTTCAGTCCAAACGCGGCACGGTGAAGCGGAACTCGCTGCCCTGCCCCGGTTCGCTCTCGGCGAAGATCCGCCCGCCATGAGCTTCGACGATGCCTTGGGTGATGTACAAGCCCAGACCGGTGCCGGTCGGATTGCCCTCTTTCACCGTCCAGTAACGGTCAAAGACGTGCGGCAGATGTTCCTTGGGAATGCCCTCGCCGCTGTCGCGCACGGTGAAAACGATATCATCGCCGACCGACGTGGCATGCACGCCCACCGTGCCCAGGCGCGGGGTGAACTTGATCGCGTTGCCGACCAGATTGGACAGCACCTGAAACAGCCGCTCGGGGTCAGCGTGGATGCGCAGATCGGGGTCAGCGGCGAAAGAAATGCTGATGTCCTTGTCCAGCGCCAGCGGCGCGAGCAACGCCTGCGCCTCCTCGAACATCTGCCCGACATCGAGTTTCTGCGGGGTGATGGAGTAGCGCCCGGCATCGATTTTCGAGGTATCGAGCAAGTCCTCCAACAGCGTGTTCATGCGCCCGGCGGCCTGCTGCATGGTGTCGATCGCCGTGGAGATCCTGCGCGAAGTGTGCGGGCCGTCGGAGCTGAAAGCCTTCTGCATCATGCCGCAGAGCATCGAGATCACGGTCATCGGGTTACGCAGATCGTGCGACACCACCGCCACCAGCTCATCGCGGGCGCGCACCGCCTCCTGCTCGCGGCGCACTTGCCGGGCCAGATCGTTTTCCAGCGCCGAACGGCGCAGATCGTTGGCGGCAAACAGATCACCGTGGCTCCACTTGGTGGAGATTCCGGCCATCTCGACCTTCCAGATTTCGAACGAAGTGCGCGGGCGCAAACGCAGGCCGGCGTCGGAGTTTTCCAGGTCCAGCGGCTTGCGCGGGTCGCCGCTCCAATTGATGTTTTCCTTGACCTCGGGGCGGAACCAGAACACGCCGTTGTCCACCGGTTTCGGCAGGCTCATGGCGAGCACGCCGCTGGCCACCTGCTGATACTGCGCGGCCGGCGGGTAGACGCTGGACAGGTGATGACTGGCAAACACTGGCTCGCCGCTGTCCTGCAGCCACTTGTGCAAGGCGCGAATGTCTTCCGGTTCCGGGCAGTTGCCGTAACGGTGCAGTTGTTTGTCTTCGATGATCGCGATGCCGCCGGCATTGGTCAGCGCCATCAACGTCTGCGGCTGATTGGCCAAGCCGTCGAAGACATTCTGCGGCGAGTCGATCATCGCTTGATTGAGCAGCGCCAACGCTTCGACTTTTTCTTCGCGCTGACGGCTAATCTCCAGCGCTTCCATGGCGCTGATCTGCAGCGACAGTACCTGGCCGATGGTCTGACACGCCGCACGCAATTCGTGCGGCACGTGCAGTGGCTGACGATTGCCGCAGCTGATAAGGCCCCAAAGCTTGTCACCCTTGAGCAGGGAAATGCTCATCGACGACAACACGCCCATGTTTTTCATGTACTGGCAGTGGATCGGCGACACACTGCGCAGGGTGGCAAAACTCAGGTCCAGCGGCGTGTTCGTGTCCGGGCGCAACTTCGGCACCAGCGGCACCGGTTGGTAGTCGGCATTGGGGATGATCCGCAGCCAGTTGGTGCGATACAGCTCGCGCGCCTGTTCGGGAATGTCCGACGCCGGGAAAAACAGGCCATTGAACACTTCCATCGACGGGTCGGAGGCTTCGGCGATCACCTGACCGTGGCCCTCCTCCTCAAAACGATAGATCAACACCCGGTCGTAACCGGTCATGGCCTGAATTTCCTTGACGCTGATGTCATACAGCGCCTGCAACGTGGTGGCCCCTTGCAGACGCTGGAGCATGCGCCCCAGATGCGTTTGATTGCCGGCGATATTGCGCGGCTGGAAATTTTCCACGTGGATTTCCAGCTCCAGAATCAGCACACCTTGATGGCGGTGCAGCAAACCCTCGAATGCCGTGCCGTTGAGCCTGAAGCGCAGCGGCTGCACATCGGACAGCGACGGTTGCAGTAAAGCTTCGCGCACTTGCGCCGCTTCGGCGTCGCCGATCAGGCTTTCCAGTGGCTGGCCGATCAGGCTTTGCGGCACCCGGGCCAGCAGGCTTTCGACGTTGGCGCTGACCTGAATGATCGCCAATGCAGGCTCGCTCAGGGTCAACAGCAAGCCGTGGGGCTGGATCGCACCGGGGAAACGAATCGGCTCGTCGGCACAGTTGGCCAGCAGTTCTTCAAAGGCTTCTTTGTCTTGCGGGTTCATGCCAGTACCTCCCGGCTTTCGAGCCAGCGCTCGAAACAGCTGAATGTGGTTTGTGCGGCGGTGACGACAGCGCCGCGCTCGGCGGCGCTCATTGGCCGACTGCCGAGGTATTCGATAAAGTCACGCCAGCGCCGGCCCGTGGCGGCGCCGTAGATATCGAGAAAGGCCGCGCCGTTATCGGCTTCCAGGCCTAACCGCGTCGAGATTTCCCGGCGCAGAATCTGCCCGCCGAGCGTCGCCCCCTCGAGGACGTAGAGCACGCCAAGGCAGGCAGCGCTTGAGTCGATGCCCGGCAACTGCTCGCACTGCGGCAGGTTTTGCAGCGCTTCGGCAGATACGCCCAGCGCGTGCAGATCAGTGCGCAAGGTTGGCGCTTTGAGTCGAGGCGTCAGATCAAAATCGGCTGGAATTGCATCACTGCGGAGCAAGGCGTTTTCCAGCGGCAGATAGAAGCCGTAATAAGCCTGCATCAACCGCACAAAAGCCTGGGTATCGAGGGTATCGGAGAAAAAAGGAAGGCGTTTTTCCAGTGCGATGTGCAGTTCGGCAGTGCCGGCTCGCAGATCTTGCAGCACCGGTGGCACATAAACTTCACGGGCCTTTGCTTGCATGTAGATCGCTCTTGGTGGGGCCGCCGGGGGCCAAACGGGGTGAATGCAACGTCGGCGAAATTTTACACGGCTATCGCGGTTTCTGACCGGCCGGATAGATATTTCTGCCGAAACTATCACCCTCTGAGTCTTTCAGAGTGAAGGCATCTGCAAAAAGTTCGACCGCGTTGCCCAACGGCGCCGGGCGCTGTACCGCGACAGCGCCGCGTGACTGTATGGGTCTGAGCGCCCGGAGGCTGTGCTAAAAATATCGCTCTCGTTTCTGGAGTGCCGTCATGGATCTCGCCACGCTCATCCTGTTTCTTCCGGCCTGCTTCGCCCTGAACATGGCCCCCGGGCCAAACAATCTGCTGTCGGTCAGCAACGCCACGCGTTATGGCTTTCGCCGTGCCTGCACGGCGGGTATCGGGCGGATTCTGGCGTTCGCCGGGATGATCGCACTGGCCGGTGCCGGTCTCTCAGTGGTGTTGCAGACTTCGGAATGGTTGTTCCATGCGATCAAGATCGTCGGCGCGGCGTATCTGTTGTACCTGGCCTGGCAGTTGTGGCGGGCCAATCCCGAGGCCGAGCAGCAAGTAACAGGCGGGACCGTTGGCTTCTTTGCTTTAGCACGACAGGAGTTTCTGGTTGCGGCGGGCAATCCGAAGGCGATTTTGCTGTTCACCGCGTTTCTGCCGCAATTCGTCGACCCGGCGCGCCCGGTGGCGGCGCAATTCGCCGTACTCGGCGTGCTGTTCCTTTTATTGGAGTGGATCGCCATCAGCGCCTACGCGTGGATGGGCCTGCACATGCGCCGCTGGTTCGCCGAGCCGCGCGGCAAACGGATCTTCAATCGTTGCTGCGCAGGCCTGCTGTCGGCAGCGGCTTCGGTGCTGTTGCTGGCCAAACGCGCTTAAGCCTCGGACGGGCCTTTGAGCTCGACCTGATTGCCGTCCGGGTCGAAGCAGTACAGCGACAGCCCTTTGCCCTCGGCGCCGAAGCGTGACTCGGCTTTGGCCACGCTCAAGCCGAAGGATTGCAAGTGCGCGCGCAGTACTTCTTCGTCGAACGGCTCGATGCGCAGGCAGAAGTGATCGACGTTACGCCGCTCGCTGCCGGCCGCCCCGCCGCCCTTGCGGCCGAGTTCGCCTTGCAGGTCGACGAGGTCGATCATCGAGGTGCCGGCGCGCAGGTGTATCAGGCCCAACGGTTCGTTGCGCTTGACCACTTCGGCGCCGAACACCTGGCCGTAGAAGTCGATGCTGCGTTGCAGGTCGGCGACGCGCAAGACGATGTGATCAATGTGTTGGATGGAAAACGGATGCATCGGGCACACCTCAACAAACGGTAGGAGCTGCCGATAGCGGCGATCTGGGATTTTGGGACGCGGAGCGTCCCGGGCTGCATTCCCACGCAGAGCGTGGGAACGATCAAGATCGCAGCCTGCGGCAGCTCCTACACGGTAGTTCAGGGGATTTGAAAATTCACTGTCGATTTTTCGGTGGAGCCATCGAGTATCTGGTTTTACTCTCGAACCATGAACATACAAACCGCTGTCCTGCCGCCCCACGCCGAAATGGTTCGCGCCATGCTCGAACGCGACACTGCCTACGAGGGCGTGTTCTTCACGGCCGTGAAAACCACCGGGATCTTCTGCCGCCCCAGTTGCACGGCGCGCAAACCGAAACCGGAGAACGTCGAGTTCTTCGCCCACGCCGACGACTGCCTGTCGGCGGGCTATCGCGCCTGCCTGCGCTGCAAACCACTGGATGCCGCAGCCATCGCCCCGGACTGGGTGCAACGGCTGCTCAACGCCGTGGACGCCGATCCGGAGGTGCGCTGGAGCGACGCACAATTGCTCGCTGAAGGCATCGAGCCGCTGAAGCTGCGGCGCTGGTTCAAGCAGCATTTCGGCATGACCTTCCATGCGTGGCTGCGTACGCGCCGCTTGGGCGTGGCGCTGGGCGGGATCAAGCAAGGCATCTCGATTGATCATGCTGCGTTTGATTCAGGCTACGAATCGCTCAGCGGTTTTCGCGATGCCTTCCAGAAGTCCTTCCACATCACCCCGGGCCGCGCCGGACACAGCGAGCCGCTGCTGTTCACCCGGTTGACCACGCCGCTGGGGCCGATGATCGCCATGGCCGAACGCCGCGGCCTGGTGTTGCTGGAATTTCTTGATCGCCCGGCACTGACCCGCGAAGTCGAGGAATTGCAGAACCGCTACGGTTACGCGGTGGCGCCGGGGCACAACGCGCATTTGCAGCAGATCGAGGCGCAACTGGCGCAGTATTTCGCCGGCCAGCTGAATACCTTTACCGTGCCATTGCACCTGCCCGGCAGCGAGTTCGCCCGGCAGGTCTGGTCGGCGCTGCTGCAAATCCCTTACGGCCACACCAGCACCTACGGCGCCATCGCCGCCGGTTTGGGCAAACCCGGCGCCAGTCGCGCGGTCGGCCTGGCCAACGGGCACAATCGGCTGTCGATTGTGGTGCCTTGTCATCGCGTGATCGGCGCGGATGGCTCGCTGACCGGCTATGGTGGTGGGCAGCCGCGCAAAGCGTTTCTGCTGCGACTGGAAAACGCCGCCGTGCAGCTCACCCAACAACTGGCATTCTGACGAATCGAATCAACTGACAAGAAGGATTTTTGATGAACGCGCTCGCTACGCAGTTTCACCAGTTGCACCAGCAAGGCCTGTTAATGCTGACCAATGTCGGCGACGCCACCGGTGCGCGACTGGTCGAGCACCTGGGCGGTAAAGCCGTGGCCACCAGCAGTGCGGCGGTGGCCTGGGCCCACGGTTATCCGGACGGCAACGCTCTGCCGCTCGAACGGCTGGTATCGACCGTGGAATCGATCGCCCGGGTGATCAGCGTGCCGTTGACTGTGGACGTTGAAGCCGGTTACTCCGATGACCTCGGACGCGTGGCGGAAGTGTTGGATGCGGTGATTGCGGCGGGTGCTGTTGGCATCAATATCGAGGATGGTTCTGCGGATCCGGAGGTGCTGGTGCGCAAGATCGAAGTGGCACGTCAGGTGGCCAACAAGCGCGAGGTGCAGCTGTTCATCAATGCGCGCACTGACGTTTATCTGAAAAGCCTTGTGCCGGCCGAAGATCGCGTCGCCGAAACTCTGCACCGCGCGGCGCTATATCAAGCGGCCGGAGCGGATGGGTTGTTCGCGGCGGGCGTGACGTCGGCCTATGAAATCGAGGCCATCTGCAAAGGCTCTGCGCTGCCAGTCAACGTGCTTGGTTTCGCTTGCCTGCCTTCGCCCGAAGAACTGCAAGCACTGGGCGTACGCCGCTTGAGCGCCGGCTCCGGCATTGCCGAATTCCTCTATGGCGCGATGGGCGGGCTGGTGAAAAGCTTTCTGGCCAGCGGCAAACTCGACAGCCATGACCTCAAGGCGTTCACCTACGGCGAAGTCAACGGCTTGCTGAAATAAATGGCTGACGACTATCAAGCGGCCAGCGTGTTTCTGGCCGCGCTTGATCCGGACTGGCAGCGCCATGTTGCAGCGGTCGGCCCGTGCCTGCATCAGCCGCATCCGGCGCGTGATCCGTACGAGTCATTGGTGCGGGCGATTGCTTATCAGCAGCTGCATGCCAAGGCCGGGGATGCGATTGTCGGGCGCCTGTTGGGATTGTTTCCCGGTCAGACGTTTCCTCGTCCCGAGCAGATTCTGGCGACGGAGTTTGATCGCATGCGCGGTTGCGGGTTTTCGGCGAGCAAGATTGCGACGATTCAGGGGATTGCTCAGGCGACGCTGGATGGCGTGGTGCCGGATTACGCCACGGCGTTGGCGATGGATGACGAGGCACTGATCGAACGTTTGGTCAGTTTGCGCGGGGTCGGTCGCTGGACGGTGGAGATGTTGCTGATTTACAGCCTGGAACGCATGGATATTTTGCCGGCGGATGACTTTGGTGTGCGTGAGGGTTATCGGCGCTTGAAGGGGTTGGAGGTGCAGCCTACGCGCAGGCAGATGGTTGAGATTGGTTTGGCGTGGAGCCCGTATCGGACGGTGGCGGCTTGGTATTTGTGGCGGGTGCCGAAACCGCTGCCCTCACCCTAGCCCTCTCCCAGAGGGAGAGGGGACTGATTGGGGGAGATTGGGGATTTACGCCGACTTGAAATAGCGCCTGTGAATCCGTGATCGCCAAGACTCGATGGATGAGTCCGTAATCGACTCGGTCTTTCAGGTCGATGTATAACGCAAGACACCTCGGTCGGCCCCCTCTCCCTCTGGGAGAGGGCTGGGGTGAGGGTCAGCTTTTCACAGCCCGGACTTCAACCGACTGAACGCCCGGACCAGCGCCCGATTGAACGCCTTGCCATTATCATTTTTGCTGTACAGCGTGGCCCTGACATCGGCCGACGGATACGTCCCCGGATCATTGCGAATCGCTGCCTCGACCAAACCATCCGCCGCCGTAATAGCGTTGGCGTAATGAATGGTGTCAGTGATCGGCGCAATCACCTCCAGCGTCATCAGATAATCCATCAGCGCCAACCCGGCCTGCGGATGCGGCGCGTCCTTGGGCACGACCATGGCATCGAACCAGATCAACGTACCCTCCTTCGGAATCCGGTAACTCAGCGTGAACGGTTTCTTCGCCGCCTCAGCCTGCCCCGCCGCGATCGCCACATTGCCATTCCACGACATCGCCACACAGGTGTTGCCGTTGGCCAGATCGCTGATGTTCAAGTCGTTATCGAAGTAACGAATGTACGGCCGGATCTTCGCCAGTTGCTGCTCGGCGAGCTTCAAGTCATCGAGGTTCTGCCGGTTGATGTCCAGCCCCATGTACTTCATGACGGCGGCAAATACCTCGTTGGGATCGTTGAGCAGACTCACCCCGCAGTCAGCGAATTTCGAAACCACTGCCGGATCGAACAACATCGCCCAACTGTCCGTCGGTGCATCGGGCAAACGCTGCTTGATCGCCTGTTCCTGATAGCCCACACCGGTGGTGCCCCAGGCGTAAATCCCGGCATAGCGATTGCCCGGATCGAACACCGCCATGTGCTGGCGAAACTCCTCGCCAACCCCGGCAAAGTGCGGCACCCGGGCCTTGTCCAGCGGCTGGATCGCGCCGCTTTCGATGGCCCGCGACAGATGCTGCCCGGCGGTCAACACGAGGTCGTAGCCGCTGCGCCCGGTGAGCAATTTGGTCTCGACGGTTTCCAGCGAATCGAAGTGATCGGCGACCACATGAATACCGGTCTTCGCCTCGAAATTCTTCAGCGTATCCGGCGCCAGATACTCGCCCCAGATGTACAGATTAACCACCGGTTTGGCGGAGTCAGCGGCCTGCACACATAGGGGTGCAAGCACCAGCAATAACGCTTGAGTCAGTTTGTGCAGGCCCATGATTAGACTCCTTTGCCGGCGTATTGCGGCATGGTGATGCACGCAACGTTGCCGCCGCCAAGGAGGATTTCCCGGGAGTTTTCGATGCCGACGATCTTGTGCTGCGGGAACAGTTCGGCCAGCGTCGCCATGGCAACCTTGTCGTTACGATCACCGAACAGCGGCACCACGATCGAGCTGTTGCCGGCGTAGTAGTTGATGTACGACGCGCAGATTTTCGTGCCGGCCTGACGGGTGTGAGTGCTGTCCTGCTGATCAAGGCCTTCGGCTTCTTCGGCGGTCCACTCGAGCACATCCGGTTGCGGCAATTTGTGCACGATCAGCTCACGACCACGGCTGTCGCGGGTGCTGCGAAGGATGTCGAAGGCCTCTTGGTAGATTTCCCACTGCGGATCGTCGCGGTTATCGGTCCATTGCAGCACCACTTCGCCGGGACGGACGAAACAGGCGAGGTCATCGACATGGCCATCGGTTTCGTCGAACTTGCAGCCGCGTGGCAGCCAGATCACTTGCTCGGCACCGAGGTAATCGGTCAGGCGTCGGGTGACTTCGTCCTTGCCCAGATGCTGGTTGCGATTGCGGTTGAGCAGGCATTGTTCGGTGGTGAGGATGCTGCCCTGGCCATCGCTCTGGATGCCGCCCAGTTCGGCAATCAATGGCGCGCGGTAGCGGTCGAAACGCTCGATCTCGAGGATTTTGCTGGCGATCTGATCGTCCTTGTCCCACGGGTAATAGAGGCCGCCGTCGAGGCCGCCATAGGCGTTGAACTCGAAGTCGACGCCGCGCACTTCACCGCTCTGGTCGTTGACCACAAAGCACGGGCCGCTGTCGCGAAACCAAGTGTCATTGCAGGTCATCTCGACCACGCGCACCTGCGGTGGCAACTGCCGACGCGCCGTGGCGAATTGCGCGGCGGAGGCACAGACAGTGACCGGTTCACTGTGGGAGATCGCGGTGACGATTTGCACCCAGACTTTCTGCGCCGGTTTTGCGCCGTTGCGCCAGACGTCGGTGCGCTCCGGCCAGCCCAGCCAGCAGCCGGATTTGGCTTCGAATTCGCCGGGCAGACGAAAACCGTCGTGTTTCGGGGTGGAGTCGAGCAAACGTGCCATGGTCAAACCTCGTCTTCGCGATGGGATTGGAATGACCACAGGCTAAGGGCGCGCGCACTGCGCCCGCCAACGATGATTATTACGGAATAGTTGAATTCAACTCATCAATCGACCAGTTGATCGTTGAACCATTCGAGCATCTGCGCCACCGCCGGACGCTCCAGCCGCAGCCGCTCGCAGACCAACGCATATTGGCCGAGCGCGGTCATGCTCGATGCGAAGGGACGCACCAGTCGACCACTTTGCAGATCTTCCTGCGCCGTGAGGTTGTCGCCCATGGCCACGCCCTGCCCTTGCGCCGCCGCTTCCAGCGCCAACCCGGCGTGGGCGAAATACAACTGACGCTGCGGGCGTAGATCGCCGGCGTGGCTGGTCAGCCAAGCGGTCCAGGTCTTGCCGTCCTGATCGTCGTGCAGCAGGCAGTGGCGAGCCAGATCCTTCGGGGTTTTCAAAGTGCCTTGGTTGAACAGGCCGGGGCTGCACACCGGGAAGAACTGCAAGGCTGGTAGCGGCCGAACGAAGTAAGCACTGCTGTCCACCGGGCCGGTGCCGTAGGTGATCGCCAGGTCGATGTCTTCGCCGGGCGCCGTGGCATCGATTGGTTGTTCGTAGAGGTGCAGGGTGATGTGCGGATAGCGCGCGTAGAAATCGGTGAGACGACTCATCAGCCACTTCTGCGCGAGTTCGGCAGTGACGGCCAGTCTGAGCACGGCCAGCGAGGATGGATCTCGCAGCTCATCGCAAGCATCGCCGATCAGTTCGAAGGCTTGTTGCAGGCTTTGCATCAAGCGGCCGGCGGCGATGGTCGGGCGGATTTGTCGGCCTTCGCGGATGAACAGTGAGACGCCGAGTTGCTCTTCGAGCTGGCGGATCTGATGGCTGACGGCGCTGTCGGTGACGCACAGTTCGGCGGCTGCACGGCCGAAATGCGCGTGGCGGGCGGCGCATTCGAAGGTGCGCAGGGCGGCCAGGGAGGGAAGTCGTCGCATGGGGGTGGTCCGTTTTTTTGGTCATGCTGACTGGGCTTTGGGGGCGCGTCCAGCCTTGTCACCCTCACCCCAGCCCTCTCCCGGA
This sequence comes from Pseudomonas sp. P4_D7, assembly GCF_056401755.1. Lineage (NCBI taxonomy): Bacteria > Pseudomonadati > Pseudomonadota > Gammaproteobacteria > Pseudomonadales > Pseudomonadaceae > Pseudomonas > Pseudomonas sp. P4_D7. The sequence goes on along the minus strand of NZ_JBFUIR010000003.1, from coordinate 104,659 downwards.
GGGAGAGGGAGCTGACCGAGGTGTCTTACGTCATCCATCGACCTGAAAAATCCAGTCGATTATGGATTCAACAAAACAGGTTCACGTCAGCGTACCTCTTCAATATCCCACGGTCAGTCCCCTCTCCCTCTGGGCGGTCCGACGTTTCGGGAGGGTTAGGGTGAGGGGCCTTTGACTGTATCGCTCTGTATACCCCGAAGCCGCAGACACACCAAAAGCACAATCCCCCACCCCGCCGACACATCCCCGATACACCCCAACGCTGAAATACCCCGGTCGATTTCACTCAACTCACCGGAGCTGCATCATGACCGCCACCCTTTCAACCGCCGTCAAAACCCTGCACCTGAACCTCGACCGCGCCGGCACCTGGCTCGCCCCTATGACGCTGCGCCTGTTCATCGCCTGGGAATTCTTCGAGTCCGGGCTGGAAAAATTCAACGGGCAGAACTGGTTCGAAGACATTCAGGAGCGATTCCCCTTCCCCTTCGACCAACTGCCGGCAACGTTGAACTGGGAACTGTCGATGTGGGCCGAACTGATCTGCGCACTGGCGATTCTGCTTGGCTTCGGCACGCGAATTTCGGCGGTTTCGCTGATCGTGGTCACCGTCGTCGCGACCGCCGCCGTGCACTGGCCCGCGGACTGGTCGTCACTGAGCGAGCTGGCGCAGGGGTATGCGATCACTAACAAAGGCTTCGGCAACTTCAAGCTGCCGGCAATTTACCTGGCGGCGCTACTGCCACTGGTGTTCGCCGGGGCTGGCAAGTTGAGTGTCGATGCGTGGCTGGCGCGGGTGTTCTGGAACCGAAGCACCCGCTGAGGCTCAATGCGCTCGATCAAGCCCCACCAACAACGCGCTGTCGCGACTGTAGATGTCCGGTGAGTAACGCACGCGGCCACTGCTGTCGACCTGTGCCGTCCAGTAAGTCATCAGGATCGGCACCGGTTCCGACAAGCGAAATTCGTGGGTGGTGCCGGTAGCAAGCAAGGTCTCGGTGCGGGCCTTTTCCGCCGGGGTGAGCAGCAGATCACGCAATTGCATCGGGTGCTCGACCCGCACACAGCCGGAGCTGAAAGCGCGTGGGCCTTTTTCGAACAGCGCCTTACTTGGTGTGTCGTGCAGGTACACCGAGAACGGGTTGGGGAAGCGGATGACCATTTGCCCCAACGGATTACGCGGCCCGGCGTCCTGACGCAGCATGATGTTGCCGGGGTTATCCCAATCGATGTCCGCCGCCGCCAGCGGCTGCCCGTTGGCGTCGAGCACTTGCAGGTTCTGCCGGCTGAGGAAGGTCTGGTCCTTGCGGATTGCCGGCAGCTTGTCTTCTTTCCAGATGGTCGGCGGCACGGTCCACGTCGGGTTCAGGGTCAGGCGCGTGACTCGCGATTTGAGCAGCGGCGTCTGCCGTTCGGCGCGGCCGACCTGAGTGCGCGTTTGCCACACCGGAACACCGCCCTGATACAGCGTCAGCTCGGCAGCGGCGACGTTGACCAGCAAGCCATTGGGCTCCAGATCCTGGGCCATCCAGCGGAAACGCTCGAGGTTGACCCGCAGTTGTTCGCGGCGGCTCAGCGGACTGATGTTGAGTTCGGCAATCGTTCCCGGCCCGACGACACCGTCAGCCTGCAGCGAGTGGTTGGCCTGAAAACTCTTCACCGCGTCGACCAGCACGCCGTCATAAGCATTGCCGGGCGTACCAATGATCTGAGTCAGATAACCTTCGTTGTAAAGACGCTGGGCCAGTTCCGGCACGCGTTTGTCTTCCATGGCCGGGCGCAACAGCGGCCCGCTGCCCACCGACTGCCATTGCGGCAAGGCTTTAAGCCGTTGCGCGGCGTAGAGCTGACGCAGGTCCTGATATTGCGCCAGACGCGGCCGGGCCAGATCGAACGCGGCGGGAATGTCGTGCATGCCCGGTACCGCGATGGCCAACAATTCCGCCTGACGGTCGCGTGGGGTGGCGTCGGCATGCCACAGCGGTTCGAAGTGCGATTGCAAAAGGCTTCCGTAATGCAGATCCTGCAGGGCCTGGAGGTAGTTGCGGCTGATGTCGATGTCGGCACACAACTCGCCATCCTGAGGCGCCGTGGTTGCGACCGGATAGCGTTTTGGATTGAGACCATCATCGGCCAACAGCTGCAATTGCGCCTGCAAGGCCGGCAATCGTGCCGAGTCACCGGCCCACACCGGCATCCAGTCCTGCTGCTGGTAGAAGGCCTGCAATTGCGTCAGCGCCGGGCCATTGAGATGCGCGGCAATCGCCGGGCATGACTGCGCCAGACTGATCAAAACCGCCTGCAACGGACTTTGCGGCTCGACCGGCATTTCTGCCGGTGGCGTCGGCAGTGTTTCCAGCGGCGGCAGCGGTTCATCGGCACAAGCGACAAACGGCGCAGCGAGCAAACAAATGCTCAAGTAGCATGCGTACTTTTTGAACAACTGCTTTACTCCAATCCATGGCCGTCTAGATGATGGCCAACCTTACATCAGGTGCGCTGAACAGTCAGGCTCGATCAACGGGCTTGCCGGTATTGACTGGGAGTCAGGAGCCAAAGTGCCAAATAAGTAGCAAGTGAGGACACTTTATAAAATGTTGACGTTTTTGCGCCGACTTCTGTTGACCACCGCGACCCTTGTCGCCGTGTCCAGTCCCGTTTTTGCCGCCGGCAAACCATCGCCGGTTCTCTACACCAGCCTCGCGCACGCCGCGCCAGAACTCAATCCCCAGGCGCTGAAAGGTGCCCTGAACGCCATGCAATGCGCGGTCAACAGCGGTGCGAAACCGTCGCGTCACCTGGCGATCATCGACTATTCGCAGCCGTCCACCGAACGCCGTCTGTGGATCTTCGACCTCAACAAAAAGAAACTGGTGCTGCGTGACCTGGTTGCTCATGGTTCCAACTCCGGGGAAAACTTCGCTACGCAGTTTTCCAATGTCGAAGGCAGTTACCAGTCGAGCCTTGGCCTGTTCCGCACGCAGGAAAGCTACAGTGGCACCCACGGTTATTCGCTGCGCATGGACGGTCTGGAGCCGGGTTTCAATGACATGGCCCGCGATCGCGCGATCGTCATTCACGCCGCCAGTTATGTGAATCCGTTGTGGAGCAAGAAACAGGGACGCATCGGCCGCAGCCAAGGCTGCCCGGCAGTGCGACCGCAGATTGCCAAGCAAGTGATTGATCGCCTGAAGAATGGCCAGTTCATGTTTTCGTGGTACCCGGATCAGCGCTGGCTGAAGTCGTCGCCGTACCTGAACTGCCAGCCGCAGCAGGTGGCGAGCATCCTCAACACCCACGCGAGCTGACGGCCACCACAAATCCCCTGTAGGAGCGAGCCTGCTCACGATAGCGGTGTGTCAGTCTCTGRAGATATTGGCTGTGCCGGCCCCTTCGCGAGCAAGCTCGCTCCCACATTTGATCTCGGTTCGGTTGAAGATCTCTGATCAACTCGATTCCCTGTGGGAGCGAGCYTGCTCRCGAWAGCGGAGTGTCAGTCTCTGRAGATATTGGCTGTGCCGRCCTCTTCGCGAGCAGGCTTGCTCCTACAGTTGAACTGCGCTCGACTGATGATCAAAGCCATAGCCATCAATGCCACCGCGACGCCAAAAGTGATGTGCAAACCGCTGGCAATCGATGTTGCCGGCGCCTGCGTCGGATCGCCCGCCGCCAGCGCAAACACTGCGCCCATCACCGCCGCCCCAGTGATCAACCCCAGATTACGTGCCAGTCCGAGCATCGCCGAAACCACACCGCGTTGCTCCTGACGAACTCCGGCCATCAACCCGGTGTTGTTCGCCGCCTGAAACAGCGCATAGCCGACGGCGACCACTGCAATCGGCAGCAAATAGGCGGGCAACCCCAGACTCATCGGCAACAGCGCCAACAAGCCACAACCGCAGGCCATGGCGAGCAACGCGCCCGGCACGATGCGCCGCGCGCCGAAGCGGTCCACCAGACGCCCGGCCGGCACACCGCCAAACGCAGACAACAACGGCCCGACCGATAACGCCAAGCCGACCACGGCACTGCTGAGGCCCAATCCGCGACTCAGGTAAAACGGTCCCACCACCAGCGTGGTCATCATCACGGTCGTCACCAGCAAGGTCAGCGCCAGGCTGCTGCTCAATCGCCGGTCAGCGAACAGTGACAAGCGAATCAACGGCGCCTTGGCCTTCTTCTCGATCATGAAGAACAAGCCAGCGCCACCCAGGCTGGCCAGCAGCAACGGCAACATGAAACCGTCGAGCGTCATTGCCAGCGCATAGGCCGCCAGCGTGAAGACCAGCACCGCGCTGCCAGAATAATCGAACGTCATTCGCGGCCCAGCTGCGCGATCCGCCGGCAGAAAGCGATACACCAGCCAGACATTGAGCAAGCCCAGCGGCACGTTGAGCAGGAAAATCGCCTGCCAGCCGACATGCGTCATCAACAACCCACCGAGCGACGGCCCAAGACTGGTGCCCGTCGCCGACATCGTCGCCAGCAAGCCCATCGCACTGCCAGCCCGCGTCTTCGGCACCGCATCGGCCACCAACGCCACTGTCAAAGCGAACATGATCGCCGCGCCGACGCCTTGCACCGCCCGTGCGCCGATCAGCCAACCCAGTCCGGGAGCCAGCGCACAGGCCAACGAAGCGCTGGTGAAAATGCCGATCCCGATCAACAGCAGTCGACGTCGACCAAAACCATCGCCCAGACGCCCGACGCTGACGATCAACGTGGTGATCGCCAACAGGTAAGCGAGCACGATCCATTGCACCTGTTGAAACGTCGCCTCGAACGCCGCCGCGAGGATCGGCAAGCCGGCGTTGGCGATGCTGGTGTCCAGGGAAGGCATCAACATCGACAAGGCCAGACTGGTCAGCGCCCAGCGGGCGGGAGTGCTCAGGGGTTCTTGGGGCATGGCAGGCTCGCAGTGCAAAGGTCATGCGTCATAGCCTGAGCCTCGACAACACACGGCGCAAGACGCATGCTTTGCACTCAATACCTGCATGGAACGCCATGTCATGACTGCACCGGATCTGAACCTGCTGATCACCCTCGACGTCTTGCTGCGCGAAGGCAGCGTCGCCCGCGCCGCCAAATGCCTGCGGTTGAGCCCGTCGGCCATGAGTCGCGCCCTCGCCCGTTTGCGCGAAACCACCGGGGATCCCTTGCTGGTGCGAGCAGGTCGTGGCCTGGTGCCAACGCCGCGTGCACTCGAATTGCGCGAGCGGGTCAGTCATCTGGTGCAGGAAGCCGAGGCGGTTTTACGCCCTGCTGAGGTGCTCGACCCGAGCCGCTTGCAACGCACCTTCACCCTGCGCAACACCGACGGCTTTGTTGAAACCTTCGCCGCCGCCCTGCTCGCACGCATCGCTGAAGAAGCGCCGGATGTACGCCTGCGCTTTGTGCAGAAAGCCGACAAGGACAGCACGCCGCTGCGCGAAGGCCGCGTCGATCTGGAAACCGGCGTGGTCGATGACAGCACCGACCCGACACTGCACAGCCGCATCCTGTTTCAGGATCAATGGATTGGTGTGGTGCGTGAGGGGCATCCTTTGAGCACGGGAAAAATCACCAGCAGGCGCTTTGCCGGCGGCGAGCACATTCTCATTTCACGACGCGGGCGCAGCAGTGGCCCGGTCGACGAAGCGTTACTTGCGCTAGGGCTGACACGGGACATCGTCACCTCATTCGGTGGATTCTCGGCGGCGCTGACGCTGGTGCGTGAGTCAGACCTGATCGCCACGGTCCCGCAGCGTCATACCAGCAAACTGCGCACAGGCCTGCACAGTTTCGCCCTGCCCTTCGCGATGCCGGACATCAGTGTGTCGATGCTCTGGCACCCGCGCATGGACGCTGACCCGGCGCATCGCTGGTTGCGTGATTGTGTGCGGCAGGTCTGCGCCTAACGCGCGTCACCACCGGCAGGTTTGTAGAAGAGAAATTTTTTCGTTTCCGCGGTCTTGCGATATTCCTTGGCCCAGCTCGGATGCACATTGCGGTCGTGGAAATACAGCGCGCCGTTGGTGCGATCCTTGAGCTGGCGGTTCAGCGCTTTGCGGGCGATATCCTTGGCCAGCGTGTATTCGGCATCTTCCTTGACCTGATCCGGACGCCCGTCGCACCACCAGGAAAACTGGCAGCTCTTGGTTTCCGAGCCTTGTTTGACGACAGCGCAGACCGTGTCGGGGAAACCTTCGTGGCCGAGGCGATTCATCACCACACTGGCCACCGCTTCCATTTCCGGCGTGTCTTTGCCTTTGGCTTCCCAATAGATACTGCGCGCCAGGCAAGTGATCGGATCGTCCAGCGGCGCAGCGCCGGCCGGGTCGACCGCTTGCACTTCGGTCGGGGTGATGGCTTCGGCTTTCGGTGCCGGTGCGGCGCTGACCTTGTCCGCCGCTTTCTCTTCCAGCACTTGGGCTTTTTCTTCAGCCTTCGCTTTGATCGGGGCCTGATCGGTGGCCCATGCAGAGCCTGCCAACAGGGTGAATACGAGACAACCCGCCCAGCCTTTCAATCCCATGTCTGTTCTTCCGGCAGCGCCCGAGTCGGGCAAGGTGTTACGTCGGGGAGACACCCGTATCCCGGGGTCTTCGGTGAGTGTAGACGGCAAACCCAGAGACAAAGTTGCGCAGAAAAACCGCTGAATGAAGAAAAAAGACATTGCACTCACAGGGTGCCTTTCGCGCATCATGGGCGCATTCAGCTCAAGGGAGATTTCCATGCGCTTCATGCCATTCGTTTTGCGTCTTGCCGCTTTGTCCGTGGGCGTTATGTTTGCCATTCCGGCGCTGGCTGGCGATGAGTCGCAATTGATCGAGTCGATCAACAGCTACCGCAGCCAGCCACAGCGTTGCGGGTCGCAGGCATCGAATGAACTGTCACCGCTGTCGGCTGATCCCCGGCTGAGATTACGCGCCAGCGGTGCTGTCGATCTGCAACAAGCCATGGCCAGCGCCAGTTACCCGATGGTCAATGTGCAGGCAATCACCCTTAACGGCCCGCGCGATGCGGCGTCGGCGATGAAGGCGATTCAGGAAAGTTTCTGTCAGGTGGTGCTTGATCCGCAGTTCGTCGATGTCGGTGTCAGCCGCGATGATCGTGACTGGCGCATCGTGTTGGCGCGGCCGCTGCTGTCGGCCAAGCTGGGGGATGCGCAAAGTGAGGGGCAGAAGTTGCTCAGTGAACTCAACGCCGCGCGCAGCCAGGCGCGTCAGTGTGGCGGTCAGGCGTTCGCCGCTGCCGCACCGCTGGCCTGGAACGCGACGCTGGGCACGATCGCCCAGGATCACAGCCGCGACATGGCCAACAACAATTACTTCGATCACAAGGACCGCGACGGCCGCACCCCGGGCGATCGCGCGGAACTCGCTGGTTACAGCGGCCAACAGGTCGGCGAAAACATCGCCGCCGGCCAAGACACCGTGCACAAAGTCGTCGAAGGCTGGCTCGCCAGCCCCGGCCACTGCGCCAACCTGATGAACCCGCAGTACCAGGAACTCGGCGCCGCCTACGCGACCGACCCGAAAAGCAGCGCCGGGATCTACTGGACCGCGATGTTCGGCGCCCAGTAAACCCAATCTCAAGTTCCCCCCCCTGTGGGAGCGAGCTTGCTCGCGAAGAGGCCAGTACATTCAACATCAACGTTGTCTGTCCTGACGCCTTCGCGAGCAAGCTCGCTCCCACAATGTTCGGCGGTGTTTACATATTCTCCAACCACCACAAATCCCTGTAGGAGTGAGCCTGCTCGCGATGAGGCCATTACATTCAACATCAATGTTGTCTGACCTGACGCCTTCGCGAGCAGGCGAAGGCCTACTGGGGGTAGTCAGTGACCTCAAGATCGGCGGCAATAAAAAACCGGAGCCAGGCTCCGGTTTTTTTGGGGTCAATGGGCTCTCATGCCCGCTGCATACATCGCCAGTTTCAGCACACTGGCGACAACCGCCAGCGACACCACGCTGCCCAGCCAGATCAACAACAACCAGCCCAAACGCTGGTACCAGCGACTGCTTTTCACTTCGCGCGAATCAATGGTAGCCATCGCCAATCCTCACTTTGCCGCGGAACACGTAGTAGCTCCAGAAGGTGTACATCAGGATCACCGGCAGGATGAACAGTGCGCCGATCAGCGCGAACAACTGGCTCGACGGTGGTGACGCGGCGGCCCAGATGCTCACCGACGGCGGGATGATGTTCGGCCAGATGCTCAGCGCCAGGCCGATGTAACCGAGCAGCATCAGCACCAGCGTGAACACGAACGGCCAGTGCGTATGCCGCTGACGCAACGTGCGCAGCAGCCCGAACACCGCCAGCAAGGCCAACACCACCAGCCCGGCAAACACCTGCAGATGCCCGTGCGTCGACCAACGTGTCACCAGTTCCGGATGCAGTTGCAGGGTCCACACGCCAATCACCAGCACCATCGCCATCAACAGCAAGGCCAGCGGCCGGGTGAACAGGCGCATCCGCGACTCAAGCATGCCTTCGGTCTTGACCAGCAACCACGTGCTGCCAAGCAACGCATAAGCCACCACCAGCCCCACGCCACACACCAGCGGAAACGGCGCCAACCAATCCAGACCGCCACCGGCAAATTGCCGATCGACCACCGGAATCCCGGACACATACGCACCAATCACCACGCCCTGGGAGAACGTCGCCAGCAGCGAACCACCGATAAACGCCTTGTCCCACCAATGGCGTTTTTGCGGCGAAGACTTGAAGCGAAACTCAAACGCCACGCCACGGAAAATCAAACCGCACAGCATCAGGATCAGCGGCAGGTACAGCGCTTCGAGAATCACCCCGTACGCCAGCGGAAACGCGCCATACAACGCCGCGCCACCGAGCACCAGCCAGGTCTCGTTACCGTCCCACACCGGCGCGACGGTGTTCATCATCACATCGCGTTCCTGCTCATCCGGGATCAGCGGAAACAGGATCCCCAGGCCCAGATCGAAGCCGTCCATGATCACGTACATCATCACCCCGAAGGCAATGATCACTCCCCAGATCAACGAGAGATCGATACCTTGAATACCCATGACTCAATGCTCCTTCATAGGGGCGATAGCCGCCGAAATCGGTCGACGCGGCGTCTGCAATTCATCGCCCGCAGGCGGATGTTCGTGATGCGGCTGCGGACCTTTTTTCACCAGTTTCATCATGTAGCCGATGCCCACGCTGAACACCGTGAAATAGATCACCACGAACAGCGCCAGCGACGTGCTCATCTGCGCCACCGAGTGATGCGACGCCGCGTCATGGGTGCGCAACAAACCATAAACCACCCACGGCTGACGCCCGACTTCCGTGGTAATCCAACCGGCCAGCAGCGCAATCAAGCCGCTCGGCCCCATCAACAACACCAGACGCTGGAAGCCGCGATGCTGATAAAGCTTGCCGCCCCGGCGCAACGCCAGACCGAGCAAACCAACGAGGATCATCAACATCCCCAACCCGGCCATGACGCGGAAGCTCCAGAAAATCACGGTCGAATTCGGCCGGTCTTGTTTTGGGAAGCTCTTCAGCGCCGGGATCTGCTTGTCGAGGCTGTGAGTGAGAATCAGGCTACCGAGGTACGGAATTTCCAATGCGTATTTGGTCTTCTCCGCCTCCATATCAGGAATACCAAACAGCACTAGCGGCGTCGGGCCGTTGTCGGCGTTTTCCCAGTGGCCTTCGATGGCGGCGATCTTCGCCGGTTGATGCTCCAGCGTGTTCAAGCCATGGGCGTCACCGACCACCGCTTGAATCGGCGCAACGATCAGCGCCATCCATAAAGCCATGGAGAACATCTTGCGCACCGGCGCGGTGTTGTTGCCGCGCAGCAAATGCCAGGCAGCCGAGGCGCCGACGAAGAACGACGTCGCCACAAACGCGGCAATCGCCATGTGCGCCAGACGGAACGGGAACGACGGGTTGAACACAATCGCCAGCCAGTCCAGCGGCATCACCCGACCATCGACAATCTCGAAGCCCTGCGGCGTCTGCATCCAGCTGTTCGACGCAAGAATCCAGAAGGTCGAAATCAACGTACCGATGGCGACCATCACCGTGGCGAAGAAGTGCAAGCCACGGCCGACGCGGTTCCAGCCAAACAACATCACCCCGAGGAACCCGGCCTCGAGGAAGAATGCGGTCAGCACTTCATAGGTCAGCAGCGGCCCGGTGATGCTCCCGGCAAAGTCCGAAAACCCGCTCCAGTTGGTGCCGAACTGGTACGCCATGACCAGTCCCGAAACCACGCCCATGCCAAAATTGACCGCGAAAATCTTCGACCAGAAATGGTAAAGATCGCGGTACGTGTCGTTATGGGTTTTCAGCCACAGGCCTTCGAGTACCGCGAGGAAACTCGCCAGGCCAATGGTGATCGCCGGGAAAATAATGTGGAACGAAACCGTGAACGCGAATTGAATTCGCGCCAGGTCCAGTGCCTCCGGATTGAACATGATGATGTCCTCATCAGGACTGAAAAGCGGCAGCACGAACCCGGGCCACCGCCAGGCGCGAACGCCTGCAGCCAGTAAAATTGCCAGTGTTTTTATGAGTCGCGGGTTACGCCACCGACGACGGGATCAGGTTGCTGACCTTCGCGGCTTCGAGGCGGATCGCCACGAATTTGGAGGTCGGCGTATACGTGCGGTCGCCGTAGCTTTCCAGCGGCACCAAAGGGTTAGTCTCCGGGTAATACGCCGCTGCCTGCCCTGGCGGAATGTCGTAGGCGATCAGGGTAAAACCGCTGACCCGACGCTCGCGCTCGTCATCCCACAGCGCCACCAGATCGACCTTCTGCCCCGGTTCAAACCCCAGGCGCTGAATGTCCTGTTCGTTGGCGAAGATCACATCGCGCATGCCATAGACCCCGCGATAACGGTCATCGAGGCCATACAGCGTGGTGTTGTACTGATCGTGGGAACGCATGGTTTGCAGAATCAGATGCGGTTTCACCGGCAGGTTGCGCACGCCTTCGCTGATCAAGTGCTCGGGCAGCACGCACGGCGTGAACTGGGCTTTGCCACTGACGGTGTTCCAGACCCGATCCGAGGCGTCGTTGCCGAGGTGAAAACCACCCGGAATCAGCAGTTTTTCATTGAAGTTTTCGAAGCCCGGAATCACGTCGGCAATCAGGTTGCGGATGCGCCCGTAGTCGCCCACCACCCATTCCCAATCGATCGGATGCTTGCCCAGGGTCGCGGCGGCGATCCCGGCAATGATCGCTGGCTCGGATTTCAACTGCGCCGATTTCGGCTTCAACTGACCGAACGACAAATGCACCATGCTGAACGTGTCTTCAACGGTCACGCCTTGCGGACCTTCAGCCTGGATGTCGATGTCGGTACGCCCGAGGCACGGCAGGATCAGCGCGTCGCGACCGGTGACCAAGTGGCTGCGGTTGAGCTTGGTCGCGATGTGCACGGTCAGGTCGAGTTTGCGCATGGCGGCGTGGGTGCGCGGGGTGTCCGGCGTGGCTTGGGCAAAGTTGCCGCCCAGACCGATAAACACCTTGGCTTCGCCACGTTCCATGGCGCCGATCGCCATCACCGTGTTGTGCCCGTGCATGCGCGGCACGTCGAAGTTGAAACGCTTTTCCAGCGCGTCCATCAAGTCTTTCGGCGCGAGTTCGTTGATGCCCATGGTGCGGTCGCCCTGCACGTTACTGTGACCGCGAACCGGGGAAAGCCCGGCGCCCGGACGGCCGACGTTGCCGCGCAGCAGTTGCAGGTTGATGACTTCCTGCAAGGTCGCCACCGAGTGCACGTGTTGGGTCAGACCCATGGCCCAGCACATGATCACGCTTTTGGCACGGCCATACATGCGCGCGGCCAATTCGATGTCATGCAGCGGCACGCCGGACTGCTCGACGATGTGCTCCCAAGTGGTTGCATCGACTTCGGCCAGATAGCTGTCGAGGCCCGAGGTGTGCTCGGCAATGAAGGCGTGATCGAACACCGGTTCGCCGCCAGTCGCCTGCGCCTCGCGTTCCCACTGCAACAGAAATTTGACCATGCCGCGAATCATCGCCATGTCGCCACCCAGCGCCGGACGGAAGTAGGCGGTGTTGGTCGCTTCCCAGCCGTTGCTGAGCATTTCCAGCGGGTTCTGCGGGTTCTGGAAACGCTCCAGGCCACGCTCTTTCAGCGGATTGATACACACCACTTGGGCGCCACGTTTCACCGCTTCACGCAGCGGTTCGAGCATGCGCGGGTGGTTGGTGCCAGGGTTCTGGCCGATAACGAAAATCGCATCGGCGTGATGCAGATCCTCGTAAACCACGGTGCCTTTGCCGACGCCGAGGGTCTCGTTCATGCTCACCGCACTGGCCTCGTGGCACATGTTCGAGCAGTCGGGGAAGTTGTTGGTGCCGAACGCGCGGACGAACAATTGATAGAGAAACGCCGCCTCGTTGCTCGCGCGGCCCGAGGTGTAAAACTCGGCTTCGTGTGGCGACTTGAGGTTTTTCAAGTGATCGGCGATCAGCGCGAACGCGTCGTCCCAGCTGATTTCCACGTAGCGATCGACCCGCGCGTCGTAGCGCATCGGGTGGGTCAAACGGCCCTGATACTCCAGCCAGTAGTCGCTCTGCTGGGCCAGGCTCGACACCGTGTACTTGTTGAAGAATGCCGGGTCGACCAAACGCCCGGTCGCTTCCCAGTTCACCGCTTTCGCGCCGTTCTCGCAGAACTTCAACATACTCGCGCCGGGTGCTTCACCCCAGGCACAACCCGGGCAGTCGAAGCCGCCGTTCTGGTTGGTCTTGAGCATGGCGCGGATGTTTTTCAGGGCGTTTTCACTGCCCAGCCAGCTCTTGGTCAGGCTGATGACAGCGCCCCAACCGGCAGCGGCGCCTTTGTAGGGTTTGTAACGGTCGACTTGTGACATGGGACTCTCCATGACGATGCACACAGGCATGAACCTGATTCGGTTAAACAGCGACGGCCGACTTTCAAGGTTGAAAAGTGGTCGTTGGGTTTGCCGGGGCAAGGATATGAACCGTTACAAAACGTTGTCTAATCGCTATTAATGACCGCTTTATCGAAAGCATCTATCACGGCTAAAAAACCCTTATTTACGGGGCCTTGCGAAACTAACGGAGCAACTTTCAGCGAAAAATAATTCATCATCGACGGCATCAATCAGCTGTTCATTAAGAGTGATTGGACGGCACTTAAAGTTAGCCATAACCTGCGCTGACCAAACTCCTTCAACCGGGGTTTTCATTCTTGCGAGGCTGTCATGTCAGAGCGTGTCTTGATCGATGGTTACAACCGCCGCGTCGACTATCTGCGCATGTCGGTGACCGACCGCTGCGACTTCCGCTGCGTCTATTGCATGGCCGAAGACATGCAGTTTCTGCCACGCCAACAAGTGCTGACGCTGGAGGAAATCTATCAACTGGCGCAGAGCTTCGTCGCCCTCGGCACGCGCAAGATTCGTCTCACCGGCGGCGAACCGCTGATCCGTCCGGGCGTGGTCAAGTTGTGTGAGCAGATCGCCGCCCTGCCCGGCTTGCGTGAACTGTGCATGACCACCAACGGCTCACAACTGGGCAAACTCGCCGCGCCGCTGTTCGACGCCGGGGTCAAACGCCTGAACATCAGCCTCGACAGCCTCGATCCGCAGCGCTTCAAACAGATGACCCGTACCGGTGATCTGGCGCAGGTGATCAACGGCATCGATGCCGCGCGCAAGGCCGGTTTCACGCGCACTAAACTCAACGTCGTGGTGATGCAGGGCCGTAACGATCAAGAGATCAATGATCTGGTCAGCTTCGCGATCGACCGGCAGCTCGACGTCTCTTTCATCGAAGAGATGCCGCTGGGGATCATCAGCGAACACAGCCGTGCCGAGTCGTTTTTCTCCAGTGCGCAGGTGCGCGAAAAGATTGCCGAGCGCTACACCCTGATCGACTCGGCGGAATCGACCCAAGGCCCGTCGCGCTACTGGCGGCTGGCCGAGGCGCCGGAGATTCGCCTGGGCTTTATCTCGCCGCACAGCCACAACTTTTGTGGCACCTGCAACCGCGTGCGGCTCACCGTCGAAGGGCGCCTGCTACTGTGTCTGGGTAACGAGCATTCGGTGGATCTGAAAGCGGTGCTGCGCGCGCATCCGGGGCAACCGCAGCGGCTGGAGAAAGCCATTGTCGAGGCGATGAAACTCAAGCCGTATCGGCACAATTTCGAAGTGAACGATGATGTTCAGGTCGTGCGCTTCATGAACATGACCGGCGGCTGATCCCGCCAGTTTCATCGGTTATCGGAACCGCACAGCATGATCATCAGACCCAAGGTCAATCAGTTCGCCATTCTCTTCACCCTCAAGGGTTCGATTGCCAAGCGCATCGCCCTGCGCACGTTGATGGTCACCCTGCTCGCTTCGGCTATCGTGCTGGTGGAAATCCTCCATCCGAGCAACTTCACCAAGGTCAACGCCACGCCGTTTACGTTGTTGGGTTTGTCGCTGTCGATCTTCATGAATTTTCGCAACAACGCCTGTTATGACCGCTGGTACGAGGCGCGCAAGGCCTGGGGCGAAGTGATCGTGCACATTCGTTCGGTGATTCGCGAAACCCATGTGATTCGTGAATCGGCTGAGCGCAAACCGTTGCTGCTCAATCTTTGTGGTTTTGCTCATGCGTTGAATGCGCGGCTGCGCAAGGAAAGCGAAGCGGACGCCAGTAGCCAATGGATCATGCCGAAACCCGATCCGCAGACGCCGGATTACAGCGGGCGCATTTTGCAAACGGTCGGCCAGCAGTGTTCCGATCTGCATCAGAACGGTGAGCTGACTGAATGGCGCTACATGCTATTGGCCAATCACCTGACCAGCCTGACCCAGGCGCAAGCGGTGTGCGAACGGATCAAAACCACGCCGCTGCCGTTTCCTTACACACTGTTGTTGCACCGCACGATCTACCTGTTTTGCATACTGCTGCCGTTTGCCATGGCCGAGCCGCTGGGCTGGCTGACACCGTTGTTCACGGCGATTGTCAGCTATACGTTTTTTGGCCTGGATGCGATTGCCGATGAACTGGAAGACCCGTTTGGCCGCGACGAAAACGACCTGGCAACCGACTCGCTGGTGCGCACCATCGAACGCGATATCCTCGCCGAACTCGGCGCCGAAGTGCCGCCGGCGCTGAAGCCGGTGGACTATGTGCTGAGCTGACCCTTAGCTCTGCAGACACCTCAAAACCCTGTGGGAGCGAGCCTGCTCGCGAAGAGGCCSTRTCAGCCAACATCAATGTCGACTGACACTCCGCCTTCGCGAGCAAGCTCGCTCCCACAGGTTTTGCGTACACCRCGGATATTGATGACCACCACAAAACCAATGTGGGAGCGAGCTTGCTCGCGATGGCGCCGGCCCAGTCAACATCTTCGTCGACTGACCCTCCGTCATCGCGAGCAGGCTCACTCCTACAAGTTTTGCATTCACACCCGGATATTGATGAGCGCCATAAAGCCATTGTGGGAGCGAGCTTGCTCGCGAAGGGGCCCTATCAGCCAAAATCAATGTTGACTGACACTCCGCCTTCGCGAGCAAGCTCGCTCCCACAGGTTTTGCGTACACCGCGGATATTGTTGAGCACCACAAAACCATTGTAGGCCTTCGCCTGCTCGCGATAGCGGTTGACCAGCCAACGCAGATGTTGACTGTGCCACCGCCTTCGCGAGCAGGCTCGCTCCCACAGTTTGATTGGTGGTGAGGTCAGAACAGTTCGTTGAAGGGGATGAAACGCAGCGGGTCGCCGAGGTTGTGCGTGCTGTTCTCGGGGATTTCCACCAGGCCGTCGGCCCAGGTTGCGCCGAGCAGGACGCCGGAGCTTTGATTCGGATAAAGCACCGCACGCCCCGCCTCCAGCTTCACCCGCAGGTATTCACGGCGGCCGCCAGCCTTGTGCCAATCGAAGCCCGCGCTGACCGTAAAACTCAGCGGCATGACATCTTCCACGCCTTGAATGCGCAGCAGATACGGCCGCGCCAACAAGCCAAACGTCACCAGTGCTGAGGTCGGATTACCCGGCAGGCCAATCACCGGCACCGTGCCGAAATGGCCCACGGTCAGTGGTTTGCCAGGCTTGATCGCCAGTTTCCACAACAGCGGTTTGCCGTTGTCGCGCAACACCTGTCCGAGGCAATCGGCATCGCCGGCAGACACCCCGCCCGTGGTCAGAATCAGGTCGGTCGCCACTTGCAATTGCTCAAGCTTGAGCCGCGTCTGCGCCGGGCGATCCGGGAGGATGCCGGCGTCGATCACTTCGCAGCCCAGCTCACGCAACCAATGGCCGAGCAATACGCGGTTGCTGTTGTAGATGCTGCCGGGGCGCAACGGCTGGCCCGGCTCGACCAGTTCATCACCGGTCGACAGCAGCGCCACACGCGGGCGACGCACCACGTGCAGTTGCGCCAGCCCTTGCCCGGCAGCGACCGCCAGTTCGAAAGGTCCAAGTCGCTTGCCAGCGCGCAGCAGGATGTCGCCGACGCGATTTTCCTGACCTTGCGCGCGGATGTTCTGCCCCGCTTTCAGCGGCTGCAAAAAACGCACGCGGCCGTCCTCCAGCACTTCGACGTTCTCCTGCATCTCGACACAGGTGGCCCCGGGCGGCAGTGGTGCGCCAGTAAAAATCCGTGCGCAGGTGCCGGGCAGCAACGTGTCCGGCGCCAGCCCGGCGTAAACCTTTTGCGAGACCTTCAGCGGCTGACGGTGCAGATCGGCGAGATTGAGCGCGTAACCGTCCATGGCGCTGTTCGGCCACGGCGGCAGGTCGAGTGTCGCCACCAGATCACTGGCCAACACCCGCCCACGCGCATCGTCGAGCGCCAGCACTTCGCCGTCGGCCAGACGTTGCTCATTGGCCATGCCGAGCAATTGGTCGAGAGCGTCTTCGACCGGCATCAGCGGTGCTTTGCTCATCCGCGTGGCCCGCAGGCTTGCACGGCTTTCAGGTGCGGGACGAAGTTGCACGGGCGATGACGGTTATCCAATTGTTCGGCAAGAATGCCTTCCCACGCCGTGCGGCAGGCACCGGTCGAACCCGGCAGGCAGCACACCAGCGTGCCGTTCGACAGCCCGGCCAGCGCGCGGCTTTGCACGGTGGATGTACCGATATCCAGAATCGAAATCGCCCGGAACAGTTCGCCAAAACCATCGATCTGTTTGTCGAACAGGCAGGCCACCGCTTCCGGTGTGCTGTCGCGACCGGTGAAACCAGTGCCGCCAGTGATCAACACCACCTGAATGCCTTCGTCGGCGATCCAGTTCGCTACCTGAGCGCGGATTTTGTACAGATCATCCTTGAGCAGATTGCGCTCGCTCAACGTGTGACCGGCCTCCAGCAAACGACTGACCAGTAATTGGCCGGACGTATCGCTGGCGTAATCGCGCGTATCGCTGACCGTCAACACGGCAATATTCAGGGGGACAAACAGGGCATCGGCTTTTGCGCTCATGGCAGTTCTCCGGCAGCAGTCAATCAACATTGCCGAGCAGCCTAAGTGCCACTTATGAGTACTGTCTAATCACTCTGGCCAACCACATTATCGACCGCCTCTATCGGTGCCTTTCACTTTGCTCAAGGCCAGTAAAACCGGGCGTGATAGAGCTGATCGATAGTCCCTTAAACACTTCCGATTGGACGAACAACCGTTCAGATGAGATCGTCGCACCCTGCGCTTTTCGTGCGACTCGCGCATCCGCGTCAATACTCAATCAAAAAATTCCCATCGAGCAGGTGCCATCGTGGACATCAAACAACTCAAGTTCCTGATCGCGCTGGACGAAACCCGCCACTTCGGCCAGGCCGCCGCACGCTGCCACATCACCCAACCGACGCTGTCGATGCGCCTGCGCAATCTGGAAGACGAGCTGGATCTGGTGCTGGTCAACCGTGGCCAGCGCTTTGAAGGTTTCACCCAGGCCGGCGAGCGTGTGCTGGCCTGGGCGCGCACCTTGCTCGCAGCGCATGACGGATTGTTCGCCGAAGCGGCGGCGTGTCGCGGGCAATTGGTGGGTAGCTTGCGGTTGGGACTGGTGCCGCTCAGTAGCTTCAACCCGGTCAATTACATTCAGGGGTTGTCAGGGACGTATCCGGAGTTGAAGTTCAGCCTGTCGTCGCTCAGTTCCGACGAGATCATTGCCGGGTTAGGCAATAACCAACTGGACTTGGGCGTGTGCTATCTGGATCACGTCAACCCGAACTATTTCGAGTTTTTCGAGATCGGTGAAACCCGCGTCGGCCTGCTCTACGACAACCGGCATTTCCAGTTCGAAGGCTCGGAAATGAGCTGGGAAGACGCCGCCGAACTGCCGCTGGGGATGATTACCGCCGGCATGCATTACCGTAAATCCATCGATTTGAGCTTCCGCAGCCGTGGCCTCAGCCCGCAGCCGATCATGGAAAGCGACTCCACCTATCAGCTGTTGCAGGCGATTCACCAAGGCTTCTGCTGCGCGATCATGCCGCTGGACAGCGGCCTGGAAGAGCCGATCGAGCACTTGTCGTTCATGCAGTTGCCGGATGCCAGTGTGCTTGCGCCATTGGGCCTGGTGATGCGCAAGACCGAACCGCGCTCGGCGATTGCCGAGAAGTGTTTTGCCGAGGCGCGGAAGTTGTTTGGGGTTGAGGTTTCTGCCGAATAAATGATGGTGAATGTAAGGCCGCCTTCGCGAGCAAGCTCGCTCCCACAGTTGAAATGCATTCCCCTGTGGGAGCGAGCTTGCTCGCGAAGAGGCCCGAACAGTCGATACAAATCCTGGTTGATCGAGCAAAGCAATCACCACATCAGAACAAGCGATTGGACGCACTTTTAACGCCCCCGTAGCCTGAACACTCTTCAGCGCTTCGGGACTTTCAAGATGCTCTGCCACGTCGAAACCCTCACAGAATCCGCCACCGAGCCCAACGCCCCCGCCCCGCAACCGGCGCAAGTGGCGTTTCGCGAATACCTGCCCGACGCCACCATCACCCACGCCGCGCTAGCCTCGGAAATCGCCCTCGCCATCACCTACAACAGCCTCAGCCAAGCGGTGATGATGGTCTCGCCCGGCAACCTCGAAGACTTCATCCGTGGCTTCAGCCTGAGCAACGCGATCATCGACAGCGTCGACGAGATCTACGATATCCGCCTCACGCATTTCGATCAGGCCTGTCAGGCCGATGTGCAGATTTCCAGCCGGGCGTTCTGGGCCTTGAAGGATCATCGTCGGCAAATGACCGGCACCAGCGGTTGCGGCATCTGCGGCGTTGAAGCGCTGGAGCAGGCGCTGCCGCAACTGCAGATTCTGCAACCTTCACCGCTGCCGCCGGCAGAGCATTTCGACGGCATTCGCCAACGCATCGAAGCCGCTCAACAACTCGCCCGAAGCAGTGGCGCCCTGCACGCCGCGCTGTACTTTGACGCCAACGGTGAAGCGCTGCTGTGCCGCGAAGACATCGGCCGCCACAACGCCCTCGACAAGCTGATCGGTGCGATGCAATTCGACGACATCAATGCTGCTGAAGGCTTCGTCGTGGTGACCAGCCGTTGCAGTCTCGAACTGATCCACAAAGCCGTGCGCGCCCGCCTCGGCACCCTCGTCAGTCTGTCCGCGCCAACCGCTTTGACTGTGCGGTGGGCACTCAAGCACCGGCTTAATCTGATCCATGTGCCGCACCGCAACGCCCCGCGAATTTACAGCCCGATCCAGGAGCATTCCGCATGAGCCACACCCTCACCCACCTCGACGATCAGGGCCGCGCCAACATGGTCGACGTCAGCGACAAAGCCGCGACCCGCCGCGAAGCCAGCGCGCAAGCCTGGGTGCAGATGCGTCCGGAAACCTTGCAGATGATTCAGGCCAACGGTCACCCGAAAGGCGATGTCTTCGCCGTGGCGCGGATCGCCGGGATACAAGCGGCCAAGCGCACTCACGAACTGATCCCGCTGTGCCATGCGTTGCTGCTCAGCTCGATTCAGGTCGAGTTGAAGGCTTGCGAACCGGATCGCGTGCAGATCAACAGCACCTGCCGCCTGACCGGCCAGACCGGCGTCGAACTCGAAGCCCTGACCGCCGCCAGCGTCGCCGCGCTGACCATTTACGACATGTGCAAAGCGGTGGATCGGGCGATGGTTATCGGTGATATCCGCTTGCTGAGCAAACAGGGCGGACGCTCCGGCCACTTTCAATCGGAGGACGCGCGATGATCCTGATCAACTACTTCGCCAGCTACCGCGACCGGCTCAATCTGGGCGGTGAAAAAATCCCGCTGACCGAGGCTTTGGGCAGCGTTGAAGATGTCCGGCAAATGCTCATGCAGCGCGGCGATCTGTGGCGCGAAGTGCTCGGTGCCGGGAATCTGATGTGCGCGGTGAATCAGGAACTGTGTCAGCCGAGCCAGGTGATTGAGGATTTCGATGAGATCGCGTTTTTTCCGCCAGTGACCGGGGGTTGATCGATGGCTATTCGAGTCCAGCACAAAAGCTTCGATGTCGGCCAGTTGACGGCTGATCTGCACGCGCGCAACCCACGAGTGGGTGCGGTGGTGAATTTCATTGGTTATGTGCGTGATCTGAACATTGGCCAGAGCGTGAATGAGCTGTTTCTTGAGCACTATCCGGGCATGACCGAAAAAGCTCTTGAGCAGATCGCCGCAGAGGCCCGCGAGCGCTGGCCGCTGTTGGGGGTGGAGATTGTGCATCGGGTTGGCGCGTTGTCGGTGAGTGAGCCGATCGTGTTTGTCGGGGTCAGCAGCAAGCACCGGCACATGGCGTTTGAAGCCTGCGCGTTCATCATGGACGTGCTCAAGACCCGTGCGCCGTTCTGGAAGCGTGAGACTACGCCTGTGGGTTCTCACTGGGTCGAGGGCCGTGAGAGCGATCGGGATGCGGCGTTGCGCTGGAGCCTGGCGCATGCCTGAAAAGCAAAAGCCCCTCATCGGAACGCCGCCCTCCTAACCCTCTCCCCGAGGGAGAGGGGACTGATTGGGGGATATTGCAGAAGTACGCCGACGTGAAGGAATTGTGGTGAATCCATGACCGACCAAACCTTTCAAGGTCGATGTGAAACGCAAATTACCTCGGTACGCAATCTCTCCCTGAGTAGCTGGCCGGCCGCTCGCCCTCAGGCGTCTGGCTGATGACCCAATCCATAATCGACTCGATCTTTCAGGTCGACGGATAGCACCAGACACCTCGGTCGGCCCCCTCTCCCTCTGGGAGAGGGCTGGGGTGAGGGTTAAAAGTCTGATTAGATAGCCGCTCCGCCAGGATTCAACTCCGGAGTCACGCGTGAACACAGCGCCGAACAACCTGCCCCGCCCCGATCCCGTCACCCTGCGCCAGGCCTGGCGCTTCTGGCTGAAACTCGGCTGCATCGGTTTCGGCGGCCCGGCCGGGCAGATCGCGATCATGCATCAGGAGCTGGTCGAGCGTCGGCGCTGGATCTCCGAAAAACGTTTCCTGCACGCACTCAACTACTGCATGTTGCTGCCCGGCCCCGAGGCTCAGCAATTGGCGACGTACATCGGCTGGCTGCTGCATCGCACCTGGGGCGGTGTCATCGCCGGAGCGCTGTTTGTGCTGCCATCGTTGTTCATTCTGATTGGCTTGTCGTGGCTGTACGTTGCTTTCGGTGACGTGCCAGCGGTGGCTGGAGTGTTTTACGGGATCAAACCGGCAATCACCGCGATAGTGCTGCACGCCGCGCATCGCATCGGCTCGCGCGCCCTGAAGAATGCCTGGCTATGGACGATTGCCGGGGCGTCGTTCGTGGCGATTTTCGCCTTCAACGTGCCCTTTCCCTTGATCGTCCTCGGGGCCGCGCTGATCGGCTATCTGGGCGGCCGATTCGCGCCGCAGCGGTTCAGTAACGCAGGTGCGCGCAACAGCGAGAAATCCTTCGGCCCGGCGTTGATCGATGACGATACGCCGGCCCCCGAACATGTCCGTTTCAGCCCGGCGAAGTTGCTGCGGCTGCTGTCGGTCGGCGCCGCGCTGTGGTGTTTGCCCATGGCGCTGTTGACGGTGCTGTTTGGCTGGGACGGCACGTTCACGCAAATGGCCTGGTTCTTCACCAAAGCCGCGCTGCTTACCTTCGGTGGCGCCTACGCGGTGCTGCCTTACGTCTATCAGGGTGCCGTCGGGCATTATGGCTGGTTGACGCCGACGCAGATGATCGACGGTCTCGCCCTCGGTGAAACCACCCCGGGCCCGCTGATCATGGTGGTGGCGTTTGTCGGTTTCGTCGGTGCCTACGTGCAACCGGCGTTCGGCCCCGAACATGCCTTTGCCGCCGGGGCGCTGGCGGCAACGCTGGTGACTTGGTTCACTTTCCTGCCCTCTTTTCTGTTCATCCTCGCCGGCGGGCCGTTGGTGGAATCGACGCACAACGAACTGAAGTTCACCGCACCGCTGACGGCGATCACCGCTGCCGTGGTCGGGGTGATTCTGAATCTGGCGTGTTTTTTCGCCTACCACGTGTTCTGGCCGAACGGTTTTGCCGGGAAACTGGATCTGTTTTCGCTGATGCTGGCGGTTGCGGCAGCATTGGCCTTGTTCGTTTTCAAACGCGGCGTGATCAGCGTGTTGATCGTTTGCGCCCTCGCCGGGCTGGGCTTTGAGCTGACGCGCTGAAGCGGGGCCTGTGAATCTCCCGTTTACAGGCCCGCGAATTCCCCCTTACTATCCGGGCACACCGGTCGGCGGGTCAGCCCGCCACCGACGTTTTCCGCCAACGGAAACACGCGTTATGAGTACGTCACCACAACAACGAAAATCGTTGAACGTCTCTACCCTGCGCACCCTCTCCCACAGGGGCGGCGTATGAATCGTATCGTCAATCTCCCCATGGCCCTGCGCCGTTCCAAGCTGCGTCACTCCGCACGCCCGCCGGATATCGCCCGGTCTGTCTGATCGCGTCCGTTAAAGAACCGCGACAGTCCCCTACTTCTTGATATCCCTGCCAGGACACCTACGCCTTTTTGTCGCGTCGTGTCCGGCCCGAATCTGCGCGCCTGCGCGGCGCCATCGTGAGTGATTGATTATGAAATTCGCAGCCATCGAAGACGCACGCCTGTTCCTTGAACAGAACTCCGATATCGACATGATCGAGCTGTTTATCCTCGACGCCAACGGCGTGCCGCGCGGCAAGCTGTTGCACCGTGAAGAACTGCTCGCCGTGTACCAAAGCGGTCGGCCACTACCCAGCACCATCCTCGGTCTGACCGTACAGGGTGAAGACGTCGAGAACTCCGGTCTGGTCTGGGACGTCGGCGATATCGACTGCCGCGCCTATCCGCTGGAAGGCAGTCTGGTGCGCCTGCCATGGCGCAAGATTCCAACCGCCGCCGTGCAGGTCAGCATGCACCCGACCGAGGGCATGCCCGCGAGCATCGCCGACCCGCGACACTTGCTGATCAAGGTTATCGACGGGCTCAAGGCCGAGGGTTATCACCCGGTGATGGCGTGTGAACTGGAGTTCTATCTGCTCGACGCCAAACGCGATCACAACGGTCGCCCGCAACCGGCGCTGGACGCTGACGGTGGTCGACCGCGACATACGCAGGTTTATGGTTTGCGCGAGCTGGAACAGATCGAACCATTCCTCGCCGACCTCTACAGCGCCTGCAAACTGCACGGTATTCCGGCGCGCACGGCGATCTCCGAATACGCGCCGGGCCAGGTGGAAATCACCCTCGAACATGGCGACGCGCTGGAGGCGATGGATCAGGCCGTGCGCTACAAACGTCTGGTCAAAGCCATCGCCCACAAGCACGGCATGCAGGCGACCTTCATGGCCAAGCCGTTCGATGATCTAGCCGGCACCGGCATGCACATGCATGTGAGTCTGGCCGATGGCGCGGGACACAATCTATTCGCCTCCGAAGACCCGGCCGGCACCCCGCTGCTGCGCACGGCGATTGGCGGCATGCTCGCGTCCTTGCTCGACTCGTTGCTGCTGTTCTGCCCGAACGCCAACTCGTATCGACGCTTCCAGGCCAACAGTTACGCACCGCTGGCGCCGACCTGGGGTGTCGACAACCGCACCGTCAGCCTGCGCGTACCCGGTGGCCCGGCCAATACCCGACACATTGAACACCGCATCTGCGGCGCCGATGCCAACCCGTATCTGGCGGCAGCGGCGATCCTTGCCGGGATTCATCGTGGCATTCGTGAAGACCTTGATCCGGGTGCACCGGTTGAAGGCAATGGCTATGCGCAGGCTAAGGAATTGCTGCCGACCGATTGGCTGACCTCGCTGCAGGCGCTGGAGAATTCGGTGTGGGCGCGGGATGCCTTGGGGCAGGAATTTCTCGGGGTGTATCTGGCGGTGAAGCGAGCCGAGTACCGGCAGTTCATGGCCGAGGTGGGTGAGCAGGATTGGCGCTGGTATCATGACACACCGCTATCGCGAGCAGRCTCACTCCTACAGGGACCGCGTACAACCTAAGAATTTGTGTGGACACTGACATGACCGAACGCTGCAATTCCTACTACACCGCCACCCTTAACCAGGACACCGACTACCCGACCCTGCAAGGCCGACACACTGTCGATGTGGTAATCATCGGCGGCGGCTTCACTGGCGTCGCCACTGCCGTCGAACTCGCCGAAAAAGGCCTGAAAGTCGCCATCGTCGAAAGCCACAAGATCGGCTGGGGCGCCACCGGCCGCAATGGCGGCCAAGTCACCAGCAGCCTTTCCGGCGATGGTGCGATGCGCAAACAGATGCGTCCGAAACTCGGCGATGACGTCGATGATTTCATCTGGCACCTGCGCTGGCGCGGACATGAAATCATCCAGCAACGCGTCGACAAGTACGGCATTCAATGCGATCTCAAACACGGCCATTTACACGCCGCGTACAAACCCAGCCACATGACCGACTTGCGCAAGGATTATGAAGAAGCCGTGCGTCGCGGATTAGGCGATGAAGTCAGCCTGCTCGACCGCAGCCAGGTGCGTGATCTGCTGCAAAGCGACCTCTATCACGGCGCAATCAAGAATACCCGCAACATGCATCTGCACCCGCTCAACCTGTGCATCGGTGAAGCACGGGCGGCGGAAAGTCTCGGTGCGCTGATCTTTGAAAACAGCGAAGTGCTGGAGATCATTCACGGTGCTACGCCTAGCGTAAGAACCGCCCACGGCCAGATCGACGCCAAGCAGGTGATGCTCGCCGGCGACGTCTATCACAAGCTCGAACCGGGACAGCTCAAGGGCAAGATTTTCCCGGCCATGGGCGGCATTGTCACCACCGCACCACTGGGCGATCTGGCAAAACAGATCAACCCCGAAGACCTCGCGGTGTACGACTGCCGCTTCGTCCTCGACTACTACCGCCTCACCGCCGACGGCCGTTTGTTGTTCGGCGGTGGCGCCAACTACAGCGGCAAGGATTCACGCGACATCGCCGCCGAAC
This sequence comes from Pseudomonas sp. P4_D7, assembly GCF_056401755.1. NCBI lineage: Bacteria > Pseudomonadati > Pseudomonadota > Gammaproteobacteria > Pseudomonadales > Pseudomonadaceae > Pseudomonas > Pseudomonas sp. P4_D7. The sequence continues at coordinate 79,267 of NZ_JBFUIR010000003.1, read as the reverse complement.
TGCGCCCGTGTATCGAGCAAACCTTCCCGGCGCTCAAAGGTGTGCAGATCGATTACCAGTGGAGCTGCGCGATGGGCATCGTCATCAACCGCATTCCGCAACTGGGCAAGCTCTCGGACAACGTCTGGTATTGCCAGGGCTATTCGGGGCACGGCATCGCGACGACGCACATCATGGGCGAAATCATGAGCCGCGCGATCACTGGGCAGATGGAGCAGTTCGATACGTTTGCCGCATGTCAGCACATTCGGGTGCCGATGGGGGATTTGCTCGGTAACCCGTTGCTGGCGGCGGGGATGTGGTATTACCAGATGCTTGAGCGCCTGCGCTGAAACATGTGTTGAATATACCGGCCCCTTCGCGAGCAAGCTCGCTCCCACAGTTGATCGAGTTCTATCTCAGAAACGCGTTCGAATGTGGGAGCGAGCTTGCTCGCGAAGGGGCCATCAAAACCACCGCAAAACCTCAATCCGGCAACTGCTCGACGACAATCCCCAACCGCCGATAATCCTCGACACTCCCCGACGCCACATGCCGCTCGGTAATCAGCGTATGCAGGCGCGTACAAGGCGCCACCACAAACGGCTCCACCGCTCCCAACTTGTCCGCCGAAGTCACCGCTATCACCCGCGTCGCGCCCTCCAGCATCGCCTGCTTCACCGGCACTTCATCGAAATGCAGCGAGGTAATCCCCACCTCCGGATGAATCGCGCACACCCCGGTAATCGCCAGATCCGCCTTGATCCCCGCCAGCAGCCGCAGCGCCTCATGCCCACCCGCCGCCATCGTTCGCGGGTTCAACTGGCCGCCAGCGAGAATCACTTTCACAGCCTTGAATTCGGACAAGGCAATCGCCGTCATCGGTGAAGCGGTCACCGCCGTGATGCTGATATCTGCACGTAACGAGCGCGCCACTTGCAGCGTGGTCGAGCCGGAATCGAACAGCACAATCTGCCCGTCCTCCACTTCCAGCGCCGCCCGTTGCGCCAAGCGAATTTTCACCTCATCCGTCTCGTCTAGCCGAGTGAAGTAATCCTTGCCGGAGTCTTTTGGACGCGGCAACGCGCCGCCGTGGACACGCTGCACCAGCCCGCCATTGTCCAGTTCGGCGAGATCGCGGCGGATGGTGTCTTCGGACACCGCAAAGTGCTGACTCAATTCGGAGGCCATGACCTTGCCGTCACGCTCAAGGAGCAAAAGGATTTTCTGCCGGCGCAGGGATGGCAGTTCAGCCGCGGAATGATCGTGCATGGTTATGCCTGTTTATGCTTGTAGTTGCAGGTTCTTGCGAGATTAGCCAAAGCCCTGAGCAAACACAATCCGGCGGGGTATCAATCGTTTCGATCATTGGAATCAACAAGGCGAATTTTTTCTTTGCTTTCAACCTGTTCAGAATGGCCCCACTCTAAAAGGCTCAGGATGAACACCTCATGAATCTCAATTTTGCGTTTGCGTGCATGATCGTCGTGTCGTTTGCGATTGCCCTGGGTCATGCCTAAGGCCTCAGACCGAAGCCAGCAATTGCTCGCGCAGCCATTTGTGCGCCGGATCGCGGTGCGAACGTTCGCCCCAGAACATCGCCATTTCGTAACCGGGCACTTGCAGCGGCGCGTCGACCACTTGCAAGGCCGGGTTGCCACGCACCAGACGTGACGGCAGCATCGCCACCAGATCGGTGCTCGCCAACACCGACATCGCCATCAGAAAGTGCGGCACCGACAACACCACTTTGCGCATCAGCCCGACATCGGCCAACGCCCGATCGGTCACCCCGAAAAAGCCCCCGCCTTCGCGCGACACCATCACGTGCTCCAGCGCACAGAACTGTTCGCGGCTGGGCGCATGCATCAAACCTGGATGCCCGACTCGACCGGCCAGCACATAACGCTCGGAGAACAGCGGTCGTCGATGCAACTCAGGCGGCGCGTCTTCGCTGATGTGCAGCGCCAGATCGAATACACCCTGCTCGGCCTGTTTGACCAGATGCGCCGGCGTCAGATCGATCACCGCCAGCCGCGTGCCCGGCGCCTGTTCGCGCAAGCCGCTCAGCGCTGGCAACACCACCGTCGACTCGCCGTAATCGGTCGCGGCGATTTTCCAGGTGTGCGTCGCCTGCGCCGAGTTGAACGCACTGGCCGGCGCCACCGCCCTTTCCAATGCCTCTAACGCCTCGCGCAACGGCTCGCGCAACTCATCGGCGCGCGCCGTCGGGCGCATGCCGCGCGGCCCGGGCAACAGCAGGGGATCACCAAAGATGTCGCGCAACTTGGCCAGATGCACACTCACCGAAGGCTGCGACAGGTTCAGCCGCTGCGCCGCGCGGGTGACGTTGTGCTCCGCCAGCAGTACGTCGAGGGTCAGCAGCAGGTTGATATCCAGCCGTCTCAAATTATTCATGGCTATACCAGACATATCAGACATTCATTTCCAATATACCGGTTGAACGCCGATCCTGCAGTCACTCAGCTAACGGAGCTTCAACATGAACGTCTTACTCGTTTACGCCCATCCAGAACCGACCTCCCTCAACGGCTCGCTGCGCGACTTCAGCGTCCAGCGCCTGCAAGCCGCCGGTCACACCGTGCAGGTCTCCGACCTCTATGCAATGAACTGGAAAGCCAGCCTCGACGCCGACGACGCCCCGCAGCGCGATGCGACGAAACCGTTCCACGCCTCGCTCGACTCGAAAGTCGCCTACGCCGAAGGCACCCAGGCTGCCGACATCGCCCGTGAGCAGGAGAAACTGCTATGGGCTGACGCGCTGATCCTGCAGTTTCCATTGTGGTGGTTCACCATGCCGGCGATTCTCAAAGGTTGGGTCGATCGGGTGTACGCCTACGGTTTTGCCTACGGCGTCGGTGAGCATTCCGACAGTCGTTGGGGCGAGCGTTATGGCGAAGGGAAAATGCAAGGCAAACGGGCGATGTTGATGGTTACCACTGGCGGCTGGGAATCGCACTACGCGACACGCGGGATTAACGGGCCGATGGATGATTTGCTGTTTCCGATTCAGCACGGGATTTTGTATTACCCCGGTTTTGAAGTGGTGCCACCGTTTGTGGTGTATCGGACCAGTCGGATGGATGCGGCGCGGTATGCCGAGACTTGTGATGAGCTGGGGCGGCGGCTGGATGAGTTGTGGAGCGCGCGGCCGATCGGGTTTCGGCAGCAGAATGGTGGGGAGTATGAGATTCCTGCTTTGACGTTGAAGAGCGATATCGCGCCGGATAGCGAAGGCTTCGATGCACACATCCGCTAGCGCCGCATCAACCACGTAGAGCAAAAGCCCCTCACCCTAACCCTCTCCCAGAGGGAGAGGGGACTGACCGAGGTGTTTGGAAGAGGTACGCCGACCTGAAACACCGAGTCGAACTCAGGTTTTGAAAGCTTCCCCGTGACGTGAGATACCCGAGTCGAACTCAGGTTTTGAAAGCTTCCCCGTGACGTGAGATACCCGAGTCGAACTCAGGTTTTGAATGACATGAAGATCGGCTCCCTTTCCCCCTCGCCCCCCTGGGGGGAGAGGGCTGGGGTGAGGGGATTGGATCTAATTGACACACCGCAACACATTGGCATCAGCTCGAGTCAGGTTTCCTCCCGCACCCGCCGCACCTGCACCAACAACGCCGGTGCAAAATGCAGCAACACCATCCGGCTCAAATGATGAGTCAGAATAAACACCACATTCAGCCCGCCACCAAACGCAACAATCGCGATCGTCTCAATTGCCCCCGGCATATACGCCAGCCACAGCGACAGTGGATCACTGCCCAACCAGCGCGCCGCGACTTCAGCAAACACCGCCGCAACCACAATCATCAAACCAACCGAGACCAACGCCGTTCGCCCATGACGTCCCAGTTCCGCGAAGCCAAGCCCCTGAAACCTTGAACCGATCCGCACACCGAGAATCAGCGCCGCCAGATTCAGACTCCAATCCGGCATGTGAAAACCGTGCAACCATCCCGCTTTCACAAACACCGCCGTGATGATGATCGCGGTGAGCATGAACGGCGCCGGTACGCCGATCACCAGCAGCAAGCGCCCGAGCAGCACGCTCAACGCGATCACTGAAAACGCGGTCAGCGCCATGCCTGTCGTCAAAGGATCGCCATCGGCAACCGCCACCGCAGCGGCTTGACCGGGAATCAGGAAACTCACCAACACCGTGATCAACAGCAAGCGCATCAAGTGCACGATGATGACTTTGCTCGAGGCCTTTTCCGACTCTAGTAAATCGAACACCGCTGCCAGTGCACCGGGATAAACCGCTAAGAGCGCATCCGTGCGATTCCAGCCTGCGCCGCGCGTCAGCCACCATCCGGCGAGGGCGATTTGCACCGTCAGGCAAATCAACAACACGCCGAGGCTCGGCAACATCGTCGAGGCTGTCTCGCTGTCCCACGCTTCGAACATCAGCCCGGTGGCGATGCCCAGCGTGACCTGGATGTAGCCCAGACCATAGGGGGTTGCCGGGGCGATATCGTTTTTACTGGCGAACAATGCGGTGACGACAATCGAACCCAGTAGCAGACCATGGGGCACGCCTTCGAACTGCAACAGTGCGCCGAAACCGGCGGCAATCAACAAACAGAGAATGGATTTCATAGTCGCCTTCCTGGCTAATAAACTGACCCAACATCGTCGAATAATCACTTGTCACTGTGGGAGCGAGCCTGCTCGCGAAAGCGTCGTGCCAGTTGCAGATATGTAACTGACCTGACGCCTTCGCGAGCAGGCTCGCTCCCACAAGGATGTCCTTTCTATTACATATGCAGCCGTGCAATCGCCCGGCGGTATTTTTCGATCCGTTCGAGATCTTCCCAACTCGGCGAGGCAATTCGCGACAGGTCGCTGTTCTCTTCCAGATCCGCCAGCTTCACCACCCGACCGATCGGGTTCTGTGCGGCGCGATCAACAAAGTCTTCATAGGACTCGCCCGGCAGTTTGGTCACCGACTCAATCGCCGTCAGCACCTCTTCGCAGAAACCTTCCTTGCGCAAGTCATCGAGGCTGATGCCGCAATCCTCAACCACGTCATGCAGCACGGCGACGATGCGTTCTTCCAGCGTGCTCATGCGCAACATGACTTTCAGCGGATGCAAAATGTACGGCGAACCGCCCTTGTCGACCTGCCCGGCGTGGGCCGTGGCGGCGATGGCGATAGCGCGTTCCAGGGTCTGGGTCATGGGAGTCTCCGTGGATTAGACGCCGTAGCGGCCGCCGACGTGGATGTTGCGTTTGAGCCAAGCGCCAATGGCCTTCAAGCGACCGACAGGCTTCGCCGGCTCGGCGTGACGCTTGAGAATCATCGACACCAATGTCACTTGATCCGCACTAGGATGCGCGTCGATCAACTCAGCGACCCAGGCACAATCAGACTTCTTCAAGTGCTCACGCCACTCACCGGGCCAGGCTTCCAGCTCATCCAGCGCCAACCAGCGCGCACCGCCCTGCCCACCATGCCCTCCGGCCGTCGACTGTTCGAAACACAAAGGCGTGGCCGGTCGGGACAGGTCGATGTTGAAAATGTAGACGTCGTGGGTTGAATGCTGCGACGTGGGGGCGTTATTGCGGCTGCCGATTTCGATCATGGGCAATGTTCCATTCCTTGGGCGCTAATGTTTCCGATTGTTTCGCAGTGTACGCGACAGGAGCAAATCAAAAACCCGATGGAACCTCCCTCCTCCGCACAATCTCGAAACTGTATCAGCGCCAAATCATCGATCAGACACGGCGCCTTCGAAGAGGAAACTCCGATGAACATTCGCTTCCTGCTTCTGATCGCCACCTTCGCCATCATCCCCACCTGCGTCATGGCAGAGGGCTGCGACGTCCAGACCCAATCCTCCAGCGCCTCAGTGCCGTCGGTCGAAAGCCACAGTTGTTATGAATACGAAGGCATGCCGGTAAACTCAATCGACTGGTCGTGCAGCAACGAAAGCAAAGACATGCTCAGCAGCACCAAGAACAAAGTGGAACATTGCGCCGACCACTATCAGGCCTCGTGCATCGCCACGATCACCCAGGAATCCCTCGCCAACCCGCATTCCACCAGCAAGGACAAGAATGCCAAGGCATTGAACATCCCCGACAACGCACAAGTGACCACCTATTACTACGACGTAGAGCATTTGGCGCAGGCGCGGATTGATTGTGAGAATGGTGGCGGGCATTGGAAAACGAAGTAAGAGTCTGGCAGGCATTAAAAGCCCGGCTCAAGGCCGGGTTTTTCAAACGCACACCATTGACTAGCTGCCACCTCCGCTGCCGCCGTTGCCACCACCGCTGCTACTGCCTCCGCCCTGACCCGCGCCACTCGGCTTGGAACCAGCGGGCACTGGCCCATTGTCGGTTTTACCGCCATCCGCGCCTGGGGGCAGCGCATTGGCGTCCGGATCGGCATTCGTAGCGGGCGAAGCTGGCTCCCGCGTCTGGCTGCTGCCATCGTTCGCCGTCGGGGTGGACGTTTCGCCAGCCGCAATTGCATATAGCGAACTGCCGGAGATAAGCGCCGCGAGTGTAAACACCGCAATTTTATGGTTCAGCATGGTGCTTTTCCTTTGCTAGGTGAGTTACAGCATTGGAAGACCGGCTGGCGTGAAGGTGCGGTGTATCGGATGAATGGTCATGGTTTAGGCAAAAAAAACCGACGCCTGTTCAGGCATCGGTTTCCCCTATTGGTGACAGGTACCGGATATCAGCGCTTCATCGCTTCACACTGGCTGCGCAGAATCTTTCAATTGGCACTTATTCTTTGGGCGTACTGACCAAGCAGGCAGAGAAGTATTTGTTCTGGAATTCAGTGGTCGCGGCCGTTTGCTGCTCTGCGGTTTCGCGCCGTGGCTCTTCATATGCATCTTGAATGAGCCTCTGATACATCTTGGTGATCAACTTATTCTCATTTTTTTCCGATATATCCCAAAGCGTCGCCATGGGAGCACCATCCTGACGCGCCTGCATCACGACCATCGCGGCGTTTTCCAGGATCTTGCAGCCTTTCAGATATTCGGTTTTTGAGATGGCTTGTGCGGAAAAGCTGCAAGTAAGTAATGCAGCACATACAAAAAGACGATTACGTAGCACAGTGTTCTTCCTTGGAAAAATGGCCCGGGACTCTATCATTGATATCGTAATGCCATCAATTCGAACTGATCTGCAAGGTTCAACGTTTCAGGGCTTCGCAGCGGGTGCGCAGGTCATGGTTGTCGATATTCCCGCAACTGCTGCCGCCGGTCGTGGCGTTGCAATAGGCTCGTTGATCATGGTCATCGATGTTGCCGCAGGAACTGTTGCCCTGCTCCGCATTGCACCGCGCACGCAAGTCGTGATTATCAATATTGCCGCAACTGCTGCCGCTCTTCTTCGCGTTGCAGTAGGCGCGCTGATCATGGTCATCGATGTTGCCGCAGGAGCTGCCTCCCAACTCGGCGTTGCACGAGGCGCGCAAATCGTGATTATCGATATTGCCGCAACTGCTGCCGCTCTCCCTCGCATTGCAATAGGCCCGCTGATCGTGGTCGTCGATGTTGCCGCAACTGGCGAACGTGTAACTGCTGAACATCAACAACATGGCGAGTAATAGTCTCATCACACACTTCCTTGGGTTGCCAGGAAACAGCCTGGCACTGGTTGATCCTGTTCAATGAGCGTCGCGACACGCCATCAAATTGACATCGTTTTTTAGGAAAGTTCAAATTGAGGTGTGTGCGGATTTGAGTTCTGAAAAAGGCGCAGGAAAACGCGCCGTGTGGTGAGGGGATTCGTCCGTCGAGAGCATCGCCAGGATCCTGGTGCAGGATGTGAGTGATGTGTTTCGGATGATTGAGCAGCGGGGGTTTGAGCCCGCCTCTTAAAAAGAACAGGTAAGGAAAGCGCGGGCATTCCTACTCCACGCATTAGCGAAGTGATGCAGGCAAACCTAAAAAGAAATAATCCGCACTGGTGACAGATCACTTTATAAATAGATCTGTCACCTTTTCGTTTTTTCCTGGAAAAAACTGATTCTTCGGAAACGGCATGATTAAAAAATCTTGCATAGCCGTCTTCTATTCTAAATGACACCTGATGAGGGCAGCCTTATGGCTGCCCTCATTAATTAGAAATTCGCTGGCGTATTCGCACTAATAATCTCAGCCTCATCCGCCCCGATATTCCGAAACTTATGCGGTAGCGTCGTCGGAAAATAATACCCATCCCCCGCATTCAACACACTCACCGACCCATCCACAGTCAACTCGACCGTGCCACGCGTCACCAACCCGCACTCCTCTCCTTCAGCATGCACAATCGGCTCTTCCCCGGAACTCGCGCCCGGTGCGTATTGCTCACGCAGCAAGCGCATTTGGCGGCTGGGCACGGAGGCGCCGATCAGCAGCAGTCGCAAGCCATGGCGGCCGAGGTCGGGTTGTTCGTTGGCGCGGAAGACGTATTGGTGTTCGCGCGGGGGTTGGTCGAAGGTGAAGAAGTCGGCCAGGGACATCGGTATGCCTTCGAGCAGCTTTTTCAGTGAGCTGACGGAGGGGCTGACGCGATTCTGTTCGATCAGGGAGATGGTGGCATTGGTCACGCCGCTACGCCGGGCCAGCTCACGCTGGGAGAGTTTGTAGCTTTCGCGTACTAGTTTGAGTCGAGAACCCGTATCCATGACTGCCTTATGTAAGAACGACTTAAGGGCGATGGGGGTGGGTGGCGGGTGACGCGCCGAGGGCGCGGATCACGTTGCTCCCTTGTCCCGGAACCGTGAAAGGCGGCTATTAAATCACGTTTGCCGGTGTTGCTCAGCAGGTTCGATGGACGGTGCGGCAAAAGTCCTTCTGGCCTTGGTAATACGGACCTGTAGGAGTGAGCCTGCTCGCGATTGGGCGGCACATTCACCATTATTTTTGACTGGATAACCGCCTTCGCGAGCAAGCTCGCTCCCACAGGGTTTGTGGTGTTTCTGTGGGAGGGAGGGTGGCTGGGCTGGCCTCATCGCGAGCAGGCTCACTCCTACATTTTGATATTTGGTGTGTCAGGTAAAAAACCGGCGGGGTCTTGGGGCCGCCGCCGGGGAGGCAACTTAGATGCCGAAACGGTCGCGCAGTGAGTAGTAGACGGCGCCGAGGGCGGTCAGTGGCGCGGAGAAGGTGCGGCCGCCGAGCATTGGCATGTGCGGCAGCGATGCGAAAGCATCGAAACGTTCGGCGTCGCCGCGGATCATTTCCGAGATCAGTTTGCCGGCCAGGTGCGAGCAGGTAACGCCGTGGCCGCTGTAGCCTTGCATGTAGTAGGCGTTTTTCTCGATGCGGCCGAATTGCGGCATGCGTGACATGGTCAGCAGGAAGTTGCCGGTCCAGCGGTAGTCGATTTTCACGTCTTTGAGCTGCGGGAAGGTCTTGAGGATCTTCGGGCGGATCAGTTGTTCGATGTCGTCCGGTTCACGTGCGCCGTAGACCACGCCGCCGCCGTACAGCAGACGGTTGTCGGCGGTGAGGCGGTAGTAATCCAGCAGATAGTTACAGTCTTCGACGCAGTAGTTGTTGGTGATCAGGCTGCGCGCCTGTTTTTCGGTCAACGGCTCGGTGACGACGATCTGCGAGCCGCACGGCATGCTTTTCGCGGTTACGCGATTATCCAGACCTTGCGGCAGGTAGGCGTTGCCGGCGATCAGCAGGTACTTGGCGCGGACCTGGCCTTTGGCGGTGCGCACGATGTTGGGTTCGCCGTATTTGATTTCCACGGCAGCCGACTGCTCGTAGATTTTGCCGCCCAGACGCGTGATCGCCGCGGCTTCACCGAGGGCCAGGTTCAGCGGGTGAACGTGGCCGCCCTGCATGTCGAGCAGACCACCAACGTAAGCATCGGAGCCAACTTCACGACGGATATCCGCTGCGTCGAGCATCTTCAGATTGCGGTTGCCATAACGCTCCCAGCCGCGCTTCTGCTCAGCCAGACCGTTGAGTTGTTTCTTGTTCATCGCTGCGAAGATACCGCCCGGGCGGTAGTCGCATTTGATGTCGTATTCCTTGATGCGCGAACGGATGATGTCGGCGCCTTCGAAGATCATGCTGCCGAGAATTTCTGCAGTCTTTTCGCCGTAACGCTCTTCGATCACGTCGACGTCGCGGCTGTAGGAGTTGACCAGTTGGCCGCCGTTGCGACCACTGGCGCCGTAGCCGACTTTCGCCGCTTCCAGCACGGTCACTTTGTAGCCGGCTTCGGTGAGGAACAGCGCCGAGGACAGGCCGGTGTAGCCGGCGCCGATAATGCAGACATCGCACTCGACCGACTCTTCCAGAACCGGAAAGTCGATGACTTCGTTGCGAGTGGCGGCGTAGTAGCTGTTTACGTGTTGCTGTTTCATACGTTTCTCCGAGGGTCGCCAATAGAAGGCGACCACCGCTGTAATAGAGTCAGAGCTTGATCCAGGTCGCTTTCAGCTCGGTGTACTTGTCGAACGCGTGCAGCGATTTATCGCGACCGTTGCCCGACTGCTTGAAACCACCGAACGGTGCGGTCATGTCGCCACCGTCGTACTGGTTGACCCAGACGCTGCCGGCACGCAGGCCACGGGCGAAGGTGTGCGCCTTGCTCAGGTTGCTGGTCCACACGCCGGCGGCGAGGCCGAAGATGCTGTCGTTGGCGATCTGCAGCGCTTCTTCGGCGGTGTCGAAGGTGATCAGCGACAGCACCGGGCCGAAGATTTCTTCCTGGGCGATGGTCATCGCGTTGGTCACGCCGTCGAACAGCGCCGGTTGCACGTACAGGCCGCCGGTTTCTTCGAGGGTGCGTTGGCCGCCGGCGATCAGTTCGGCGCCCTGCTCGCGACCGATGCTGATGTAGCGCAGCACGTTATCGAGTTGACGCTGATCGACCACGGCGCCGACGGTGGTCGCCGGATCCAGTGAATGACCGGGTTTCCACGCTTGCAGCGCTTCCACCAACAGCGGAATGAATTGCTCGCGAATCGAGCGCTCGACCAGCAGACGCGAACCGGCGGTGCACACTTCGCCCTGGTTGAAGGCAATGGCGCCGGCCGCTGCTTGTGCTGCCGCGCGCAAGTCCGGGGCGTCGGCAAACACCACGTTCGGGCTCTTGCCCCCGGCTTCGAGCCAGACGCGTTTCATGTTGCTTTGCCCGGCATAAATCATCAGTTGCTTGGCAATCGCCGTGGAGCCAGTGAAGGCCAGCACGTCGACGTCCATGTGCAACGCCAACGCCTTGCCGACGGTGTGGCCGAAGCCTGGCAAGACGTTGAACACGCCTTTCGGAATGCCGGCATCCAGCGCGAGCTGGGCGATGCGGATCGCGGTCAGTGGCGACTTTTCCGAAGGTTTGAGAATGAACGAGTTGCCTGCTGCCAGCGCTGGAGCGAATTTCCAGCTGGCCATGATCAACGGGAAGTTCCACGGCACGATGGCCGCAACCACGCCGGAGGGTTCACGGGTGACCAGACCGAGTTGATCGTGCGGGGTGGCAGCAACTTCGTCGTAGATCTTGTCGATGGCTTCGGCACTCCAGCGGATCGCGTTGGCGGTCGCCGGGATGTCGATGTTCATCGAATCGCTGATCGGTTTACCCATGTCGAGGGTTTCCAGCAGCGCCAGTTCTTCCTGGTTCTGCAGGATCAGATCGGCGAAGCGAATCAGAATGCGCTTGCGCTCGGCCGGGGCCTTTTTCGCCCACACGCCGGACTCAAAAGACTGGCGCGCAACTTCAACGGCGAGGTTGGCGTCGGCTTCATCGGTGCTGGCCACGGAGGCGAGGAAACGGCCGTCGACGGGGCTCAGGCATTCGAAGGTGTCGCCACTGATGGCCGGGCGGTATTCACCGTTGATGAACGCGCGGGCTTCGATGGTCATGGACTGGAAGCGTTGTTCCCAGTCGTTGCGGGTCGTTGTCATTGTTGTGGCTCGACAAGGGGGGATTGGGGGTGTCGGGTTGCTGTGTCTGGGTTGAGATGGCTGCCCTCACCCTAGCCCTCTCCCGGGGGTAGAGGGGACCGACCGAAGTGTCTTGGGATCTGCACCGACCTGAACGACCGAGTCGAATATGGATTCGGCAAAAATCGTTCAGGTCAGCGGATTGCCCGAGCATCCCCGGATCAGTCCCCTCTCCCTCCGGGAGAGGGTTAGGGTGAGGGGCTCTTCAGCTTTTGAGGGCCTCAGCCAATCACACCGTATGCAGATACCAGTTGTACTCAAGGTCAGAAATCGAGTTCTCAAACTCGGCCAGCTCACTTTCCTTGCACGCAACAAACACGTCGATGTACATCGGGTCGATGTAGCGGGCCATGACTTCGCTGTCGTCCAGCTCGCGCAGTGCGTCGCGCAGGTTGTTCGGCAGGCTCTGTTCGTTCTGCTCGTAGCTGTTGCCTTCCACCGGGGCGCCCGGCTCGATCTGATTGGTCAGACCGTGGTGAACACCGGCCAGCACCGACGCCATCAGCAAGTACGGGTTGGCATCGGCACCGGCGACGCGATGCTCGATACGCACAGCGTCGGCCGAACCGGTTGGCACACGGACCGCAACGGTGCGGTTGTCGATGCCCCAGCTCGGCGAGTTCGGTACGTAGAACTGCGCGCCAAAACGGCGGTACGAGTTGACGTTCGGGCAGAGGAACGCCATTTGCGCAGGCAGGGTCTCCAGCACACCGCCGATCGCGTGACGCAGTGCGGCGTTCTGCTCGGGATCCTCGCTGGCAAAGATGTTGTTGCCCTCTTTGTCCAGGATCGAAATGTGCACGTGCAGACCGTTGCCCGCCTGGCCCGGATACGGCTTGGCCATGAAGGTGGTGTCCATCTCATGGTCGTAGGCGATGTTCTTCACCAGACGCTTGAGCAGGACGGCGTAGTCGCACGCCTTGATCGGGTCGGAGACGTGATGCAGGTTGACTTCGAACTGCGCCGGGGCGCTTTCCTTGACGATCGCGTCAGCCGGGATGCCCTGCTCTTTCGCGCCTTCGAGGATGTCTTGCAGGCAATCGACGTATTCGTCAAGGTCGTCGATCAGGTACACCTGAGTCGACACCGGGCGCTTGCCGGACACCGGCGAACGTGGCGATTGCGGACGACCGTTCACGTTGTCCTGGTCGATCAGATAGAACTCGAGTTCGAATGCCGCGCAGATGGTCAGGCCGAGGTCGTCGAATTTGCGCACGACGTTGGCCAGCACTTCACGCGGGTCAGCGAAGAACGGCTGGCCTTCGATCTCGTGCATGGTCATGAGTAGTTGTGCAGTTGGGCGCTTCTGCCACGGCTCGATGCTCAGGGTGCCGGGGATCGGGTAGCAGATGCGGTCAGCGTCGCCGATGTCCAGACCCAGACCGGTGCTTTCCACCGTGGAGCCATTGATGTCGAGCGCGAAAAGCGAGGCCGGCAGGTTGATACCTTTCTCGTAAACCTTATGAAGACTGGTGCGTTCGATGCGCTTGCCGCGCACCACACCGTTCATATCCGCAATCAGAAGGTCGACGTACAAAACCTCAGGATATTTCTTAAGGAATGCGTTTGCTTCGTTGAGTTGAACGGTACGCAGAGGGACCGACATGATGCACCTATTTAGCTGTTAATTATTATGTTCACTGCTGTTTCGCCGAGCCAGTCAACCCGAACGGCAAAGTGAAGTCAATAGCGAACAGATGGCCGCTCAGGGTTTATTTTTCGGGCTTTTTTTAACACTTGCGTGCCAATGCAGGGGTCGCAGCCCCGGAAATCATGAATATATGATGAACGGCGTTTAGAATTTTTTACATGGCAGTTGTTAATTAAAATCAACGAGGCTAAGCTCCGAAAAAGCTCGTTCAAGTGTCAAACTTCGAGGTGAATAAAAATGGCATTCAAGCCATTGATCGGCGTTACTGCGTGCGTCAAACAGATTGGCCTGCACCCCTATCACATCAGCGGCGACAAGTACGTACGTGCTGTCAGCGTTGGCGCTAACGGGCTGCCAGTGGTCATTCCTTCCCTTGGCAAGCTGACTGAAATCGAAGACCTACTCGGTCAACTCGACGGTCTGCTGCTGACCGGCTCGCCCTCGAACGTGGAACCTTTCCACTATCAAGGCCCGGCCAGCGCTCCCGGCACGGATCACGATCCGGCGCGGGATGCCACCACCCTTCCTTTATTGCGTGCAGCCATCGCGGCGGGCGTTCCGGTGCTCGGCATTTGCCGGGGTTTCCAGGAAATGAACGTGGCGTTCGGCGGCAACCTGCATCAGAAGGTGCATGAGCTACCGGGCATGCTCGATCACCGTGAAGCCGACAGCCCTGACGTGGCCGTGCAATACGCACCGGCTCACGCGGTGACGGTATTGAGCGGCGGCGTGTTCGAGGCACTGGGGTTGCCGAGTGAGTTCCAGGTCAATTCGATTCACAGCCAGGGCATCGATCGTCTCGCGCCCGGCCTGCGTGCCGAGGCCGTGGCGCCGGACGGTTTGATCGAGGCGATCTCGGTCGAGCACAGCCCGACCTTCGCCCTCGGCGTGCAATGGCACCCGGAATGGCAAGTACTGGACAACCCGAACTACCTGAAGATTTTCCAGGCCTTCGGCGCGGCTTGCCGGCAACGGGCGACGCGGCGCAACCAGCGCTGACTCAACCCAAGAATCCGTAACGATTTACTGCCCCCACGGACGTCGGGTGTGCCTTTGTGCATCCGTCATTCGTGAACAACAACACCCGTAATAACAACAAGTACGACCCAGGCAGCCAGGACGGCGGCGCCGACCAAGCCGGACGGCGGGAGCAAGACCTTCAGATCAATGCAATACCCTGTGGGAGCGAGCTTGCTCGCGAAAGCGGTGTGTCAGGCAACAACGACGTCGACTGACACGACGTTTTCGCGAGCAAGCTCGCTCCCACAGGGGGATGTGATCCGACCGGGAATGCACCTGCAGGCTTGCAATCCACTTAAGCCCGGCCACATTGGCCAGGCGAACGAAACCTGTTGGGAGTTTCACATGGCAAACGCCTCCAGCACTTACAGGAAGGCACTTGAAGGTCATCAGCAACCGAAAAAGGTGCTGGTGAAAGTCGATCGTGTCACCAAGAAGTTCGACGAAACCGTGGCAGTGGACGATGTGTCCCTGGAGATCCATCAGGGCGAAATCTTCGCCCTGCTCGGCGGCTCCGGTTCGGGCAAATCGACCCTGCTGCGCATGCTCGCCGGTTTCGAGCGGCCGACCGAAGGGCGGATTCTGCTCGACGGCGTGGACATCACCGACATGCCGCCGTACGAGCGGCCGATCAACATGATGTTCCAGTCCTACGCGCTGTTCCCACACATGACCGTCGCGCAGAACATCGCCTTCGGCCTCAAGCAGGACCGTTTGCCGGCCAGTGAAATCGACGCCCGTGTCGATGAAATGCTGCGTCTGGTGCACATGACCCAATACGCCAAACGCCGTCCGCACCAGTTGTCCGGCGGTCAGCGTCAGCGCGTCGCCCTCGCCCGCTCGCTGGCCAAGCGTCCGAAGCTGTTGCTGCTCGACGAGCCGATGGGCGCGCTGGATAAAAAGCTGCGTTCGCAGATGCAACTGGAACTGGTGCAGATCATCGAACGCGTCGGCGTAACCTGCGTGATGGTGACTCACGACCAGGAAGAGGCCATGACCATGGCCGAGCGCATCGCGATCATGCACCTCGGCTGGATCGCCCAGATCGGCAGTCCGGTCGACATTTATGAAGCACCGGTCAGCCGCATGGTCTGCGAGTTCATCGGCAACGTGAACGCCTTCGACGGCACCGTGGTGGAAGACCTTGAAGGTCATGCGATCATTCACAGCCCGGACTTGCAGCAGAAGATCTACGTCGGTCACGGCGTCAGCACTTCGGTGCAGGACAAGTCGGTCACCTACGCGATCCGTCCGGAAAAAATGCTCGTCAGCACCACTAAACCGGAATTCCGCTACAACTGGTCCGAAGGCAAGGTACATGACATCGCCTACCTCGGCGGTCACTCGGTGTTCTACGTCGAATTGCCCGGCGGAAAAATCGTCCAGTCGTTCATGGCCAACGCCGAACGCCGTGGCGCGCGTCCGACCTGGGACGACAAGGTTTACGTCTGGTGGGAAGACGACAGCGGCGTGGTACTGCGCTCATGAGAACCTTCAATCAGCAATTCCTGCGCCTGGTGCCCAGCGGGCGAAAACTGGTGATCGGCATTCCGTTCATCTGGCTGTTCCTGTTCTTCATGCTGCCGTTCTTTCTGGTGATGAAGATCAGTTTCTCGGAAGCCGCGTTGTCGATCCCGCCGTACTCGGAGATCTACACCTACGCCGAACAGAAATTCCAGCTGATGCTCAACATCGGCAACTACACCATGCTCGGCGAAGACGAGCTGTACCTGTCGGCCTACCTCGGTTCGCTGAAGGTGGCGGCACTGAGCACGATGATTTGCCTGCTGATCGGTTTCCCGATGGCCTACGCGATCACCAAGACCGGCAAGGAAACGCAAAACGTCCTGCTGCTGTTGATCATGATGCCGACCTGGACCGCGATCCTGATCCGCGTTTATGCGTGGATGGGCATCCTCAGCAACAACGGTCTGCTCAACGCGTTTTTGATGTGGACGGGGTTGACCGATCACCCGATCGAGATCCTCAACACCAACACGGCTGTGTATATCGGCGTGGTTTACGCCTACCTGCCGTTCATGGTGTTGCCGCTGTACGCCAACCTCGTCAAGCACGATGGCAGCCTGCTGGAAGCCGCGCAGGATCTGGGTTCGAGCAACTTCAACAACTTCTGGAAAATCACCGTGCCGCTGGCCAAGAACGGGATTATTGCCGGCTGCATGCTGGTGTTCATTCCGGTGGTCGGTGAGTTCGTGATTCCGGAACTGTTGGGTGGCCCGGAGACCCTGATGATCGGTCGCGTGCTGTGGCAAGAGTTCTTCAATAACCGCGACTGGCCGGTGGCGTCTGCCTTGGCGGTGGTGATGCTGTTGATCCTGATTGTGCCGATTCTGCTGTTCAACCGCAGCCAGGCCAAAGAGATGGAGGCACGGGGATGAAACGCTTCGGTTTTTCCAAGTTCATGTTGATCTTCGGCCTGATGTTCATTTATCTGCCGATGCTGATTCTGGTGATCTACTCGTTCAACGCATCCAAACTGGTGACAGTCTGGGGCGGCTGGTCGGTGAAGTGGTACGTCGGTTTGCTCGACAACACGCAACTGATGGGCTCGGTGGTGCGCTCGCTGGAAATCGCCTGCTACACGGCGATTGCTGCCGTGGCGCTGGGCACCCTCGCCGCTTTCGTGCTGACCCGCGTCACGCGCTTCAAGGGTCGCACGCTGTTCGGTGGTCTGGTCACCGCGCCGTTGGTGATGCCTGAAGTGATCACCGGTCTGTCGCTGTTGCTGCTGTTCGTGGCCATGGCGCAGTTGATCGGCTGGCCACAGGAGCGTGGCATCGTCACGATCTGGATCGCCCACACCACGTTTTGTGCCGCTTATGTCGCGGTGGTAGTCTCCGCCCGCCTCCGCGAGCTGGATCTGTCGATCGAAGAAGCGGCGATGGATCTCGGCGCGAAACCGTTCAAGGTGTTTTTCCTGATCACCATTCCAATGATCGCGCCGTCGCTGGCGGCGGGCGGCATGATGTCGTTCGCCTTGTCGCTGGATGACTTGGTGTTGGCGAGCTTCGTTTCCGGGCCGGGTTCGACGACCCTGCCGATGGAAGTGTTCTCGGCGGTACGTCTGGGCRTCAAGCCTGAGATCAACGCCGTGGCCAGCCTGATTCTGCTGGCGGTGTCGCTGGTGACCTTCCTGGTCTGGTACTTCGGCCGCAAGGCAGAAGCCAATCGCAAACGAGCGATTCAGGAAGCGATGGATCAGACCGCAAACGAGTCGTGGCAGCCTCAGCAATCCGCAGCAACCGCTTAACCTGTAGTCAGCCCCTCGGTCAGTCCCCTCTCCCCCTGGGAGAGGGTTAGGGTGAGGGGGCTTTGCGTAACGTGAATAAAAAGAATGGAGTTGTACCGATGAAAATGTTTGGCAGGACTCTGCTGACACTGTCCTTAATGGGCGCGATGGTCATGGGCGCCCAGGCCAACGACAAGGTGCTGCGTGTTTACAACTGGTCCGATTACATCGCGCCGGATACGGTCAAGAAGTTCGAAGACGAGACCGGTATCCGCGTGACCTACGACGTCTTCGACAGCAACGAAACCCTTGAGGCGCGTTTGTTGGCGGGCAAATCCGGCTACGACCTGGTCGTGCCGTCGAACAGTTTCCTGGCCAAGCAGATCAAGGCCGGCGTCTATCAGACGCTGGACAAATCCAAGCTGCCGAACTGGAAGAATCTCAACCCGGTGCTGCTGAAAAACGCCGCCGCCAGTGATCCGGACAACGCCCACGCGTTCCCGTACATGTGGGGCTCGATCGGCATCGGCTTCAACCCGGCCAAGGTCAAGGAAGTGCTCGGCGCCAACGCCCCGACCAATTCCTGGGACCTGCTGTTCAAACCGGAAAACGCTGAAAAACTCAAAGCCTGTGGCATCAGTTTTCTCGATTCGCCGACTGAAATGATCCCGGCCGCCCTGCACTACCTGGGCTACCCGGTGAACGACAAGGACACCGCGCACATCAAGGAAGCCGAGGCGCTGTTCATGAAGATCCGCCCGAACGTGGCGTACTTCCACTCCTCGAAATACATCTCGGATCTGGCCAACGGCAACATCTGCGTCGCGGTCGGGTACTCCGGTGATGTGCTGCAGGCCAAGGCCCGCGCGGTGGAATCGGGCAACAACGTGGTGATCGACTACAGCATTCCCAAAGAAGGCGCCGGCAGCTTCTACGACATGGTCGCGATCCCGCGCGATGCGGCGAACGTCGAGAACGCCTACCTGTTCATGGACTTTCTGATGCGTCCGGACATCATTGCCGAGATCACCAACAGCAACGGCTACAGCAACGCCAATGCGGCGGCGACGCCATTGGTGGATGAAGCGATCCGCAACGACCCGGGTTCGTACCCGTCGCAAGCGGTGATGGCGACGTTGTATGCGGTGCCGGATCAGCCGATTGCCACACAGCGAATCATGACCCGTGGCTGGACCCGGGTGAAACTCGGTAAGTAAGCCAGCGAAAATCAAAATGTGGGAGCGAGCTTGCTCGCGAAAGCGGTAGGACAGGCGCTGAAAATGTTGGATGTTCCGACGCCTTCGCGAGCAGGCTCGCTCCCACAGTAAAGCGATGCAGTGTAAAGATTTCCCGTTCACGCAGCGCCTTACCACCGCTGCACCCTGCAATGAACGGCCTCACCTGGCTTCCTCGGTCAAGGTGAATTTCAGGCGCCCTCGGGCGCCTTTTTTTGTGCCTCAGATCAGCGACCAGTCCTGCAGGATCCGGTAGCGCCCTTTGTGCGATTCGAACAAGGCAAAACGTTCAGCGCGCAGGAAAAACTCTGGCGGCGTAGCAGATTCCGGCTCTGCCGCACGGTAGTCTCGGGCCAGGGTCAGGTGCGGCCGAAACTCGCGGGGCGTCTCTTCAAAACCGAACGGCAACATCGCCTGTTCCAGCGCGTAGACCAGGCGCAGCAACGCCGGCGGTGCCTGCTCGGGCGCGAGCGACAACACCCCGGGGCGATGCCAGACCTGCAGTCGATCAAGCGGAATTCTCAAGGCCTCTCCCGGCGTACGCACTTGTCCGGCGGCCTCACAGACTTCGTTGATCTGCGCCAAGGGCACGGCGCCGATAAACAGCAGCGTCAGGTGAAAATTGTCCGCAGGCACCGGCTTACCGGTGCGTAAACCCAACTCCCCGCGCCACTGAGCAATTGCCTTGCGTTGCACCGCCGGGCAATCGAGGGCGAAAAACAGTCGCTTCGCTTCTTCGGTCATGGCCCTGCTCCCCTGTTCAAAGTGATCCGCCGGATTCTACACAGCCTGATCTGACGACTCGTGACAGGAAGCTATAGTTCAAGGATTGCCATCAACCGGAGGCCGCCATGCGCGCGATCCTCAGCAAAGAACCGTGGTGGGCCCGGCCACCGCATCCCGGTCAGGATGAGAAGGAACTGGAATGGGGCTGGCTGGTGCATTACAGCGAAGGTGAGCCGCGCTTCGAATTCGTCCGCGAACGCCCGACGGACGAGCAGATCCGCAACCGTAAAAGCTGTCGCATCACCCCCTCGGAGTGAACACAATACCTGTAGGAGTGAGCCTGCTCGCGATGGCGTTCGCACATTCAATGCTTCATTGACAGACCCACCGCGATCGCGAGCAGGCTCACTCCTACAAAAGATTTACGCTGGTTTCAGGGTTCGAGGATATTTTTAAAGCCACCAAAGATCATCCGCTGGCCATCAAACCCCATCGGGTTGACGTCCGGTTGCATGCGCGGATCTTCCATCATTTTGCCCATGCCAGCGTCGCGAGTGGCCTTGTCGGGCCAGATCAGCCAGCCGGATGAAACCGTCTCGCCTTCCTTGAGTTTGACCGCCATCGGAAATGACGTGACCTTGCCCTCCGGCACGTCATCGCCCCAGCACTGCATCACATCCTGTGCACCGTATTCCTTGAACAGCTTCGCGGCGATTTCACAGTGTTTTTTGTACTGCTCACGATTGGCGGTTGGCACCGGCGCTACAAAAATATCGATGTAAGCCATGATCACTCTCCTTGCACGTTGGGTTCGATCTGCTGGTTAGTCGATTGCGGCGGCTGCCATTCGACAGGATTCACGCCCAAGCCGACCGACGGTTCATCACCCCCACCCAGATTGCGCTCGACCTGCCCGGCCACGTGCAACGTGCCGGCCATAACCCCGGTCGTCGGGTTCTGCACCAGTTTCAGCCAGGCCTTGTCAAAGGTGCTGCCCAGACTGCTGCGAATCAGCGCTTCGCTGTCGGGCCGGTCATTGGCCTGGAGGATGGCGCGAATGCCGGCGACACCGACCGAGATCAGCCCTCCAGCCAGTTTCCCCGCCGCGGCCGCTACAGCACTGGCGGCCCCGCGCGGGGCCATTTCCGCTTCCATCCGCTGACTGGCGCGCTTGGCCACCGGGGCCATGCCAGCATCGGTCGAGGCAATGCCCTTGGCGCCGCCGTCAGTGTGGATCTTGTCGATCAACGCGGCATAGGCCGGCAAGGTGTTCAACGGTTCCGTGCTGATCACTTGAAACAACGAAGCATCCCGCGCTGGCGGCGGGCCCAGTGCAATGGCGGGGATTTTCTGCAAACGCCCGTTGAGCTGAGCGACAGGTACACCATGACGCTGGGCGATGAGCGGCATCTGCTGCGCCATCAACTGCGCATAGAACGCCGTCGCCTGCCCCAGAATTGCATCCGGATCGATCTCCACCGCCACCGGCGCCAGCACTCTTTCCTGATATTGCTCAAGCAGATAGGCCGCCAGCCGCTTGGCCGAGGGGTCCTGCTCACCGCCGGCATTGATCGTGTACCAACTGACCTTCATCGACAGCCATTCCTGGGTCCAGTAGCTGCTGAACCACGGAATGAAATTTTCTTCAGTTTGCTGATAGACCCGAGTGCGCCAATGTTCCATCGAGCCACGGGCAAAGACTTTGACTTGCTCGGTGGACTGCTGCGAAGCGCTGACAATTTCCCGGTCGATCTGCTGCCAGGTGGCCGGCGAGACAAACACGACTTGCGGCGCTGACACCGGCGCCCGCGCCGAAGTGGCGCAGCCGGCCAGCAACAACAGTGCGGCGACGAGCAGCGCACGCGAGTTCACGGTTGAGGTTTCCTTTCAATAAGGAGGAGTCAGATTTGAGTATAGGTGTGGGCGTCGGACCATTTGTCCGCTATCGCGAAAACACTGCAGATCCCCTGTGGGAGCGAGCTTGCTCGCGAATGCGGTGTATCAGACACATATGAATCGACTGGCTCGACGCCTTCGCGAGCAAGCTCGCTCCCACAGTGGTCTGCGACAACCATCACTGCCATCGATATTCACCATCGCCACGATTGCCTTCCGCCCGCCGCCCGTCAAAGGCACGATTAAGCCATCCGAAACACAACGAGGAGTTCACAACATGATTCACACCCACGTCACACTCTCCGTGAGTTTCCCGGTGTTCGGCAGCAACTATTACGACCAGCACGCCGTGTCGCACAAGGCGCAGGCACTGGTGTTCAACGAAGATTTCGAAGATCTGCTGATGCCCGCCGCCACCAATCATTTCAACAATGAAGTGGTCGGCATCAACGATCAGTTCCGTTTTCTGAGCGACATTCTCGCCATCCATTTGCTGGACATCGAGGCCTCCGTGCCTGCGCGATCCAGCGTCCGGGCGAGCGCTCACTTTTAATTGAGGGCTAATGACAGAGGGCGTTCCTTTTTGGGGAACGCCCTCTTTTTGTTCAATCAATCATCATCCCGATCACGGTAGTAACGACGCCCATCGCGGCGATCATCGCGATCATCCCAGCGCCGGTCKTGGTCGTAATTGCGGCCATGATCGCGGTCGTAATGCCGGCCATGGCGGTGGTCATCATCAAAATCCGCGACACAGCCGCCGAGCAATACGGCGGCGGTCACGGTCAGCAGCATCGTTGTTGCGCGCTTCATTCAACACTTCCCTAAAACCAAGGTCTTGACGACGGAATCGGCGACGCTGCCCGCGCCTTCAGGACGCGGTGCGCGCAGCCGCAGATACGACCGGGCAAAACGCCGTTGATTCACTGGCCACTATCGACCGTTTGTCGCCCCGCCCGCGCTGCCCGAGCAGCGGCGAAATGCCACCTATACTCCTTGCAACCAAGCCCCACGCAATGGATCTGCGCCCTCAATAACAACAAGCAGAGGTGGACCATGGTCTGGCAGCAAATTTACGACCCGTTCGGCAACCCGGTGATCTCCACGCTCATGGCCGCCGTACCGGTGGTGGTGATGCTTGCGGCGCTGGCGTTCTTCCACGTCAAGGCGCATCTCGCGGCGCTGCTGGCGCTGGCGTCCGCCCTGCTGATTTCGATTTTTGCCTTCGGCATGCCGGCGAGCATGGCCGGTTCTGCGGCGTTGTTCGGTGCGGCGAATGGCTTGCTGCCAATCGGCTGGATCGTCCTCAACATCATCTTTCTGCACCGTCTGACCACCGAGAACGGCTCGTTCAAAGTGCTGCAGGATTCCCTTGCGCGGATCACCGATGACCGCCGTTTGCAGTTGCTGCTGATCGCCTTCTGCTTCGGTGCATTTTTCGAAGGCGCGGCGGGGTTCGGCACGCCGGTGGCGGTGACCGGGGCGATCCTGATCGGGCTGGGGTTTTCGCCGTTGGCCGCGTCGGGTCTGGCGCTGATCGCCAACACCGCGCCGGTGGCATTCGGCGCACTCGGTACGCCGATCATCACGCTGGCCAAAGTCACCGGCCTGGATGAAATGGAGCTGTCGATGATGGTCGGTCGGCAGTTGCCGTTTTTCTCGGTGCTGGTGCCGTTCTGGTTGATCTGGGCCTTCGCCGGGTGGCGCAAGATGCTGGAGATCTGGCCGGCGATTCTGGTGGCCGGCGTCAGCTTCGCGATCCCGCAATTTCTGGTGTCGAACTACCACGGCCCAATGTTGGTGGACGTGATCGCCGCGCTGATTTCCATGGCCTGTCTGACGCTGTTTTTGAAGGTGTGGAAACCGGCGACCATTCACACCTCGGCAGCGCTGTCAGGGCGCGTCGACAACTCCAAAGTCGAGGAAGAAAAAGTCACTGCCAGCGCCGCGTTCAGCGATCAGGCGCGCCCGGCGGTGATGCGCGCGTGGATGCCGTGGATCATCCTCACCGTGTTCGTGTTTGCCTGGGGCACTCAGGGCTTCAAGAATATGTTCGACACCCGCCCCGCCATTGATCCGGTAACCCACTCGGCCAAGCTCGACCCGCAGGGCAAGCCGCTGCGCGAGGCCAACCCGGTCTTCGCCCCAGCCGTGACTTTTACCACTTTGCACCTGCAAATCGAAAAAGTGCCGCCGGTGGTCGCGGCACCGAAAGCGGAAGAAGCGGTGTACAAATTCACCTGGTTCACCGCCACCGGCAGCGGGATTCTGCTGGCGGCGATTGTCGGTGGTTTGCTGATGGGCTATTCGATCCCGCAACTGATCAAGCAATACCTGCGCACGTTGTGGGTGGTGCGGTTTTCGTTGATCACCATTGCGGCGATGCTGGCGCTCGGGTTTCTCACGCGCTACTCGGGACTCGACGCGACCATGGGCCTGGCGTTTGCCGCGACGGGGATTTTCTATCCGATGTTCGGCACGTTGCTCGGTTGGCTGGGCGTCGCGCTGACCGGTTCCGATACCGCATCGAACGTACTGTTTGGCGGCTTGCAGCGGGTGACGTCGGAACAGCTCGGGATCAGTCCGATCCTGATGGCGGCGGCGAACAGCTCCGGCGGGGTGATGGGCAAAATGGTCGATGCGCAATCGATCGTGGTCGCCTCCACCGCGACCCGCTGGTACGGGCATGAAGGCGAGATTCTGCGCTATGTGTTCTTCCACTCGATTGTGTTGGCAATTCTTGTCGGCGGACTGGTGACGTTGCAGGCGTATGTGGCGCCGTTTACGCATATGGTGGTTGGCTCGCATTAGCCAGGTAGACCCCATTCCCCTGTGGGAGCGAGCTTGCTCGCGAAGGCGTCCGTTCAGTCGATGAAGAGGTTGAATGTGCCGGCCTCTTCGCGAGCAAGCTCGCTCCCACAGGGATTTGTGCCAAGTCAGGCGATTGATGAACCACACGCATAACTCTATAGCGCAAATCCGCAAAAACCTTTTCCTCTCTTCGGCAGTCACTCCTTTACGAGACCGGCGATGACGCTGGCTGCCCGCTTGGGCCATCCACGACCCTGCTGCCCTGATGAAGAGAGAAAAGGAATCGAACCATGACGATTTCCCGACGCGGATTTCTGATCCTCGGCGCCGTGACCGCCACCGCGTTCGCGATGCCGCCGTTTATCAGCCTCAAGGCCTACGCGGCCAATCTGGAGCAACCGGCTATGAGCAAAGTGACGATCAACGTCAACGGCAAGCCGCGTGCGCTTGACGTCGACACCCGTACCACCCTGCTCGATGCCTTGCGCGAGCACTTGCACCTGAGCGGCACCAAAAAAGGCTGCGACCACGGCCAGTGCGGGGCATGCACGGTGATCGCCGATGGTCGACGCATCAACTCTTGCCTGACCCTGGCGGTGATGCACGAAGGCAGCGAGATCACCACCATCGAAGGCCTCGGCATGCCCGACAATCTGCACCCGATGCAGGCCGCATTCATCAAGCACGACGGCTATCAGTGC
Organism: Pseudomonas sp. P4_D7; assembly: GCF_056401755.1. Classification (NCBI taxonomy): domain Bacteria; kingdom Pseudomonadati; phylum Pseudomonadota; class Gammaproteobacteria; order Pseudomonadales; family Pseudomonadaceae; genus Pseudomonas; species Pseudomonas sp. P4_D7. The sequence continues at coordinate 54,053 of NZ_JBFUIR010000003.1, read as the reverse complement.
GGCTATTGCACACCGGGGCAGATCTGCTCGGCGGTGTCAGTGATCAAGGAAATCCGCGACGGCATCCCCAGCCACGTCAGTGAGAGCCTCACCGAGGCGCCGCAGTTGATCGCCAGAGAGTTTCAGGAACGCATGAGCGGCAATATCTGCCGCTGCGGTGCGTACTCGAACATCATCGAAGCCATCACCGAAGTCGCGGAGGTACCGGCATGAGACCGTTCAATTACAGCCGCGCCGACTCCCCCGCCGCTGCCGCTGCGCAAGCCGCACAGGTCGAGGGCGCACGCTTCATCGCTGGCGGCACCAACCTGCTGGATTTGATGAAGCTCGACATCGAAACCCCGCTGCACCTGATCGACGTCAACCACCTCGGCCTGGATCAGATCGAAGCCACGCCCGAGGGCGGCTTGCGCATCGGCGCGCTGGTGCGCAACACCGATCTGGCGGCCGATATGCGCGTGCGGCAAGACTACGCCCTGCTCTCGCGCGCCTTGCTCGCCGGGGCTTCCGGACAGTTGCGCAACATGGCGAGCACCGCCGGCAACCTGCTGCAACGCACGCGCTGCCCGTACTTCTACGACACCCATCAGGCCTGCAACAAACGCAATCCCGGTAGCGGTTGCGCGGCGATTGGCGGGGTCAGTCGGCAACTGGGCATCATCGGCGTCAGCGACGCGTGCATCGCCACGCACCCGAGTGACATGGCAATTGCCATGCGTGCCCTCGATGCGCAGATTGACACGGTGAAACCCGACGGCAGCACCCGCAGCATCGCCATGGCCGACTTTCACCAGTTGCCCGGTACCACGCCGAACATCGAAACCAGCCTGACGCCCGGCGAGTTCATCACCTCGGTGACACTGCCCGCGCCCGTCGGCGGCACCCACATTTATCACAAGGTGCGTGATCGTTCGTCCTACGCGTTTGCGCTGGTCTCGGTTGGTCTGATCCTGCAAAAGGACGGCAGTGGCCGCGTTGCCGTTGGCGGTATCGCGCCGAAACCGTGGCGGGTTGAAGCGGCCGAAGCGCTGCTGCCAAAAGGCGCCAAAGCCGTCAGCGAACGCCTGCTCGACGGCGCCACGCCGACCCACGACAACCAGTTCAAACTGACCCTGGTCGAGCGCACGCTCGGCTCGGTGTTGGCGCAAGCGAGGGATCAAGCATGAAATTCGACACGCCCGCCACCACCAACCCGATCGACCACTTGAAGGTCATCGGCCAACCCACCGAGCGCATCGAAGGCCCGTTGAAAACCAGCGGCCAGGCCACGTATGCCTACGAGCAACATGAAGCGGCCGCCAATCAGGCTTACGGTGTCATGGTCGATGCGGCCATCGCCAAAGGGCGGATCAAAGCCATTCATCTGGACGCGGCGAAAGCCGCGCCGGGCGTGCTGGCGATTGTCACTGCCGCGAATGCCGGCAAGCTCGACAAGGGTCAATACAACGCCGCCCACCTGCTCGCTGGTCCCGAAGTGCAGCATTATCAGCAGGCCGTCGCGCTGGTCGTCGCTGAGACCTTCGAACAGGCCCGCGCCGCCGCGCAACGGGTCAAGGTCGATTACGAAGCCGTCGAAGGCAAGTTCGATCTGGCCAGCGTGAAAGACTTGGGCGTCGAGCCGAAAGACGAGTTGCCCGACGTCAATCATGGTGACTTCGACAAGGCCTTTGCCGCCGCGCCGGTGCAGTTTGATCAGACTTACACCACTCCGGACCAGTCCCACGCGATGATGGAACCCCACGCGACATTGGCAGCGTGGAAAGGCGATCAACTGACCTTGTGGACCTCCAACCAGATGGTCGCGTGGAGTGTCGGCGACATTGCGAAAACCCTCGGCCTACCGAAGGAAAAAGTTCGTTTGGTCTCGCCGTATATCGGTGGCGGTTTCGGCGGCAAGCTGTTCATCCGCGCCGACGCGATTCTTGCCGCCCTCGGTGCGCGCATGGCTGGCCGACCGGTGAAGGTGGCCCTCGCCCGCCCGCAGATGGCCAACAACACCACGCACCGTCCGGCGACAATTCAGCGCATCCGCATGGGCGCCACGGCGGACGGCAAGCTCACCGCCATCGCTCACGAAGGCTGGTCGGGCAACCTCGCCGACGGCAAGGTCGAGCTCGCCGCACAACCGAGCCAGTTGCTGTACGCCGCCGAAAACCGTCGCGTGAGCATGCGCCTCGCGCCGCTCGATTTGCCCGAAGGCAACGCCATGCGTGCGCCGGGTGAAGCACCGGGGTTGATGGTGCTGGAAATCGCCATGGACGAGATGGCCGAGCAACTGAAGATGGACCCGGTGCAATTCCGCATTCTCAACGATACGCAGGTCGATCCGGTGAAGACCGAACGGCCGTTTTCCCAGCGGCAATTGATAAAGTGCCTGCAGACGGGCGCCGAGAAATTCGGCTGGAACCAGCGCAAGGCTCAACCGGGTAGCCGTCGAGAAGGTCGCTGGCTGATCGGCATGGGCGCGGCGGCGGCGTTTCGCAACAACCTGCTGGTCAAGTCCGGCGCCCGCGTGCATTTGGAGCGTGACGGCAAGATTGTTGTGGAAACCGACATGACCGATATCGGCACCGGCAGCTATACGATCATCGCGCAGACTGCCGCCGAGATGATGGGCGTAAGCCTCGACGCGGTGGTGGTGCGGCTGGGTGACTCGAACTTCCCCGTGTCGGCCGGCTCCGGCGGCCAGTTCGGCGGTAACTGCTCGACCTCCGGCGTCTATGCCGCGTGCGTAAAACTGCGTGAAGCGGTGGCGAGCAAACTGGGGCTGGCGGCGGACCAGGCCGAATTCATCGACGGTCAGGTGCGCGTCGGCAGCAAGAGCGTGCCATTGCGCAACGCGGCTGAAGGCGGCGCGCTGGTCGGCGAGGACAGCATCGAGTTCGGTGATCTGGCCGAGAAGTATCAGCAGTCGACCTTCGGGGCACATTTCGTCGAAGTCGCCGTCGACGCGGCCACCGGTGAAGTACGCGTGCGGCGCATGTTGGCGGTATGCGCGGCGGGACGGATTCTCAATCCGACTTCGGCACGCAGTCAGGTGATCGGCGCAATGACCATGGGCGTCGGTGCGGCGTTGATGGAAGAGTTGGCGGTGGACAAGAAACTTGGGTTTTTCGTCAACCATGATCTGGCCGGGTACGAGGTGCCGGTGCATGCCGACATACCGCACCAGGAGGTGATTTTTCTTGATGAGACTGATCCAGTGTCTTCGCCGATGAAGGCCAAGGGTGTCGGTGAGTTGGGGATTTGCGGGGTCAGTGCGGCGGTGGCGAATGCGATCTACAACGCCACCGGAGCGCGGGTGCGGGAGTATCCGATTACCCTCGATAAAATCCTTTCTTCACTGCCGGAGATGATCTAAACGCCTGAAAAGAGCCCCTCACCCTAGCCCTCTCCCAAAGGGAGAGGGGACCGATCCGGGGATATTCGGGAGCTGCGCCGACTTGAACGTCCTGTTGTGAATCCATAATTGACACAGCACTTTCAGATCGATGGATAGCGTTTTCCTGTAAATCCATAATCGACTCGGTCTCTCAGGTCGATGTATGACACAAGACACCTCGGTCGGCCCCCTCTCCCTCCGGGAGAGGGCTGGGGTGAGGGAMAAGCCTCACTCGGTTGACGGATACTGCTCATCACTCACCTGTTCCATCCACTCAACCACCTTGCCGTCCAGCACCTCAGCAATAGCAATATGAGTCATCGCCGTGCCAGGCGCCGCCCCGTGCCAATGCTTGGCCCCCGGTGCAATCCACACCGTATCCCCTGGACGAATCTGACGAACCGGCTGCCCCCACTCCTGCACAAAACCGGAACCGGCCGTGACGATCAAGGTCTGCCCCAACGGATGCGTATGCCAAGCGGTACGCGCGCCCGGCTCAAACGTCACTGTCGCGCCACTGATCCGCGCCGCGTCGGAGCCTTTGAACGGCGCATCCACCCGCACAGTGCCAGTGAACCAATCTGCCGGGCCCTTGGCCGAAGGTTGCGAACCATTCGGTGTGACAGTCACTCGTGGGATTTCATTGGCTTGCACCTCACCCGCCAACAGGGAAAGGGTCAACGCAGAAGCGGCGATCGGGTTCATGGCAATGTCTCCAAATAAACAGTGCCACTACTCTAACGGCACCAACTCTTCAGATAATCGACTAGAATTCGAAAAAACTTATGCAGGACCCTCATCAATGCTGCGTGAAAATGCCACCGACCTGCTCGCCTTCCTCGCCGTCGCCCGCGAGCGCAGTTTCACCAAAGCGGCGGCCAAACTCGGCGTTTCGCAATCGGCGCTCAGTCACACGATTCGCGCGCTTGAAGCGCGTTTAGGCCTGCGCTTGCTGACCCGCACGACTCGCAGCGTCTCGCCCACCGAAGCCGGCGAACACCTCCTGCAAACCATCGGCCCGCGCTTCGAAGAAATCGAACTGGAACTGGCGGCGCTGAGCAACCTGCGCGACACCCCGGCGGGGAAGATCCGCATCAGCGCCACCGATCACTCGCTGAACTGGTTGCTGCGCCCGGTGCTCAAGGATTTTCTGCCGCAGTACCCGGACATATCCATCGAGGTCTGCTGCGATTATGGTTTCGTCGACATCGCCGGCCAGGGTTTCGACGCTGGCGTGCGCCTGGGTGAAGACGTCGCGCAAGGCATGATCGCCACCCGCATCGGCCCCGACATGCGCATGGCGGTGGTCGGTTCACCCGCCTATTTCGCCAAACGGCCCCCGCCGCAAACACCCCGCGACCTGACCGACCACGCCTGCAACAACCTGCGCCTGCCGACCAATGGCGGGCTGTACAGTTGGGAATTCGAGAAGGATGGCGAAAGCCTGAAAGTGCGGGTCTCCGGGCAGATCACCCTGAACGGCGTCTACCCGTTGCTCGACGCTGCGCTGGACGGTTTTGGCCTGAGCTACATCCCGGAGAACATCGTCGCGCCGTATCTGGCCGACGGCCGTTTACTGCAAGTGCTGGACGAGTGGTGCCCGACGTTTGCCGGTTATCACCTCTACTACCCGAGCCGACGTCAGGCGGCGCCGGCGTTTGCATTGTTGCTGGAGGCGTTGCGCTATCGCGGTTAAGCGCCGTCTACGAGATCGATTATCCCGCTGCTAACGCAATCAACTGATGCCGTTGCGCATCGGTGAGCATCGGCCCGAACCCGGCCTTGGCGTTATCGGCCATATAGCGCGGATTGCCCGTGCCCGGGATCACGCAAGTCACCGCCGAATGCGAGAGCAGAAACTTCAACGCCAATTGTGCCCAGCTGTTGACCTGCACATCCGACACCCAGCCCGGCAACGGTTTGCCTTTGAGCCGCGCGAGCAGACCGCCGCCGCCGAACGGTCGATTACAGATCACCGCGACGCCGCGCTCGCGGCACAAAGGCAAAATACGTTTCTCCACGCCTCGGTCATCGAGGGCGTAATTGATTTGCAGAAAGTCCAGTTGTTCGGCCTTCAACACCGATTCGACTTCCTCATAGGCCGAGGGCGTGTAATGGGTGATGCCGATGTAACGGATGCGCCCCTGGGCTTTCCATTCACGCAGGGTCGGCAGGTGGGTTTGCCAGTCGAGCAGGTTGTGGATCTGCATCAGATCGATGCGCTCGGTGCGTAGCAGGCTGAACGACTGTTCCATCTGCGCGATGCCTTCCTTGCGCCCGCGCGTCCACACCTTGGTCGCCAGAAACGCTGGCGAACGCGGTTCGTGGATCGACAGCAGCTCACCGGCAGTCTGTTCGGCGCGGCCATACATCGGTGAACTGTCGATTAGCGTGCCGCCCTTTTTGAACAGCTCATCGAGCACCGCCGGCAATTGCCGATAGGCCGGGTCACCGGGCGCGACGTCAAAGCCGCGATAGGTGCCCAGGCCCACGATGGGCAGCGACTCGGCACTGGACGGGATGGCACGGGTCTGCATGGTTTGGCCTCCGGTGGTCGTGGACGTGGTGGTTGTGGCCAGCGCCCGATCAAAGGTGAAGACCGCCGAAACCCCGGCAGCCAGCGTGAGCAATCGGCGACGGGAGTAACCCTCAGTGTGGCTCATGCTGGTTCCCCTGCTGCGTGGATCTGTTGCCTGTTGTGTGTGCGAGCGGCCCGGTGGCAGGGCTGAACTACACTGCGACAGCGATCCTTCACACACCGTTAAAAGTAGCCGAATGTCCCGAACCCTGATGCCACTCGTCGCATTGATCGTTGCCGTGTACCTGGTGCTGTGCGCGGCGCTGTTCTTTTTTCAGCGCTCGCTGATCTATTTTCCGCAGCCCAATGCCGTCAGCGGCAGCGACTCACAACTGATCCTGTCGATGCCGGACGCGCGGGTTTCAGTGATCACCCGCGAGCGTGTCGGGCCACGGGCGCTGATCTATTTCGGCGGCAATGCCGAGGACGTGTCGCGCAATCTGCCGGAGTTTACCGAGGCGTTTCCCGAATACGCGGTGTATCTGCTGAACTACCGCGGTTTCGGTGGCAGCGGCGGTTCACCGTCGGAGGCGGCGATTGCTGAGGATGCGCTGGCGCTGTTCGATCAGGTCTACGCCAGTCATCCGCAGGTGGCCGTGGTCGGGCGCAGCCTCGGTTCCGGCGTCGCCGTGCGTCTGGCCAGTCAACGGCCGGTGCAACAGCTGATTCTGGTGACGCCTTACAACAGCCTCGAAGAAATCGCGGCGCGCCAGTATCCGTGGGTGCCGGTGCAGTGGTTGCTCAAGGACCGATTTGAATCCGGCAAGTACGCCGCGCATATCCGCGTGCCGACGTTGTTGCTCGCGGCCAGTGATGACGAGGTGATTCCGCGCGCCAGCACCCAGCGTTTGCTGGAGAATTTCCCGCAAGGCGTGGCGGTGCTCCGGGTGGTGCCGGATTCGGGGCATAACTCGATCTCGGATCGTGCGCAGTATTTGCAGTGGATGGGGGACGTTTTGAATCGGTGAACCAAGTCCCGATTCTCCAGTCCTACTCGCGCCGCTTTCTGCGGCTCACTCAACTTTTGCGCTGTCCCTCTTCAGAGCTGCCCGTCTCATGCGCCACGCCGTTCGTTCGTCTCGCTTCGTTTCGCTGTGCCTGCTGATCCTTTCGCCGCTGTTCGCGGAAACCGCCCATGCCGGTGCCGAGCGGCAACTGGTGGCCGCCATCAACGACTATCGCGCCCATCCACAACGTTGTGATCGACGCCCGGCACAACGCCTGGCGCCGTTGGCGCTGAAGTCGAACCTGGCTTTGCCGATCGGGTATCGCTACGCCGGCGGCATGCGTGAAGCGCTGAAGTCGTCCGGTTATTCCGCCATCGCGGTGCGCAGTATTCGCGTGATTGGGGCCGAGGACGCCGAAGAGGCCTTCGACTTGCTGCAAGACGAACACTGCGCCGCGCTGCTGGATGCGAGCTACGCCGACATCGGCATCAGTCGTTCGCGTAATGAATGGCAAGTGGTGTTGGCGCAACCGGTGCTCGACAGCCGCGTTGGCGATAACCGCAGCGTCGGCAAGGCTTTGCTCGCTGAGGTCAATGCCGCGCGCGCCCGGCCACGGATGTGCGGACGCCAGCGCTTCGCCGCCGCCCGGCCGTTGAGCTGGAACGCAGCACTGGGCGCAGCCGCGCAGGGGCACAGCAAAGCCATGGCTTACGGCAACTACTTCGCCCACCGCGATCCGGACGGCGACCTGCCTGCCGATCGCGCCCGTGCAGCCGGCTATCGCGGTCGGCAAATCGGTGAAAACATCGCCGCCGGACAGAGTTCACCGGGCAAAGCCATGGCCGGATGGCTGGCCAGCCCCGGGCACTGCGCCAACCTGATGAACCCGATGTTTACCCAGGTCGGTGCCGGGTTTGCCAGTGAAGCGCGCAGTGATGAAGGGGTTTACTGGACGATGGTGTTTGGTGCGCAGTGACTGCCAGCGTCCAGTGCCAATTTCAACAGTTCCTTGCGCAGCATTGAGGGTGCGCGCACGGCCAATCCGCCATGCCAGTCGAGTGGCAACAAGCGACTGAGCTTTTGCTGGCTGACCTCGGCTGGCGCCAGAAAGCAGCTTTCGCGGTCGCGGATACTGATCACATTCAGCAGCCAGTCATCGCCCTGCTCTGCCATCCAGCAATTGATCATCGGCCGGTGCTTTTGCAGCAAGGTGTCGGCATCCCAAACAGTCATTTGCGCGAAAAAGCATGGCAGGTTGCTCTCGGGTTTCATCCGTTTCGAGTCGGCTGCCAATGCAGCGGCAAGGTTCGACTCGATGTTGGCCTGGCACTCGAGAAAATATTGCCGAGGCCAGTCTGCCGGCAGTTTTGCCCGTGAAGCGAGGTCGGCGTAAGCCTCGATGTCCGCTGGCGTGGTCATCTGCCCGGTGAAATTCTGCGTGTTGTCGAGAATCGCGGTGGCCAGCAAAGCGGCACTTTGCACGCTGATCTGCGGCAGCACACCGGCCGCCTGCCAGCGCTGAAAAACCTGAGTCGCTGCGGCGCCGATCGGGCGGATATCGGCAGCAGATCCAAGCTTCTGCTGCCAATAGTTTTCGTAGCCTGGATGATGGTCGATGACCTCCACCACCCGTTCAAGCACCACCAACGGGTCGAAATGGTGATAGTCCGAGACATCGACCAAGACAAACTCATCGTCCGATGTCGGCTGGTAGTCGTGAAACGCCGCGCCCCAGCCGAGCACGCTTGGCGAAACGCTGGCGTTGGCAGGCGCGCTGCTGACGGCGCGGGCGGGAATGCCTTGCAGGTTGAGCAATTCGGCATAGGCAATGCAGCAGGCGTAGGCGTCAATGTCCAGATAGGACGCGCCGGAGGTGATGATTTTCATGGGCCGGCAACATCGCACAGGTTTGTGACGTTTGGGTGACAGGAAAAGATCGCAGCCTCGTTACACTCGACAGCTGCTGCAAGGCTGCGATCTTTTCATCTTCAAGCCGCCCGCTGCCCTCCCGCGACCATCGCCGAAGCCGCCAGCATCGCCCGCAATAACACCGCACACCCCGCCGCCAGATCATCCGGCGCGGCGTTCTCGATTTCGTTGTGGCTGATGCCGCCTTCGCACGGCACGAAGATCATTCCGGCCGGGCCGAGTTCGGCGAGGAAAATCGCGTCATGTCCGGCGCCACTGACGATGTCCATATTCGACAAACCCAGCCCTTTCGCTGCGCCGCGCACCGCTTCCACGCAGCCCTTTTCGAAGTACAGCGGCGGGAAATCGGCAGTCGGGGTCAGTTCGTAAGTCAGGCCATGTTCTTCGCAAGTGGCGTCGATGACGTGCTTCACTTCGGCAATCATCGAGTCGAGGCGCGCCGGTTCCAGGTGACGGAAATCGAGAGTCATGCGCACTTCGCCGGGAATGACGTTGCGCGAGCCGGGATAGGCTTGCAGGCAACCGACGGTGCCACAGGCATGGGGTTGATGGCCGAGGGCGGCGCGGTTGACCGCACCGACGATCACCGAGGCGCCGACCAGCGCGTCTTTACGCAAGTGCATCGGCGTTGGACCAGCATGGGCTTCGACGCCGCGCAGCTTGAGGTCGAACCACTTCTGCCCCAACGCGCCCAGCACGACGCCGATGGTTTTCTGTTCGTCTTCGAGGATCGGGCCTTGTTCGATGTGCGCCTCGAAATAGGCGCCGACCTTATGCCCGCTGACTTTACGCGCACCGGCATAGCCAATGGCGTTCAGCGCTTCACCGACGGTGACGCCATCGGCATCGACTTTGGCGAGGGTTTCTTCGAGGGTGAATTTCTCGGCGAACACCCCGGAGCCCATCATGCACGGGGCGAAGCGCGAGCCTTCTTCGTTGGTCCAGACCACCACTTCCAGCGGCGCTTCAGTTTCGACGCCGAGGTCGTTGAGCGTGCGCAGGACTTCGACGCCGGCGAGTACGCCGAAGCAGCCGTCGAACTTGCCGCCAGTCGGTTGGGTGTCGATGTGGCTGCCGGTCATCACTGGCGGCAGGTCGGGATTGCGTCCTGGGCGACGGGCGAAAATGTTGCCGACGGCATCGACCGTGACGCTGCATCCGGCGTCCTTGCACCATTGCACAAACAGGTCGCGGGCCTGGCGGTCGAGATCGGTCAGGGCCAGGCGACAGACCCCGCCCTTGACCGTCGCGCCGAGTTTGGCCAGTTCCATGAGCGAGGCCCACAGGCGGTCGCGGTTGATGTGCTGATGGCTCGATTGCAGAACGTCTACGGCTGCGTTCATGGGGATCTCCTCAGGCTGCTTTTCTTATGAGTTTCTTCAGATAAATCTCTGCCGTAAGTCAGGCCGCCTTCGCGAGCAAGCTCGCTCCCACATTTGKAATGCGTTCACATGTGGGAGCGAGCTTGCTCGCGAAGAGGGCTGCATTCACACCGCAGATTTCACTACTGACGGACTAGCACGCATCACGCACAACCCGTAATAAATAATCCCGCCCAGCGCCGAACCGGTGAACCAGCCATAGCTGTAAAACCAGCTGAACGCATCGCTGCCCAGCGACATCACGGTCAACACCACCGGTACGCCAAAGGCAACAAAACCGGCCCAGTTCCACGCTGGATAGACGTCGTCGCGGTACAACCCGGCGAGGTCCAATTGCTGTTTCTTGATCAGGAAATAGTCCACCACCATGATCCCGGCGATCGGTCCGAGCAGGCTCGAATAACCGAGCAGCCAATTGGAATAGACACTTTCCAGACTGACCTCGGAAACGATCCAGCCGAGTTTTTTCAGCAGTTCATGCCCCATCAGCAACAGCCCGACCAACCCGGTCAGCAACACCGCTTTGGTGCGGTTGATCACCTTGGGCGCGATGTTCTGAAAGTCGTTGGTTGGCGAAACGATGTTCGCGGCAGTGTTGGTCGATAGCGTGGCGATGATGATCAGTGCCATCGCCACCGCGACCCATACCGGACTTTGGATATGGCCGATCAGCGTCACCGGATCGGACACCGTCACACCGACCAGTTTCACCGACGCGGCAGTCATCACCACACCCAGCGCAGCGAACAGGAACATGGTCAGCGGCAGGCCGATGATCTGCCCGAGAATCTGATCCTTTTGGCTCTTGGCGTAACGGCTGAAGTCGGGAATGTTCAGCGATAATGTCGCCCAGAAGCCGACCATCGCCGTCAGTCCGGCGGCGAAGTAGCCGTAGACGCTGGCACCTTCGGGGCGTTTGGCCGGGATCGCCATCAACTCTGTCATCGACACATTGGGCATCGCCCACACCAGCAGACCGATGCCGACCGCCACCAGCAACGGCGCCGACAAGGTTTCCAGCCACTTGATCGACTCAGCGCCGCGAATCACCACCCACAGGTTCAGCGCCCAGAACACCATGAAGCCAATCACCTCCCCCGTGCCGCCGAGGGATTTCCAGCCCTCGAACACCGAGCCGAGAAACAGGTGAATCGCCAACCCGCCAAACATCGTTTGAATACCGAACCAGCCACACGCCACCAACGCACGAATCAGACACGGCACGTTGGAACCGAGAATGCCGAACGACGAGCGCAGCAACACCGGAAACGGAATGCCGTATTTGGTGCCGGGGAAAGCGTTAAGTGTCAGCGGAATCAGCACGATGATGTTGGCGAACAGAATCGCCAGCAGCGCTTCACCGACGCTCAAGCCGAAGTACGCCGTGAGCACGCCACCGAGGGTATAAGTCGGCACGCAGATCGACATGCCGACCCACAGCGCGGTGATGTGCCATTTGTTCCAGGTTCGTTCATGCACCTTGGTCGGTGCCATATCGTGGTTGTAACGGGGACTGTCGAGGACGTCGCTGCCGGCTTCGAGCTCAAACAAGCCGTCGCGCTCGGTCACTTGCGATCTGATCTGTTGCATGGCCGCTCCACTGTTCTTCTGATTATTTTTTGCTCATCAGGCGGCTGGCACACGCGGGTGCGAGCCGGACGATGGCCGGAGGAACTGACAACTTTCGTGCACCGGCCAAGGTGTCAGCGGCGGCATCAATAAACGTGCCGGGTGCCCCGCTTACGCATCGGGCCGAGGGTCAAACGCTTTGCAACTTTCTGATATTCATCAGTTTTAATTATTCACCGGGTGAGTTCACGGAAACTTGTCTGGGCGCTCAGGCTAAACACTTGGCAAGTTGTCCGAACAGACAGGACTCAAACTGGTGCACTGCATTTATTTTCATCGTGAGCGAGCAGCCGCAGCTCAACTTCAAGCGGCTGATTTCACATAGGAAATCTTGCTCATATTTCCATCCTGTCAAGTGCGTCAAAATGGTGAACAGCCTCACCATTTTGGTGATTTACGTTTTTTATCGTTATTTTTCATACACTTAAAACAGTCATAAGCTTATAAAAAATAATCTTGCTCTATTGCAAATCTGCGACTAGTTTCTATTCCTGACAGCGCTGACAGGAATACGCCCTGCATCGCCGTACATCAATAAAACATCTAGAACCGGCACAAGTCGGTCAATGCCTGCGAGGAACTCGGAATGTCTCTGTTGATCCGTGGCGCCACCGTTGTTACCCATGATGAAAGTTATCGCGCCGACGTCTATTGCGCCGACGGCGTGATCAAAGCCATCGGTGAAAACCTTGATATTCCCGCCGGCGCCGAAGTGCTCGACGGCAGTGGTCAATACCTGATGCCTGGCGGCATCGATCCGCACACGCACATGCAACTACCGTTCATGGGCACCGTGGCCAGCGAAGATTTCTATAGCGGCACGGCGGCCGGTCTGGCCGGCGGCACCACGTCGATCATCGACTTTGTAATTCCCAATCCGCAGCAGTCGCTGATGGAGGCCTTTCATCAGTGGCGCGGCTGGGCGGAAAAGTCGGCTTCCGACTATGGCTTCCACGTCGCGATCACCTGGTGGAGCGAGCAGGTGCGTGAGGAAATGGCCGAGCTGGTCAGCCATCACGGGATCAACAGTTTCAAGCACTTCATGGCTTACAAGAACGCAATCATGGCCGCCGACGACACGCTGGTGGCGAGTTTCGAGCGCTGCCTGGAACTCGGCGCGGTGCCGACCGTGCACGCGGAAAACGGCGAGCTGGTTTATCACTTGCAACGCAAGTTGATGGCGCAGGGCATCACCGGGCCGGAGGCGCATCCGCTGTCGCGGCCGTCGCAGGTTGAAGGTGAAGCGGCGAGCCGGGCGATTCGTATTGCTGAAACCATCGGCACGCCGTTGTATCTGGTGCACGTTTCGACCAAGGAAGCCCTCGACGAAATCACTTATGCGCGCAGCAAGGGCCAACCGGTGTACGGCGAAGTGCTGGCCGGGCATTTGTTGCTCGACGACAGCGTCTATCAACACCCGGACTGGCAGACCGCTGCGGGTTACGTGATGAGCCCGCCGTTCCGTCCGCGCGGCCATCAAGAGGCGCTGTGGCACGGACTACAAAACGGCAATCTGCACACCACCGCGACTGACCACTGCTGCTTCTGCGCCGAGCAAAAAGCCGCCGGCCGTGATGACTTCAGCAAGATCCCCAACGGTACGGCGGGTATCGAAGATCGCATGGCGGTGCTGTGGGACGAAGGCGTCAACAGTGGTCGTTTGTCGATGCAGGATTTCGTCGCTCTCACCTCCACCAACACCGCAAAGATCTTCAATCTCTATCCGCGCAAAGGTGCGATTCGCGTCGGCGCCGATGCCGATCTGGTGCTGTGGGATCCGCAAGGCAGCCGGACCATTTCCGCCAAGACCCACCATCAGCAGGTGGACTTCAACATCTTCGAAGGCAAGACCGTGCGCGGCGTGCCGAGCCATACCGTCAGCCAGGGCCGGGTGGTCTGGGCCGATGGCGACCTGCGTGCGGAGCGTGGGGCCGGGCGGTATATCGAACGGCCGGCGTATCCGGCGGTGTTTGATTTGCTGAGCAAGCGGGCTGAGCTGCACCGGCCCACTGCTGTGAAACGCTGAAATCCAGGCCTTCGGCCTTCGCGAGCAAGCTCGCTCCCACAGGGGAATGCATTCCAAATGTGGGAGCGAGCTTGCTCGCGAAGAGGCCATCCCGAACGCCACAAAAACCACTGCCCGACAGAGGCAGAGAACCTCAAATAACCGTGAGGCACAAAACCGTGATCGAGACCCTGCACCATCTCCCCCACCCGCACGAAAGCGCGGCCGCCCTCGCCGGGCATTTCACCGATCTGGCGCCGCCGCTCAATGACCGGCAGGCGCATCTGGAAGCCTCGCGCTGTCTGTATTGCTACGACGCGCCGTGCGTCAATGCGTGCCCCAGCGAGATCGACATCCCGTCGTTCATCCGCAACATTCATCAGGACAACGTCCCCGGCGCAGCGCAGAAAATCCTCTCGGCGAACATCCTCGGTGGCAGTTGCGCGCGGGTCTGTCCAACCGAGATCCTTTGCCAACAAGCCTGTGTGCGCAACAACGCTCAGGAATGCGCGCCGGTACTGATCGGCCTGCTGCAACGCTACGCCGTGGACAACGCGCACTTCAGCGAACATCCGTTCCAGCGCGCCGCAGCGACCGGCAAACGCATCGCCGTGGTCGGTGCCGGGCCGGCCGGTTTGTCCTGTGCGCATCGCAGCGCCATGCACGGTCATGACGTGGTGATTTTCGAAGCGCGGGAGAAGGCTGGCGGCCTCAATGAATACGGAATCGCCAAGTACAAACTGGTCGACGACTACGCGCAGAAGGAACTGGATTTCCTTCTGCAGATCGGCGGCATCGAGATTCGTCACGGGCAGAAACTCGGCGAGAATCTGACCCTCAGCGAACTGCATCAGCAGTTCGACGCGGTGTTCCTCGGCCTCGGCCTCAATGCCAGCAAACAACTCGGCCTGCCCCACGAAGATGCGCCGGGCCTGCTCGCTGCCACCGACTACATTCGCGAATTGCGCCAGGCCGATGACCTCACGCAATTGCCATTGGCCGAACGCTGCATCGTCCTTGGCGCCGGTAACACCGCGATCGACATGGCCGTGCAAATGGCTCGCCTCGGGGCTCGCGACGTCAATCTGGTGTATCGCCGGGGCGCTGCCGACATGGGCGCCACCGGCCATGAGCAAGACATCGCCAAAGCCAATCAGGTGCGCCTGCTGACCTGGGCACAACCGGAAGAGGTGCTGCTCGACGCTCAGGGCCAGGTGAGCGGCATGCGTTTCGCCCGCACCGATCTGGTCGACGGTCGATTGCAAACCACCGGCGAGACCTTCGAACTGGCCGCCGACGCGATCTTCAAAGCCATCGGTCAGGCCTTCGACGGCAGCGCCCTCGCCGACCCGTTGGCCCGCGAACTCAAGCGTCAGGGCGAACGCATCTACGTTGATGAAAACCTGCGCACCAGCATCCCCGGCGTGTATGCCGGCGGCGACTGCACCAGCCTCGATCAGGACCTCACCGTGCAAGCCGTGCAGCACGGCAAACGCGCCGCCGAGGCGATCAATGCTCAACTGATGCTTAACGTGGAGGCTGCGTAAATGGCCGATCTGTCGATTGTCTTCGCTGGCATCAAAGCGCCGAATCCGTTCTGGCTGGCCTCTGCGCCACCGACCGACAAAGCTTACAACGTGGTCCGCGCCTTCGAAGCGGGCTGGGGTGGCGTGGTCTGGAAAACCCTCGGAGAGGATCCGGCGGCGGTCAACGTGTCGTCGCGTTACTCGGCGCACTACGGCAATAACCGTGAAGTGCTGGGCATCAACAATATCGAGCTGATCACCGACCGTTCGCTGGAAATCAACCTGCGCGAAATCACTCAGGTGAAGAAGGACTGGCCGGACCGCGCGCTGATCGTTTCGCTGATGGTGCCGTGCGTCGAAGAGTCGTGGAAACACATCCTGCCGCTGGTGGAAGCCACCGGCGCTGACGGTATCGAGCTGAATTTCGGCTGCCCGCACGGCATGCCTGAACGCGGTATGGGTGCGGCGGTCGGTCAGGTGCCGGAATATGTCGAGCAAGTCACGCGCTGGTGCAAAACCTATTGCTCGCTGCCGGTGATCGTCAAACTGACGCCGAACATCACCGACATCCGCGTCGCCGCCCGCGCCGCCCATCGCGGCGGTGCCGATGCAGTGTCGCTGATCAATACGATCAACTCGATCACCAGCGTCGACCTGGAACACATGGTCGCCCTGCCCACCGTCGGCAGCAAAAGCACCCACGGCGGTTATTGCGGCTCGGCGGTGAAGCCGATTGCGCTGAACATGGTCGCCGAAATCGCCCGCGACCCGCAGACCCAGGGCTTGCCGATCTGCGGGATTGGCGGCATCGGCAGTTGGCGCGATGCGGCAGAATTCATGGCGCTGGGCAGCGGCGCGGTGCAGGTGTGCACGGCGGCGATGCTGCATGGGTTCCGCATTGTCGAGGAGATGAAGGATGGGTTGTCGCGGTGGATGGACAGTCAGGGTTACGCCAGCATCGCCGAGTTTTCCGGGCGCGCGGTGGGCAACACCACGGACTGGAAGTACCTCGACATCAACTATCAGGTGATCGCGAAGATTGATCAGGATGCGTGCATTGGGTGCGGGCGTTGCCACATTGCTTGCGAGGACACTTCACACCAGGCGATCAGCAGTCTGAAGCAGGCGGACGGTACGCATAAATATGAAGTGATTGATGAGGAGTGTGTGGGCTGCAATCTGTGTCAGATCACGTGTCCGGTGGCGGACTGTATCGAGATGGTGCCGATGGAGACTGGGAAGCCGTTTCTGGACTGGAATCATGATCCGCGCAATCCGTATCACGTTGCGGTCTAGATCGCCGACTGATCCAACAGCCCCCTCACCCTAACCCTCTCCCAAAGGGAGAGGGGACTGATTGGGGGATGCTTCAGAAATCCACCGACCTGAACGATTTGCTTTGAATCCATAGTCGAAACAGCCACAGGCTCGGACGGCTTTGAATCCACAATCGACGCGGTTTTTCAGGTCGATGTACTTCGAGAGACACCTCGGTCAGCCCCCTCTCCCTCCGGGAGAGGGCTGGGGTGAGGGTTGGCTTTTGCTTTTAGGGTTCCAACCCGATCCCACGCAATATCACACTCGTCACCGTCTGCACCGCCCGTTCAAACTGCATGTCCGACAACGGCTGATGCTCATTCAGAATATTCACCTGATGATCAAAGTCAGCATAGTGCTGCGTCGACGCCCAGATCATGTACAGCAAACTCGACGGCTCCACCGGCAGAATCCGCTTGTCCTCGACCCACTGACGAATCTTCGCTTCCTTCATCTTCGCCCAGTCATACAGGCTGACATCCAGCGCCTCGCCCAACGTTGGCGCGCCGTGGATGATTTCGTTGGCCCAGACTTTCGAGCCGTACGGTCGGCTGCGCGAGTGGTTCATCTTGGCGCGGATGTAGCTGCTCAGCACCACGCGCGGATCGTCGAACATCTCAAAGCACAGCGCATCCTGTTTCCATACTTCCAGCAGATCGAACAGCACCGCGCTGTACAGCTCGCTCTTGGTGCTGAAGTAATAATGCAGATTGGAACGCGGCAGCTGCACCTCAGCCGCGATGTCGGCCATGGCCGTGCCGCCGAAGCCTTTTTCGGCGAAGACTTTTTCCGCCGCGAGGAGAATTTTCTCGACGTTGTTGCGACGAATCTCGATCTTGTGATTGCCCATAAGGGCTCCCTGACAACAGCGTTGCCCAAGACTAGCATCCGCTCTGGTCTGCGGGCGACCGCTGCAAACAAAACTTCGTACTGGTGTGAGCGGATGGCTAAACTGACGCTTCTTCGATCCTGCCTCAGAGGTATCCGCGATGCTGTTCAAGAACGTCCTGACCACCACTGCCCTGCTCGCTTCGCTGTTCGCGGCATCTGCCGTATTTGCCCACGCCCACTTGAAAAGCCAGACCCCGGCGGCCGACAGCACCGTCGCTGCTCCCGCCGATTTGCGCTTGACCTTTTCCGAAGGTGTCGAGGCCAGTTTCACCAAAGTCACCTTGACTCGCGATGGCGCACCGGTCGCGGTCAAACCGCTGAACACCGAGGGCGACAAGAAAACCCTGATCGTTACCCCTGCAGCTCCTTTGAGCGCCGGCGAGTACAAAGTCGAATGGCACGCAGTGTCGGTCGACACGCACAAAAGCGAAGGCGCCTACCAGTTCAAGGTGAGTCAGTAATTCATGGGTGAAGCGCTGGTGCTGTGCCGCTTTGTGCATTTCATCGTGGTGTTGATGCTGTTTGGGGCTTGGTTGTTCAGGCCGTTGCTGCTCAAGGATGAAGCGCCGCAAGTGGATCGGCACCTGGCGCGACTGGCGCGTTGGCTGGCGACTGTGGCACTGCTCAGCGGGATTGCCTGGGCGCTGTTGATCACCGCGAGCATGGCCGGTTCGGCAGCGGCGGCGTTTGACCCGGACACGGTTGCGCTGGTGCTGGGCAATACGTTTTTTGGTCAGGTATGGCGCTGGCATTTGCTGATCAATGCCGCGCTGTTGGCGCTGTTGTTCACGCCTTGGCATTCAAGCATGCCGTTGCGACTGGGCTTGAGCGCCTTGCTGCTGGCGACTCTCGCTCCGGTCGGACACGGCGCCATGCTCGACGGGTTGAGTGGGCAATTGCTGATTCTCAACCAGATCGTGCATCTGACCTGCGTGGCGGCGTGGCTGGGTGGTTTGTTGTTGCTGGTGATGATTCTGCGTCAGCCGACGGAACCGATGCGTGAAGTGTTGCGGCGTTTCAGCGGTGTCGGTTATGCGCTGGTCGCGGGGCTGCTGCTGACGGGATTGATCAATGTGCGCGTGCTGACCGGCCAGTGGTGGCCGACGCCGTTGTTCAGCGGGTTTGCGTTGATTCTGTTGATCAAGGCGCTGATCGTGCTGGGCATGCTTGGCTTGGCGCTGTTCAATCGTTTGCGGATTGATGATTGCGAGCAGCGGATGGGCACGCTCAAGCGCAGTGTGCTGCTGGAGTGGTTGCTCGGCATTGGCGCGGTTGCGGCGGTCTCGCTGCTCGGCACCCTACCCCCGATGATCACAGGATAAACACCGTTCAACTGTGGGAGCGAGCTTGCTCGCGAAAGCGGTGTGTCAGATAAAAAAATGTGACTGATACATCGCTTTCGCGAGCAAGCTCGCTCCCACAGGGTTATGCATTGTGTCAGTGGGGCTGGGTGTCGCCCGCTGCGGTGTCGATGCTGACCACCACCGACATCCCCGGCCGCAACCGCTCCTCTTCCTGCTGATCCGGATCGATGGTGATCCGCACCGGCACCCGCTGAGCAATTTTGACGAAGTTGCCGGTGGCGTTGTCCGCCTGCAACAGGGCAAATTCCGAGCCCGTCCCCGGCGAAATATGCTGCACATGCCCGGTGAATCGGCGGTGATTCAGCGCATCGACGGTGAAGCGCACCGGTTGCCCGACGCGCACGTTATCCATCTGGGTTTCTTTCATGTTGGCGATCACCCATTTCTGGTTTGGCACCAACGCCATCAACTGCGCTCCGGAGTTGACGTAAGCACCGAGGCGCACGCCGATCTGCCCGAGCTGGCCATCACGCGGGGCGACGATGCGCGTATTCGACAGATCGATCCGCGCCAATTGCACCGCCGCTTCGGCGCTGGCCACGGCCGCCTCCAGCGAGCCACGATTGACGATCACTGTTTGCAGATCCTGACGGGCGATTTCCAGATTGGCCTTGGCTTGCGCGACCGCCGCAATGCTTTGCGCATTCGCCGCCAGCGCGACGTCCATCTCGCGCTTGGACACCGAACCGTCGCGTACCAATTCCTGATTCCGCCGCAGATCCGCTTCACTCTTGCGCAACTGCGCTTCGCTGTCGGCCTGCGCCGCCTGACGCAATTTGATCGTCGCCTCGGCGCTGTTGCGTTGCTGCACCACATTGGCCAACGCGGCTTTCTGCACCGCCAGTTGCGCCAGTGACTGGTCGAGTCGCTGCTGATAGATGCGGTCGTCCAGACGCACCAGCAAATCCCCGGCCTTCACGTACTGGAAATCCTGCACCGGCACCWCGTAAACATAACCGGCGAGTTGCGGGCCGATGATCGTCACCTGCCCACGAATCAGGGCGTTTTCGGTGGTTTCGACCGCACTGCTGAACGGCGGCAATTGCCAGGCATACAAAACGATCAACACGCCGACGATGGCAACCGCGGCAAAGCCCAGCGAAGAAATGATCCGCACCCGCAGCGAGCGCGGCTCGGTGTTCGGCGATGACGGCGGCGCCACACCCTCAGGCGTGGCGGCAATGGCGTTGGTGGTTGTGGTGGTCGGTTCGGTCATGAAGAAGTGGCACCGCTCGAAGGTGTGGATGGCGCTGGGGCGACGGCTTTGGTGGTGCTCATCAGCCACAGCGCACGAATGGACAGCCAGATCATGGTCAGCACCGCAATCACGGCGATCAACATGAACACATCGTTGTAGGCCAGCACATTGGCCTCACGGGTGGCGGCGTTGGCCAGGCTGCGAATCCCCGCCAGGTTGCGCAGACTCGGGTCGGCCAGCAACGAGCCATACGCCGAACCGCCGCTCTGCACGCGCGCGGCCACCAAGGGGTCAGACAGCGTCAGGTGTTCAACGATGTGACTGGAATGAAATTTTTCCCGGACGATCTGAAAAGTGCCCAGCAGCGCCGCACCGAGCAGGCCGCCGAGGTTGTTGCAGATCCCGAACAACACGGAAAAACTCACCAGATTGCGCGGATTGGTCAGCACGTTGCGCGTACCGAAAACCATGGTCGGGCCGAGGAAAAACGTACTGCCGAACGCCAGCAGAAACTGGCTGAAGTAGAGGTTTTCCGGACGGGTCAGGTTGTTGGAAAAACTGTCCATCACCGACCCGGTGGCCATCAGTGCCAGCGAGATAATCAGCGGCATCAGCAGGTGTTTGGGGTCGATGGTCAACGCGCTGGTCAACAGCCCCGCGACACTGCCGATCAGCATCACCACGTAGAGGCTGTGCAACTGCTCGTAGCCCATGTTCAGGTTCTGCATGAAACCGACCGCACCGGTGGACTGCTCCGAGGTGACCATGCGAATCAGGGTCACCGCCAGCGCCAGGCGGATCATCGTCCCGCTGCCAAGCCAGCGGGTCATCAGCAGCGGGTTGCTACGGTTATGTTCGATGGCCAGACCGGCGAGGATCAAAGCAATCGAGGCAGCCAGCGCGTAGCCGATCCAGTTGGCCTCCAGCCACCAGTCAATCCGCCCCAGCGACAACACCGCACACAGTAGCGCCACACCAGTGGCGAGAATGGCGAAGGTGAGAAAGTCGAGTTTTTCGAAGGTTTTGAAGCGGTCGCCCGGCGGCAACTTGAGCATCAATACGCAGCCCAGCGACAGCAGTGCCATGCCCAGTTCGAACAAATACAAGCCGCGCCATTCGGCGATCTGCAGCAAGTCTTCGGAAAATAAACGCGCCAATGGCAAGGCCAGTTGCGAGGTGCCGAGACCGAGCACCAGTGCCTTCAACCGCCACTTCGCCGGGAACGCCTGGACCATGTAATACAGGCCCAGCGAACTCAGCGCCGCGCCCACCATGCCGTGGGCCGCGCGCACCGCCACCGCCGAATTCAGATCGTTGACAAACAGATGGCCGAAAGTCACCAGCGCATACAGCACCAGAAACACTTCGGTGAATGCACGCAAACCGAACTGCTGACGAAACTTCACCAGCAACAGGTTCATCGACACGTTGGTCATCACATACGCCGCCGGCAGCCAGGCCATTTCGGCGGTGGTCGCGCCGAGTGCGCCTTGCAGATAAGGCAGGTTAGCCACCACCAGCGAGTTGCCCAAGCCACCGGTCACCGCCACCAGTACGCCGACCAGCGCATAGGCCAGGCGCTTGGGGTTGGAGTGCAACGGCGTCGAGGGGGAACCGGGCAGACTGGGCTTTTCGTGGGGCTGCCAGTTGCGCGGGGCGTAGTGATCCATGGAAAGGCCTTGTGCGGAAGGTGGGTGAAGTTTGCCGCAAATTCATTGCTAAAACACTTTTCCCCCTGTGGGAGCGAGCTTGCTCGCGAAAGCGGTGTGTCAGTCGACAACATCGGCGGATGAAAGTCCGCATTCGCGAGCAGGCTCGCTCCCACAAGGGTTCTGTGTGAGGGCCGGGAGTCATCGTATAACTTGCTGTTGACATTCCCGTAAAACCTAGGAAATATCCGCAACCATGTTGTACGACGACGTATGACAAATAATAAAAACAACAAACGCAACAGGGAGCGTCACAGTGAGCACACTCGCCCGTAATTTCGTCCGCCCTTCCCGCTTTGCCACGCTGCGCCCGCACACCACCCTTGGCCTGATCGGTTGCAGCAGCCTGGCCTTGGCCTTGCCGATGAGCGCCAATGCCGAAGGCTTTCTTGAAGACAGCAAAGCCACGCTGAATCTGCGCAACGCCTACTTCAACCGCAACTTCGTCAACCCTGCCTACCCACAAGGCAAGGCTGAGGAATGGACGCAGAACTTCATCCTCGACGCCAAATCCGGCTTCACTCAGGGCACCGTCGGCTTCGGCCTCGATGTGCTGGGGATGTATTCGCAGAAGCTCGATGGCGGCAAAGGTACGGGCGGTACGCAACTGTTGCCGATCCACGATGACGGGCGTCCGGCCGACAATTTCGGACGGCTCGGCGTGGCGTTGAAGGCCAAAGTCTCGAAGACTGAATTGAAGGTCGGCGAATGGATGCCGGTGCTGCCGATCCTGCGCTCTGACGATGGCCGCTCGCTGCCGCAAACCTTTCGCGGCGGGCAGATCACGTCCACCGAGATCAACGGCCTGACCGTTTACGGTGGCCAGTTCCGTGGCAACAGCCCGCGCAACGATGCGAGCATGGAAGACATGTCAATGAACGGCCGTGGCGCGTTCACTTCCGACCGCTTCAACTTCGGCGGCGGCGAATATACCTTCAACGACAAGCGCACCCTGGTCGGCGTGTGGTACGCCGAACTCAGCGACATCTACCAGCAGCAGTATTTCAACCTCAGCCACAGCCAGCCGTTGGGCGACTGGACCCTGGGCGCCAACCTCGGTTTCTTCACCGGCAAGGAGGACGGCAGCGCCCAGGCCGGCGACCTCGACAACAAAACCGCGTTCGCCCTGCTTTCGGCCAAATACGGTGGCAACACCTTCTACGTCGGCCTGCAAAAACTCAGCGGCGACGACGCGTGGATGCGGGTCAACGGCACCAGCGGCGGCACCCTCGCCAACGATAGTTACAACGCCAGTTATGACAACGCCAAGGAACGTTCCTGGCAGTTGCGCCACGACTACAACTTCGTCGCCCTCGGCATCCCCGGCCTGACCCTGATGAACCGCTACATCAGCGGCGACAACGTGCACACCGCCAGCACCAATGACGGCAAGGAATGGGGGCGCGAGTCGGAACTGGCCTACACGGTGTCAGCCGCCTCTTCCTCAACCGACACACCGCTRTCGCGAGCAGGCTCACTCCTACAGGGGATTGCATTGCAAGGAGGGAATTGTGCTGAAGGGAAAGGAACCGGGCCTTCCGTCATTTACACCAAAAGTCGCGTTGACAAGTTCCGGAAACCCTACCGATACTTCAGCGCAGTCATACGACAACCTACAACAAACCTAATAACAACGTGTAAGGGCTTGCCATGACGTCTACCTCTACTCCCCACGCCCCGTTCAACCGTTTGCTGCTGACCGGCGCTGCCGGGGGCCTGGGCAAAGTTCTGCGCGAACGTATGCGCCCTTATGCCAATGTCCTGCGCCTGTCGGACATTGCCGCCATTGCCCCGGCCGTCGATGATCGCGAAGAAATCGTCCCTTGCGATCTGGCCGACAAACACGCCGTGCATCAACTGGTCGAAGGCGTCGATGCGATCCTGCATTTCGGCGGCGTCTCCGTCGAGCGGCCCTTCGAAGAAATCCTCGGCGCCAACATCTGCGGCGTGTTTCACATCTACGAAGCAGCGCGCCGGCATGGCGTGAAGCGGGTGATCTTCGCCAGCTCCAACCACGTCATCGGCTTCTACAAACAGGACGAGCCGCTCGACGCCAGCTCCGCGCGCCGTCCCGATGGCTACTACGGACTGTCCAAGTCCTACGGCGAAGACATGGCCAGTTTCTACTTCGATCGCTACGGCATCGAGACCGTCAGCATCCGCATCGGCTCCTCGTTCCCCGAGCCGCAGAACCGCCGAATGATGCACACCTGGCTGAGTTTCGACGACCTCACGCAATTGCTCGAACGCGCGCTGTACACGCCGAACGTTGGCCACACCGTGGTCTACGGCATGTCCGCCAACAAGGACGTCTGGTGGGACAACAAATTCGCCAGTCACCTCGGTTTTGAAGCAAGGGACAGCTCCGAAGTGTTCCGCGAAAAAGTCGAGGCGCAGCCCATGCCGGCTGCCGATGACCCGGCACGGATCTATCAGGGCGGCGCGTTTGTTGCCGCAGGTCCGTTCGGCGACTGATCACCCTGACAACGACGCGAAGGAATGAGTATGCAAGCCGAATTGATCGTCGATGCCCGCAACGCCGTGGGCGAAAGCCCGGTCTGGGTGCCGCAGGAAAACGCGCTGTATTGGGTGGATATTGCCAACGGCGGGCTGCAGCGCTGGAGCGCCGATACCGGCCACGTGCATGCCTGGAAAACCCCGGAAATGCTCGCCTGCATCGCCCGTCACAGCAATGGCGGCTGGGTTGCCGGTATGGAGAGCGGCTTTTTTCATCTGCACCCGCACAGCGACGGCAGCCTCGACAGCGAACGGCTGGCCAGCGTCGAGCACCGCCGCGAAGACATGCGCCTCAACGATGGTCGCTGCGACCGACAGGGCCGTTTCTGGGCCGGCAGCATGGTGCTGGACATGAGCCTGAGTGCGCCTGAAGGCCGGCTCTATCGTTACAGCGCCGGGCAGTCTGGCGTGATCGCAGCGCAGCTCGACGGTTTCATCGTGCCCAACGGCCTCGGTTTCAGCCCTGACGGCACGACGATGTACCTGTCCGATTCGCACCCCGACGTGCAACTGATCTGGGCGTTCGATTACGACACCGATACCGGCACGCCATCGAACCGTCGTGTGTTCGTCGACATGAACCACTTTCCCGGGCGGCCCGATGGCGCTGCCGTGGATGCTGAAGGTTTTTACTGGATCTGCGCCAACGACGCCGCCCTGATTCACCGCTTCGCCCCGGACGGTCGACTCGACTTCTCGTTGGCCGTGCCGGTGAAAAAACCGACCATGTGTGCCTTCGGCGGCAGCCGCATGGACACTTTGTTCGTCACCTCGATTCGTCCCGGCGACGACCACGATCCGCACTCTCTGGCCGGTGGCGTATTCGCCCTGAACCCCAACGTCAAAGGCCTTGCGGAACCCTTGTTCAACGATTTGCTTTAAACCCCTCTGCTGCACCGCTGCGCCTTGAACACAACAATAACAAGACTGGAGACTCACCCCCATGAACTTCAAACGCACCTTGCTGGCCGCTGCACTCCCGCTGATGTTTACCTTCACTGGCGCCGCTCAGGCCCTGCAACTCAAATTCGCTGACATTCATCCCGCCGGTTATCCAACCGTGGTGGCCGAAGAAAACATGGGCAAGACCCTGACCAAGGAAACCAACGGCGAACTGACCTTTCAGTACTTCCCGGGCGGTGTGCTGGGTTCCGAAAAGGAAGTCATCGAGCAGATGCAGGTCGGCGCAGTACAGCTGTCTCGCGTCAGCCTGGGTATCGTCGGCCCGGTGGTACCGGACGTGAACGTGTTCAACATGCCGTTCATCTTCCGCGACCATCAACACATGCGTAACGTCATCGACGGCCCGGTGGGCGACGAAATCCTCGACAAAATCACCAACTCCGAATTCGGCTTGGTGGCCCTGGCCTGGATGGACGGCGGCACGCGCAACATCTACACCA
The DNA here is from genome assembly GCF_056401755.1 of Pseudomonas sp. P4_D7. Taxonomy (NCBI): domain Bacteria; kingdom Pseudomonadati; phylum Pseudomonadota; class Gammaproteobacteria; order Pseudomonadales; family Pseudomonadaceae; genus Pseudomonas; species Pseudomonas sp. P4_D7. Next base: position 28,276 of record NZ_JBFUIR010000003.1, on the reverse strand, counting down.
AGAAACCGGTGCGCAAGCTCGAAGACCTCAAGGGCATGAAAATCCGCGTGCAAGGCAACCCGATGTTCATCGACATGATGAACGCCATGGGCGGTAACGGCATCGCCATGGACACTGGCGAGATCTTCAGCGCCTTGCAGACCGGCGTCATCGACGGCGCGGAAAACAACCCGCCAACCCTGCTCGAACATAACCACTTCCAGAACGCGAAGTACTACAGCCTCACCGGACACCTGATCCTGCCAGAGCCGATCGTGATGTCGAAAATCACTTGGGAAAAACTGACCCCGGATCAGCAGACGCTGGTCAAGACCGCCGCCAAGGCTGCCCAGGCCGAAGAGCGCGTGCTGTGGGACAAGAAGTCCGCTGCCAGTGAAGAAAAACTCAAGGCCGCCGGCGTCGAGTTCATCGAGGTCGACAAGAAACCCTTCTACGACGCCACCGCACCGGTGCGGGAAAAGTACGGCGCGAAGTACGCCGACCTGATCAAGAAAATCGAAGCCGTTCAGTAACGTCTCCCGCTCCGTCCTCATGAACAAGGCCCGGTGCGCCCGATGACTGCGGCGCGCCGGGTTACGGTGGAACCCGATGAAGAATCTACTGCTGCGTATCAACGACAAGATCTACATGACGTGCATCTGGGTCGCCGGCCTTTCCGTTCTGGCGATCTCCCTGATGATTCCCTGGGGCGTGTTCGCCCGCTACGTGCTGGGCACCGGCTCGAGCTGGCCCGAGCCTACGGCGATTCTGTTGATGATGGTGTTTACCTTCATCGGCGCTGCCGCCAGTTACCGCGCCGGTGCGCACATGGCCGTGGCCATGCTCACCGACCGCATGCCGCCGCAGTTGAGAAACGCGGCGTCGATTTTTTCCCAACTGCTCATGGCGTCGATCTGCATTTTCATGACGATCTGGGGCGCCAAGCTGTGCATGTCCACCTGGAACCAGTTCATGGCAGCCCTGCCCGATCTGCGGGTTGGCGTGACCTACTTGCCCATTCCCGTGGGCGGCTTGCTGACGCTGGTTTTCGTGCTGGAAAAACTCTTGCTCGGTGATCAGAGCAAACGGCGGGTCGTGCAGTTCGACCTGGTGGAAGAAAGTGAAGGTGCCGCTTAATGGACGCTTTGATACTGCTGGGCAGTTTTATCGTATTGATCCTGATCGGCATGCCCGTCGCCTACGCGCTGGGCGCCGCCGCGCTGATCGGTGCATGGTGGATCGACATCCCGTTCCAGGCGGTGATGATCCAGGTCGCGTCAGGAGTGAACAAATTCTCGCTACTGGCCATTCCTTTCTTCGTGCTGGCCGGTGCGATCATGGCCGAGGGCGGCATGTCTCGCCGGTTGGTGGCGTGTGCCGGGGTACTGGTGGGTTTTGTCCGCGGTGGCCTGTCACTGGTCAACATTGTCGCCTCGACCTTTTTCGGCGCGATCTCCGGGTCGTCAGTGGCCGACACCGCGTCGGTGGGTTCGGTGCTGATTCCGGAAATGGAACGCAAGGGCTATCCACGGGATTTCTCCACTGCCGTGACCGTCAGCGGCTCGGTGCAAGCCCTGCTGACTCCGCCAAGCCATAACTCGGTGCTCTACTCCCTGGCCGCCGGCGGTACTGTTTCGATTGCCTCGCTGTTCATGGCCGGCATCGTGCCGGGCTTGATGATGAGCGCCTGCCTGATGGTGCTGTGCCTGATCTTCGCGAAAAAGCGCAACTACCCCAAAGGTGAAGTCATCCCGATGCGCCAGGCGTTGAAAATCGTCGGCGAGGCCCTCTGGGGCATGATGGCGATGGTGATCATCCTCGGCGGCATCCTCTCGGGGATCTTCACCGCGACCGAATCGGCGGCGATTGCCGTGCTGTGGTCATTCTTCGTCACCATGTTCATTTACCGCGACTACAAATGGAGTGAACTGCCGAAACTGATGCACCGCACCGTGCGGACGATTTCGATCGTGATGATCCTGATCGGTTTCGCTGCGAGCTTCGGCTACATCATGACCCTGATGCAGATCCCGGCGAAGATCACCACGCTGTTCCTGACCCTGTCGGACAACCGCTACGTGATCCTGATGTGCATCAACGTCATGCTGCTGTTGCTCGGCACGGTGATGGACATGGCGCCGCTGATCCTGATCCTGACGCCGATCCTGATGCCGGTGATTCTCGGTATCGGTGTGGATCCGGTGCAGTTCGGCATGATCATGCTGGTCAACCTCGGGATCGGGCTGATAACACCGCCGGTGGGCGCGGTGTTGTTTGTCGGTTCGGCGGTGGGCAAGGTCAGTATCGAGAGCACTGTGAAAGCGCTGCTGCCGTTTTATGCGGTGCTGTTCCTGGTGTTGCTTCTGGTGACCTACGTGCCGGCGATTTCGCTGTGGTTGCCGCATCTGGTGTTGTAAGCGGTTAATGGATCGCAGCCCTCACGGGCTGCGATTTTTTGCTTTAAGCCCGCAACAACATATACCCCGCCACCACCAGACAGACACTGGCAAATCCCACCTGCAACGCCCGCGCCGGCACCCGCGCACAGAGCTTACGGCCGATGATCATGCCGATGATGCTGGCAACGATAAATGCCGCACCCTGCCCGTCAATCCGTACACCGGCGTGAAACGAGCCGATCACCCCGATCGCCGAGATCAGACTGATCACCATCAACGACGTCGCGACAATCCCGCGCATCTGCACGTCAGTCAGTTGCTTGAACGCCGGCACGATCAAGAAGCCGCCACCGACCCCAAGCAAACCGGACACCACCCCGGTAATCGCGCCCAACGCCGCCAATGTTGCGGTGCATTTGGCGGTCCAGTCGAAGCGCCCGGTTTCGGCATTGAGCATGCAATTCTTCTGGCCCCAACTGGCGTGACCATGATCACTCGGCCCTTCCTGCTGATGCTCGCGGCGCAGCATGCGCCAGGCGACCATGACCATCAGCAGACTGAACAGGATCATCAGGATTTTCTCCGGCAACTGGTGCGCGAAGTAGATCCCCAACGGCGAAAACACTGCGCCGAGCGCGGCAATCAACAACGCCGCACGATAGCGCACCAGGCCATGACGCAAACCGTCGATAGCCCCGACCGCCGCCGCACTGCCCACCGCAAACAACGCCACCGGCGCTGCCTGGGTCATCGTCCAACCGAGGCCGAGGACCAGCGCCGGAACAGCGAGAATCCCACCGCCAGCCCCGGTCAAACCGAGCACCAACCCCATCACCACACCAAACAGGCTCGCCAGCAACATAGGATGTTCTCTCAGTCGACTTTGGACAGGCCGGTCAGCCACTCGCGCCCCTTGAGCATGCCGTTCCAGTAGAACCACGGCAGCAGCGTCGCCTTGAGCAACCACGCCGAGCGCCGCGCCACGGTCGGGTCCATCGGGAAGGTCGGCAGCAACTTACCGGCATAACCGAACTCGGCAAGAATCACCTTGCCCTTCTCCACCGTCAGCGGGCAGGAACCGTAACCGTCGTACCTCAGCGGCAGCGGTTGATGCTTGCGCTGGGCGAGCAGGTTTTCCGCGACCACCACCACTTGTTTACGCACTGCTGCGGCGGTTTTCGCATTGCTAGTGCCGCAGATGTCACCGAGTGCAAACACCTCGGGATAACGCGGGTGCTGCAGGCTGTGCGGATTGACTTCACACCAGCCGGCCGCGTCGGCCAAAGGACTTTGCGCGATGAAATCCGGCGACACCTGCGGCGGTACCACGTGCAACAGATCGAAGGATTTCGCTACGCGGCTGACGTTGCCGTCGGCGTCCTTGATCTCGAACCAGGCGGTTTTCGCCGGACCATCGACCTTGACCAGATTCGAGTTAAAGGCCAATTGCGCGTTGTATTTCTCGATGTACTTCATCAACGGCGGCACAAACGTCGCCACGCCGAACAGCGCCGCACCCGCAAGATTGAATTCGACATGGATGTTGTTCAACACGGCGGTTTTGCGCCAGTGATCGCAGGACAGGTACAGCGCTTTTTGCGGCGCTCCGGCGCATTTGATCGGCATCGCCGGCTGGGTGAACAGCGCTTTGCCGCCGCGCAGTTTCTGCACCTGATCCCAGGTGTACTGCGCGTGCTGATAGCTGTAATTGGAGGTGACGCCGTGCTGGCCGAGGCTCTCTTGCAAGCCTTCGATCTTCTCCCAGGCCAGGCGCAGGCCGGGGCAGACGATCAGGTTCTGATAGCGGACCGTGCGTTGATCGTTGAGGGTGAGTTGGCGTTGGTCCGGGTCGATTGCGGTGACCGCCGCTTGCAGCCAGTTCGCTTGCCGGGGCATGACCTTGTTCATCGGCCGGACGGTGTCTTTGACGTCGTAGGCGCCACCGCCGACCAGCGTCCACGCCGGTTGGTAGTAATGCTGGGCGCTCGGTTCGATCACGGTAATTTTCAGCGCAGGGTCACGCTTGAGCAGGCTGGCGACAAAACCGATACCGGCCGTACCGCCGCCGATGACCACGATGTCTGCACTGATGGATGGGCCCCAGTGTTGATCGTTCATTGCTTGTTCCTTTTGCTGCACGCAAGGAGTTTTCTAGCCAACACAAATCCCAATGTGGGAGCGAGCCTGCTCGCGAAGGCGGCGTGTCAGTCGATGCAAGTATTGCCTGACCTAACGCTTTCGCGAGCAGGCTCGCTCCCACATTGAACCAGTGTCATGGCTGGCATTTATTGGTGGCCCAGGCTTTTCAGCACGGCCCCGCAATACAACCCGGAGAGGGTCTTCATGACCTGAATGACTTCCGGACTGGCGAGGCCGTAGAAAATGTACTTGCCTTCACGCCGAGTCGCGACCAGGCCTTCATCCCGCAGGATGCCCAGTTGCTGGGACAGCGTTGGCTGGCGTACGCCGGTCATCTTTTCCAGTTCGCCAACGTTGCGCTCGCCCTGGGTCAGTTGACAGAGGATCAACAGGCGATCCTCATTGGCCATGGCCTTGAGCAAGGCGCAGGCCTTGGAGGCCGAGGCGCGCAGTTGGGCGACTTCACATTCGGTCAGACTGGATTGCATTTGCACGATGCCTTCAAGGTCACTTAAGCTGCGAACATTATGTTTTTAGATAAAGTGTTGCAACCCATTTTCCTTGTTCAGGTTGGTGTCCATGCCCGCGCAGATTGAAGCTTTCCTCGACCCCGCCTCTTCGACCTACAGCTACGTGGTCTATGAAACCGACGGCGGGCAATGTGCGATCGTCGACCCGGTGCTCGATTACGACGGCGCCGCCGGGCGCACATGCACCGCCCAGGCCGATAAAATCATCGCCTTCGTCCGCGCGCACAATCTGCAAGTGCAGTGGCTGCTGGAAACCCATGCCCACGCCGATCACCTGTCCGCCGCGCCTTATCTGCGCCGGGAGCTGGGCGGGAAAATCGCCATTGGTGAATCGATCAGCAAAGTGCAAAACGTGTTCAAGGCGCTGTTCAATCTGGAGCCGGAGTTCTGCGTCGATGGCTCGCAGTTCGATCACCTGTTTGCGCCGAACGAGTCATTCAGGATCGGCAATCTCAAAGCCACTGCCCTGCATGTGCCTGGGCATACCCCGGCGGACATGGCCTACTTGATCGACGGCGAACAGATTCTGGTGGGCGACACGCTGTTCATGCCCGACGTCGGCACCGCGCGCTGCGACTTTCCCGGCGGCAACGCCCATCAGTTGTTCAACTCGATTCACAAACTGCTGGCCTTCCCGGCCAGCGTGAAACTCTACGTCTGTCACGATTACCCGCCCGAGGGCCGCGCCGCGCAGTGCCAGACCACGGTCGGTGAGCAGCGCAAAAGCAACATTCATGTGCATGACGGGATTGATGAGGCGGCATTTGTCGAGATGCGCACCCAGCGTGATGCCGGGCTGGGCATGCCGACGCTGTTGCTGCCGGCGATTCAGGTCAATGTGCGGGCGGGGAATCTGCCGGCGGCGGAAGACAACGGCGTGGTTTATCTGAAGATCCCGATCAATAAGCTTTAACAGCACAAGATCGCAGCCTGCGGCAGCTCCTACATCGATCGTTCCCCACGCTCTGCGTGGGAATGCTGCCGGGGACGCTCCGCGTTTCGCTTCGGGTCAGGTGCCTAACGTCAAGCCATTTGCCGGCAGCGGCAACGCGGTTTTGTAGCGCACCTGCTTGAGCGCAAAGCTTGACCGGATATTTGCCACACCCGGCACTTTGGTCAGGAAGTCCATCATGAACCGCTCCAGTGACTGAATCGTCGGCACCAACACCCGAATCAGATAATCCGGATCGCCAGCCATCAGATAACACTCCATCACCTCGGGGCGATCAGAAATCGCCTCTTCGAAATGCTGAAGCGCCTCCTCCACCTGTTTCTCCAGGCTGACATGGATGAACACGTTCACATGCAGCCCCAGCAGGTCGGCATCCAGCAACGTGACCTGCTCGCGAATCAGCCCTAATTCCTCCATCGCTTTCACCCGATTGAAACAAGGCGTCGGCGACAGATTGACCGAGCGTGCGAGGTCGGCGTTGGTGATGCGCGCATTCTCCTGAAGGCTGTTGAGAATGCCGATGTCGGTACGGTCCAGTTTGCGCATGAGACAAAACCACCTGTTTTTTATGTTTATGCAGAATTTCTATCTGCAAATCATCTCCAGCGCAACGAAACAGAGATAAATATTCTTCTTGCCCGAGCCTATGATTGTTGTAGGACAAGATTTCTTCTACCGAAGAATGACTGCCAGCTCACTACAAGAAATTCACAAGATCGAGCGTAGAAGCCATGACCCAAGCGTATGAACCGCTGCGTCTGCACGTCCCTGAACCCTCGGGCCGTCCAGGCTGCAAAACCGATTTTTCCTACCTGCATCTGACCGATGCCGGTACGGTGCGCAAACCTTCCATTGATGTCGAACCTGCCGACACCGCCGATCTGGCGCGTGGCCTGATCCGTGTGCTCGACGATCAGGGCAACGCCCTCGGCCCCTGGGCCGAAAACGTCCCGGTCGAGATCCTTCGCAAGGGCATGCGCGCCATGCTCAAGACGCGGATCTACGACAACCGCATGGTGGTCGCCCAGCGTCAGAAAAAGATGTCGTTCTACATGCAGAGCCTTGGCGAAGAAGCCATCGGCAGTGCTCAGGCTCTGGCCTTGAACATCGACGACATGTGCTTCCCGACTTATCGCCAGCAAAGCATTCTGATGGCCCGCGAAGTGCCGCTGGTCGACCTGATCTGCCAACTGCTGTCCAACGAGCGCGATCCGCTCAAGGGCCGTCAGTTGCCGATCATGTACTCGGTCAAGGACGCTGGCTTCTTCACCATCTCCGGCAACCTCGCCACCCAGTTCATTCAGGCCGTCGGCTGGGGCATGGCTTCAGCGATCAAGGGCGACACCAAAATTGCCTCGGCATGGATCGGCGACGGCGCCACCGCCGAATCGGACTTCCACACCGCCCTCACCTTCGCCCACGTTTATCGCGCGCCAGTGATCCTCAACGTCGTGAATAACCAGTGGGCGATCTCGACCTTCCAGGCCATCGCCGGTGGTGAAGCCACCACCTTCGCCGGACGCGGCGTCGGTTGCGGCATCGCTTCGCTGCGCGTGGATGGCAACGACTTCTACGCGGTGTATGCGGCATCTGCCTGGGCTGCCGAACGCGCCCGCCGCAACCTCGGCCCGACCATGATCGAGTGGGTCACCTACCGCGCGGGCCCGCACTCGACTTCCGACGATCCATCCAAATACCGCCCGGCCGATGACTGGAGCCACTTCCCGCTCGGCGACCCGATCGCCCGTCTCAAACAGCACCTGATCAAGGTCGGCCACTGGTCAGACGAAGAGCACGCCGCCGTCAGCGCCGAGCTTGAAGCCGAAGTGATTGCCGCGCAGAAACAGGCCGAACAGTACGGCACCCTTGCCGGCGGCCAGATTCCAAGCGCCGCGACCATGTTCGAAGACGTTTACAAAGAGATGCCGGAGCACTTGAAGCGCCAGCGTCAGCAGTTGGGGATCTGACATGAACGATCACAACAACAATATTCAGTTGGAAACCGCCATGACCACGACCACCATGACCATGATCCAGGCCCTGCGCTCGGCCATGGATGTGATGCTTGAGCGTGACGACAATGTGGTGGTGTTCGGTCAAGACGTCGGCTACTTCGGCGGCGTGTTCCGTTGCACCGAAGGCCTGCAGACCAAGTACGGCACCTCGCGCGTATTCGACGCCCCGATCTCCGAAAGCGGCATCGTCGGCGTGGCCGTGGGCATGGGCGCTTACGGTCTGCGTCCGGTCGCCGAGATTCAGTTCGCCGACTACGTCTACCCCGCCTCCGACCAAATCATTTCCGAAGCGGCGCGCCTGCGTTATCGCTCGGCCGGCGAGTTCACCGCGCCGATGACCCTGCGCATGCCTTGCGGCGGCGGCATCTACGGCGGCCAGACCCACAGCCAGAGCATCGAGGCGATGTTCACTCAGGTTTGCGGTCTGCGCACGGTCATGCCATCCAACCCGTATGACGCCAAAGGCTTGCTGATCGCCTCCATCGAAAACGATGACCCGGTGATCTTCCTTGAGCCGAAACGTCTGTACAACGGCCCGTTCGACGGCCACCACGATCGCCCGGTAACGCCGTGGTCGAAACACCCGCAAGCCCAGGTGCCGGACGGTTACTACACCGTGCCGCTGGACGTCGCGGCGATCACCCGTCCGGGCAAGGACGTGACCGTGCTGACCTACGGCACCACCGTCTACGTTTCGCAAGTCGCGGCCGAAGAATCCGGCGTTGATGCCGAAGTCATCGACCTGCGCAGCCTGTGGCCGCTGGACCTGGAAACCATCGTCAAGTCGGTGAAGAAGACCGGCCGTTGCGTGGTGGTTCACGAAGCCACCCGCACTTGCGGTTTCGGCGCCGAACTGGTGTCGCTGGTGCAAGAGCATTGCTTCCATCACCTGGAAGCGCCGATCGAACGCGTCACCGGTTGGGACACCCCCTACCCGCACGCGCAAGAGTGGGCGTATTTCCCAGGGCCGTCCCGAGTGGGCGCAGCGCTGAAACGGGTTATGGAGGTCTGAATGGGCACGCACGTTATCAAGATGCCGGACATCGGCGAAGGCATCGCAGAAGTAGAACTGTCGCAGTGGCACGTCAAGGTTGGCGATCTGGTGGTTGAAGACCAGGTGCTGGCGGACGTGATGACCGACAAGGCGATGGTCGATATTCCATCGCCGGTACACGGGAAAGTGATTGCGCTCGGTGGTCAGCCGGGTGAAGTGATGGCGGTTGGCAGTGTGTTGATCAGCATTGAGGTGGAAGGGGCCGGCAATCTGAAAGAATCGGCCGCGCCTGCTCCCGTCAAAGAAGCACCTGCTGCACCGAAAGCTGAAACCGTGGTGGAAAGCAAACCTGCTGCCGCACCACGTCCAGCTGCAGTTTGCCAAGGCCCGATGGTTGCCCGCGAAGCGGATGAGCGCCCACTGGCCTCGCCGGCCGTGCGCAAACATGCACTGGATCTGGGGATTCAATTGCGTCTGGTACGCGGTTCCGGCCCGGCCGGTCGTGTGTTGCACGAAGACCTCGAGGCCTATCTGGCGCAGGGTCAGTCAAATGCTTCGGCGCCGGTTGCCGCTGCTTACGCACAGCGTAACGACGAAGAACAGATTCAAGTCATCGGCATGCGCCGCAAGATCGCCCAACGCATGCAGGACGCCACTCAGCGTGCCGCGCATTTCAGCTACGTCGAAGAAATCGACGTCACCGCGATTGAAGAACTGCGCGCGCATCTCAATGAAAAACACGGCGCCAGCCGTGGCAAGTTGACCTTGCTGCCGTTCCTCGTCCGCGCTCTGGTTGTGGCCCTGCGCGACTTCCCGCAGATGAATGCCCGTTACGACGACGAAGCCCAGGTCATCACTCGCCTCGGCGCGGTGCATGTCGGCGTCGCCACGCAAAGCGATGTCGGCCTGATGGTGCCGGTGGTGCGTCACGCCGAGGCGCGCAGCCTGTGGGACAGTGCTACAGAAATCTCGCGTTTGGCCAACGCCGCGCGTAATGGCAAGGCCAGCCGTGATGAACTGTCCGGCTCGACCATCACCCTGACCAGCCTCGGTGCACTGGGCGGCATCGTCAGCACGCCGGTGCTGAATCTGCCGGAAGTAGCGATCGTCGGCGTCAACAAAATCGTCGAACGGCCTATGGTCGTCAAAGGCCAGGTGGTGATCCGCAAGATGATGAACCTCTCCAGCTCCTTCGATCACCGCGTGGTCGACGGCATGGACGCGGCGCTCTTCATCCAGGCCATTCGTGGCTTGATCGAACAACCTGCCACTTTGTTTGTGGAGTAAGGCGCGCATGCAATCTCTGAACACTACGCTGCTGATCATTGGCGGTGGCCCCGGCGGCTATGTAACGGCGATTCGCGCCGGGCAACTGGGCATCCCGACGATTCTGGTCGAAGGCCAATCGCTGGGCGGCACCTGCCTGAACATCGGCTGCATCCCGTCGAAAGCGCTGATTCATGTGGCTGAGCAGTTTCACCAGACCCGGCATCACAGCCAGCATTCGGCGCTGGGCATCAGCGTTGCCGCACCGAGCCTCGACATCACGAAAAGCGTCGAGTGGAAGGACGGCATCGTTGATCGCCTGACCACTGGCGTCGCTGCCTTGCTGAAAAAGAACAAGGTTCAGGTCATCAATGGCTGGGCCAAAGTCATCGACGGCAAGACTGTTGAAGTCGGCGACACGCGCATCCACTGCGAACATTTGGTGCTGGCCACCGGTTCGACCAGCGTCAATCTGCCGATCCTGCCGATTGGCGGGCCGATCATCTCCTCCACCGAAGCGCTGGCGCCGAAATCCGTGCCTAAGCGTCTGGTGGTGGTTGGCGGTGGTTACATTGGTCTGGAACTGGGCATTGCTTATCGCAAGCTTGGCGCTGACGTCAGTGTGGTCGAGGCGCAGGATCGTATCTTGCCGGCCTACGATGCGGAGCTGACGCAACCGGTGCATGAAGCGTTGAAGCAACTGGGCGTTAAGCTGTATCTGAAACACAGCGTGCTGGGTTTCGATGGCACGTTGCAGGTGCGCGATCCGGAAGGCGAAACCCTGAACCTGGAAACCGATCAGGTGTTGGTCGCTGTCGGCCGCAAACCGAATACCCAGGGCTGGAACCTCGAAGCGCTGAATCTGGATATGAACGGCTCGGCGATCAAGATCGACAGCCGCTGCCAGACCAGCATGCGCAACGTTTACGCCATCGGCGACTTGAGCGGCGAGCCGATGCTGGCCCACCGCGCCATGGCTCAGGGCGAGATGGTTGYCGAGTTGATCAGCGGCAAAACCCGTGAATTCAACCCGACTGCGATTGCTGCCGTGTGCTTCACCGACCCGGAACTGGTGGTGGTCGGCAAGACCCCGGACGAGGCCAAGGCTGCAGGTGTGGACTGCATTGTTTCCAGTTTCCCGTTCGCCGCCAACGGCCGGGCGATGACGCTGGAGTCAAAAAGCGGCTTCGTGCGGGTGGTCGCTCGTCGGGATAACCATGTGATTGTTGGCTGGCAGGCTGTGGGCGTCGGGGTTTCCGAATTGTCGACAGCGTTTGCGCAAAGCCTGGAAATGGGCGCGCGGCTGGAAGACATCGGCGGCACCATTCACGCGCATCCGACCCTGGGTGAAGCGGTGCAGGAAGCGGCGTTGCGTGCTTTGGGGCATGCGTTGCACCTGTGATGATGGGTGGCTGTGATGGCCCCTTCGCGAGCAGGCTCGCTCCCACAATGGGAATGCATTTCAAATGTGGGAGCGAGCCTGCTCGCGAATTCTCAGGGGCAACACGATTTATCTGTCTGTCATCCGATAGTCCGGGCTGCGAAACCGCTCAAGAATGAAGTATTGTTGTGCCCATCCAAAAAACGTCAGAAGCCTTGAACCGTTTCGGCGGTTGTTCAGTGATAGAGGGTGTCATGGGTAACGAAAGCATCAATTGGGACAAGCTGGGTTTTGATTACATCAAGACCGACAAACGCTATCTGTCGTACTTTCGCGATGGCGAGTGGGACAAAGGCACCCTGACCGAAGATAACGTGCTGCACATCAGCGAAGGCTCGACGGCCCTTCACTATGGCCAGCAGTGCTTCGAAGGCATGAAGGCCTATCGTTGCAAGGACGGCTCGATCAACCTGTTCCGCCCGGACCAGAACGCCCTGCGCATGCAACGCAGCTGCGCGCGTCTGCTGATGCCGACGGTCGACACCGAGCAGTTCATCGAAGCCTGCAAAGCCGTGGTTCGCGCCAACGAGCGCTTCATTCCGCCCTACGGCACCGGCGGCGCGCTGTACCTGCGTCCGTTCGTGATCGGCGTCGGTGACAACATCGGCGTGCGCACTGCGCCCGAGTTCATCTTTTCGATCTTCTGCATCCCGGTCGGCGCCTACTTCAAGGGCGGCCTGACCCCGCACAACTTCCAGATCTCCAGCTACGACCGCGCCGCCCCACAAGGCACCGGCGCAGCCAAGGTCGGCGGCAACTACGCGGCCAGCCTGATGCCGGGCTCGAAAGCGAAGAAAGCCAACTTCGCCGACGCGATCTATCTGGATCCGATGACCCACACCAAGATCGAAGAAGTCGGTTCGGCCAACTTCTTCGGGATCACCCACGACAACAAGTTCATCACCCCGAACTCGCCGTCGGTTCTGCCAGGCATCACCCGCCTGTCGTTGATCGAACTGGCCAAGACCCGTCTGGGCCTGGAAGTGGTGGAAGGTGATGTGCTGATCGACAAACTGTCGGACTTCAAAGAAGCCGGCGCTTGCGGTACTGCTGCGGTGATCACCCCGATCGGTGGCATCAGCTACAACGACCATCTGCATGTGTTCCATAGCGAGACCGAAGTGGGTCCTGTGACCCAGAAGCTCTACAAAGAGCTGACTGGCGTGCAGACCGGCGACATCGAAGCGCCAGCGGGCTGGATCGTCAAGGTTTGATTTGACGGGTGTTGATGTAGAAAAGCCCTCCACCGAGTGATTGGTGGGGGGCTTTTTTATGGCGTTTGGCGCAGTATTTGTGGCGTGCTGGAGATCTTTTCCCCCTCACCCCAGCCCTCTCCCCCAAGGGGGCGAGGGGGAAAGGGGGCCGATCTATGTGGTATTCAAAATCTGAGTTCGACGCGGACTTTCAGGTCGATGGATCAAGTCCAAACACCTCTGTCAGTCCCCTCTCCCTCCGGGAGAGGGTTAGGGTGAGGGGCTTTTCAGCGTTATCCGTTTACCAAGCCGATCAGCAATCCCACTCGCCTGCCCATTCTGCTGCTTACCCATCCGCGCCTGCGTAATCAACCCGGGAATCAACTCCCCCTCCGGCAGATTCTTCCAGAACCGCGCCGGCAAATGCCCCTGCATAACCTTCTCGTTCAACCGCGCTGGATTAAAGATGTGGCTGTAATAGGTCAGCCAAAGATCACCATGAGGATCGTCGACGTTCTGCGCCAACTGCTGCCATTCCAGCGGGCATTGCCGTTGATGGATCAGTTGCTCGCCATCGTAATAGACCCCGTCACGCGGGGTGGCGATCAACCAGCGATGGCGGCCCATTCGCCCGATGAAATGCTCACTGGCGCTGTGCAGAATGTCGTGGGCCGGCTCATGCCAAGCCACATATTGCGGACCCGCGCTGGATGAAGGCCGCTCGATGAAACGCACAAACGCATGCAGATGATGAGCTTCCCGATGCACTTGTTTGATCCGTCGCTGCAACTCGCTGCCGAGTTTGTCCCCGGCCATCATCGCGGTACGGTCGCCGTGGCTGACGCGCCACAGCACTTCATACAGCAAACTCCAGCGTTGATCACCGCGATAACGCGAGGCCTGTTCCAGAGTGTCGAGCAGCGCTCGCGGAATACGTGCCTGAAATGGCCCCTGCCCTTCAGGCACCGGCTCATCACTGGCAAACAGATCACCCACACCTTGCGAGGCCCAGCTCACCAGACTCGGATCGACTTCATGGCTTAGCAGCCAGCGCGCCTGCTGGCGCCAGGTGTCGAACAGGTCGTCGCAATCGAGATTGATCATCCCCACAACCCCATCTGCTGCGGCATCGGCCGGTCACGCAATTGCTGATAGAGCAAATGGCTGGTGACCTCGGCCTGCTGCGGGTGATAGTCGCTGGTGATGATGAACGGCTTGGCCTTGGCCAGCACGCAGCGCATACGCGCGACGTCTTCGTAACGGATGCGCCGCTGGCGGCGCAGCTCGACCAGTCGTTCGGTGGTGCGCAAGCCGATACCGGGAATACGCGCAATCAGGGACGCTTCGGCACGGTTCAGATCGAGCGGAAACACTTCGCGGTTCTGCAACGCCCAGGCCAGTTTCGGGTCGATGTCCAGCGCAAGATTACCCGGCCCCTTGAGCAATTCATCAGCACTGTAGCCGTAGCTGCGCAGGAGAAAATCGGCCTGATATAAACGGTGTTCGCGCATCAGCGGCGGCGCGGCCAGTGGCACGCTTTTCGGGCTGTCGGGAATCGGGCTGAAGGCCGAATAGTAGACCCGGCGCAAACGGAAATTGCCGTACAAGGCCTGGGCGCTGTGGAGGATGGTGCTGTCATCGGTGTCATCGGCGCCGACAATCAGTTGCGTGCTCTGCCCGGCCGGGGCGAATTTCGCCGAGCGCGGTTCGTTCAACACGGTCTGCACGCCGGTGTAGATGGTGTTCATCGCCTGCTTGATCGAAGTGATGTCCTTCTCCGGCGCCAGCACTTGCAGGCTGGCATCGGTCGGCAGCTCGATGTTGACGCTCAGGCGATCGGCGTAGCGCCCTGCTTCTTCGATCAATGCCGGATCGGCTTCGGGAATGGTCTTGAGATGGATGTACCCGCGAAACTCATGCTCTTCACGCAGCAGCTTCGCCACCCGCACCAGTTGCTCCATGGTGTAGTCCGCCGAGCGAATGATGCCGGAACTGAGAAACAGCCCGCTGACGCAGTTACGCCGGTAGAAATCCATGGTCAGCGCCACGACTTCCTCGGGGGTGAAACGAGCGCGCGGAACATCGCTGGAGCGTCGATTGACACAATATTGGCAATCGTAAAGGCAGAAGTTGGTCAGCAGAATCTTCAACAACGACACGCAGCGCCCGTCCGGCGTGTAGCTATGGCAGATGCCCATGCCATCAGTCGAGCCCAGCCCGCTCTTGCCCTCGGAGCTGCGCTTGGGCGCGCCGCTGCTCGCGCAGGAGGCGTCGTACTTGGCGGCGTCGGCGAGGATGCTGAGCTTGTCGATGATTTGCATGGCGCGGGCTCTATACTGTTTTTATATACAGTATAGGGTCGGCAGCGGTGATACAAGGTGGCAGATGCGCCCCTCGTCGGTCAGAAGCTGAAAATCAAAAGATCGCAGCCTTCGGCAGCTCCTACAGGAGTCGCGTACACCCAATAAATCTCAGCCCTACCCAATCCATGTAGGAGCTGCCGAAGGCTGCGATCCTTTGATCTTGTGGTTTTCAATCGGCAACTCAACACCAAACCGCGCGCTGATCTCCTTACGCCCCAGCGCCGTCAACGCCAGCGCCCGACTGTCCAGATCCTGGGTCACCCACTTGCGCTTCAACGCGGTCTGCAACAGCGCCGCCCCCAGCGAACCACCGAGATGCGGCCGGCGCATGCTCCAGTCCAGGCACGGACAGGCAAACTTGCGGCGCAGGCTGGTCAAATCCTGCACGTCTATTCCCAAACCAAGAAACAACGCCTCGCCGGTGCCACTCAAGCGATATGCCTGCTCGTCGGTTGCCACCAACCAACCGCCCTCGAGCAAACGGTCGTGCAGCAACACCGCCAGCGTCCCGGCCATGTGGTCATAGCAGGTGCGCGCAAATTGCAGGCGATCCGGGGTGTGCGCCTTGAACGTTGGCGCGGCGTTCTGGCCAATCACCATCAACGCTTCCAGCGCCTGCGCCACGCGCTGATCGGCGAGGCTGTAATACCGATGACGGCCCTGCACGTGCAGGCGCACCAGGGCCAGGTCCTTGAGTTTCGCCAGGTGCACGCTGGCGGTCGAGGCGCTGACTTCGGCGATCGTCGCCAATTCAGTGCTGGTGCGGGCGTGGCCGTCCATCAGCGAACAGAGGATTTTCGTTCGCGCCGGCTCGGCGATGGCGGCGGCCACTTGGGAAACGCCGATGTCTTGATGCTCTGCGTGCATAGTTCGCTCCCGGACGAATCATCGTCGTTGCGCAGTGGAGATAGTAGCAACACTTTCCCCGCCGACAAGGATGCAAACCATGAACCCGATCAGCGCCGCAACGCACGTCGATCCTTATCCCTACTACGCCGAACTGCGCGCAGAAGGTGGACTGACGTTTCATCCAGAGCTGAAACTGTGGGTCGCCAGCAGTGCCCGGGCGGTGTATGCGGTGTTGGCCCACGCCGATTGCCGCGTGCGTCCGGCGCAGGAGCCAGTGCCCAAAGCGATTGCAAAAGGCATGGCCGGCAAAGTCTTCGGCCAACTGATGCGCATGAATGACGGTGAACGCCAGCGCTGCCCGCGCGCTGCCATTGAGCCTGAGTTGGCCTCGCTCGACCTTGAGGCCGTCGACAGACTGGTCGCCGCGCGGCTGATCACGGCGGACGCCGACGGGGTGTACAAGGCAATGCTTCGTGGCCCGGTGTGCGTGGTCGCGGCGCTGCTGGGGTTCACCCCGGCGCAAGCGCGGGCGATCAGTGAATTGACGGCGGATTTCGTTGCCTGCCTGTCGCCCTTGAGCAATGACCTGCAACTGGCCGCAGCAGAGGCGGCGGCTGAACAACTGCGCGGTGACTTCATCGAATTGCTCGCCGAGCCGGCCAACCCGTTGCTCAGTGCAATCCAGCAGCGCTTCACCGGCGATGAGGAAACCTTGATCGCCAACCTGATCGGCCTCTGTTCACAGACGTTCGAAGCCTGCGCCGGCCTGATCGGCAATACGCTGCTGGCGCTACGTCGGCAGCCAGCGTTGCGCGGCGAATCCATCGAAGCATTGCTTAGCGAAGTCCAGCGCTTCGACCCGCCCGTGCAGAACACCCGGCGCTTTGTCGCCGCGTCCTGTGAGATTGCCGGTGTGCGTGTCGAAGCGGGCGATGTGATTCTAGTGCTGCTGGCCTCGGCCAATCGAGATCCGGCGCTCAACGAACAGCCGGAGCAGTTTCTGCCACAGCGCGCCAACCGCCGCAGTTTCAGTTTTGGCAGTGGTCGGCACGAGTGTCCGGGGCAAGCGCTGGCGATGAGTATTGCCTGCGCAACGGTGAGGGAAATAATCAGGCATGACATCGACCTGAATCGCTTGAACTGGCACTACAAGCCTTCACTCAATGGGCGCATTCCAGTGTTCAGCGATGCTCAACCCTAAGCACTGTGCAACTCGATGGTCAGGTGTGACAGTTCATGCACCGGTGCCAGCCGTTCACGGACAACCTCGGCGGTGACGCCCGCTGCGGCCACGACGCTGACAATCGCTGCCCGCGACTGCGGGCCGACCTGCCAGACGTGCAAATCACTGATGCGCACATCGTCCGAGGTTTCCAGCAACTCGCGGATTTCAGCGGCCACGGGTTCGTCGGTGGCGTCGAGCAATACCGCCGCGCTGTCACGCATCAGGTTATAGGCCCACTTGGCAATGACCACCGCGCCGACAATCCCCATCACCGGGTCCAGCCAGACCCAACCCAGATAGCGGCCGGCCAGCAAAGCGGCAATCGCCAGCACCGACGTCAAGGCATCGGCCAGCACGTGGACATAGGCCGAACGCAGGTTGTTGTCGTGATGGTGGTGATGATCGTGCGAGTGATCATGATGATGACCATGGTCATGGCCGTGATGCCCCATCAGCAGAAAGGCGCTGACCAGGTTCACCGCCAGCCCGACGATGGCAATCACCGTGGCCTCACCGAACGCCACCGTGGTTGGCTGGAACAGGCGCAGGATCGATTCGCCGGCAATTCCCAGCGACACCAGTCCGAGCAACATGGCCGAAGCGAACCCGGCCAGATCACCGACCTTGCCGGTGCCGAAACTGTAACGGCTATTGTGCGCATGGCGCCGGGCGAAACTGTAGGCCGCCGCGGCAATCCCCAATGCGCCGGCATGGGTTGCCATGTGAAAGCCGTCCGCCAGCAATGCCATGGAACCGGTCATGTAACCGGCCACGATCTCGCCGATCATCATCACGAAGGTCAGCGCCACCACCCACAAGGTGCGGCGTGCGTTTTCGTTATGGGAAGCACCGAGAAACTGGTGGTCGTGGCGCAGGTGCTCAGCCTTGGGCGTCAGGGACATGATGCTTTCACTCATTTGGAATAACGGCGGATGGCTTGCAGCAAATCTTCGGCACCCTGAGCGCGCGCTTCGTCACTGAGATCAGGGTGCGCCACGTGTTCGCGCGTGTGGGCTTCGATGAACTGCTCCATCAAGCCATTGACCGCCCCGCGAATCGCCGCAACGAGGTGCAGGGTCTTGGCGCAATCGGCATCGCTTTCCAAGGCTTTTTCCACCGCTTGCACCTGCCCGGCAATGCGCCGAACGCGGTTGAGCAACTCGTCTTTGTGTTCATGAATGTGCGATATACCTATACCCCCTACCCCTATATGGCGCGCATGGTCGCAGATCACCCAGGAGCGAACAAGGTTGGCGGACAGAAAAGAGACAAAAGGCGAGTGACAGGGCGTTGCGGCAATGATTGCTCGCGCCGCCCCTTCAAGAGAGATCAGGCTGTCAGTGGCTCAAGCCGCCCACTGCAAAATCAGCCAGCTGTTAGCGCCGCTGATCACCACAAACAACCCCCAGGCCAGTACCCTGGTTGGCCAGCGGTTCACAAACGGCCCCATCAGTTGTTTGTCGTTAGTCATTCGAATGAGTGGGTACAAGGCAAACGGCAACTGCAGACTCAGCACCACCTGACTCAACACCAGCAATTTGCCGATCGCGTTATCGCCCATCAGCCACACGCCGACGAATGCCGGAATCAACGCCAGTCCGCGAGTAATCAAGCGCCGCTGCCAGCACGGGATCCGCAGGTTCAGATAACCCTCCATGATCACCTGCCCGGCGATGGTGCCGGTGAAGGTCGAACTCTGCCCCGACGCCAGCAACGCGACGCCGAACAACACGCTGGCCAATGCACCACCGACAAGCGGATCGAGCAAGTGGTAAGCGTCCTGAATGTCCACCACGTCGGTATGCCCGGACTGGTGGAACGCTGCCGCCGCGAGAATCAGAATCGCCGCGTTGACCAGTAACGCCAGGGCCAGCGAACCGATGGTGTCGATGCGCGCCAGTTTCACCGCGTCCTGCTTGCTGGCGAGGTCCTTGCCGATCATCCGCGTCTGCACGATCGAGGTGTGCAGGTAGAGGTTATGCGGCATCACCGTCGCGCCGAGAATACCGATGGCCAGGTACAACGGCGCCGCTTCGCCAATCGCTGCCAGCGACGGTTTGAAACCTTGGGCGACGTCCGGCCAGTAGGGTTTGATCAGCAGCAGTTMAACGAAGAAACACACGCCGATGGTCGCGACCAATACCAGCATGATTGCTTCCAGACGGCGAAAACCGCGATTTTGCAGGGCCAGCACCAGCAAGGTGTCGAACGCGGTCAGGGCGATGCCGAAGGTCAGCGAACAGCCGAGCAACAAATGAAACGCCAGCGCACAACCCAGCACTTCAGCCAGATCGGTGGCGATGATCGAGATTTCCGCCAACACCCACTGCAGCCGTGCGGTCGGTGTGCTGTAGCGCTCGCGGGACAGTTGCGCCAGATCGCGGCCGGTGGCGATGCCCAGCCGCGAGCACAGGCACTGCACGACCATGCCGGCCAGACTCGCCAGCAACACCACAAACAACAGGCTGTAGCCAAAGCGTGAACCGGCCTCGATGGCCGTGGCCCAGTTGCCCGGGTCCATGTAGCCGATCGACACCAGCAAGCCGGGGCCGGCGAAACGCAGCACGCGTTTGAAGAACGAGGCGTTGGGATCCACCGCAACACTGCCAGCCACTTCCGGCGGACAAAACGGCGCGGTGGCGATTTTGGGCAAACTGAATTTCACGCACACATCCAGAAACAAGTCGGAAAGACGCAGCTTAGAGGTTTCCGCCTGAGCCTTGAAGCGCAAAAAAATCTATCGACTCACCCCCAACAACTGTTCGCGCAGCTCCGGACTGCGCGTGCGCGGATCCAGCCAGATATCAAAAAATGCCCGGGCAAACAGCGGATCATCGATCTCATGCTGCAACTGCTGACCGACAAAAAACCGCGCGCCCTGCCCCGGCAGATACACCCCGGTAATCCGCGTGCCAGCCTGCACATCGACAAACGATTGCTGCATCTGTACCTGCCACCCGGCCAATTGCGCCGGGCTGACGCGGGCACCGGCCAGCCGTTTGATTTCGTCGACGCTGGCCTTGACCAGATCATCGCGGGAGATGTTGCGGCGGTAGATCAACTCCAGCGCAAATGGCTGGCCGTCGACCAAGGGCCGCGCGGCACTCCACAATCGCGCGTTGTAGACATCGAAACCGAACACGCTGTAATCGCCGGTGCCAATGATCTGCGCGCCGGGCACGGCGTCCTGCCAATTGGCCCAGGTCGGCGTCAGCAACAACGCCCACAAGCCGATGCCGCAGCATCCTCGCACCAGCTTCGGTGTTCTTCTCATCGCGGCATCGACTCCGGTAAACCCTGATACACACAGCATAGCCGGGTATCGCCCTCGATACTTTGTATACAAAAACTGCGCACATAGGCAGCAATCGCCGATCGACAATGCTACCGTGGCCTACCCTCAACGGACGGAGACACCTGCGTGCTGATCCTCAAACTGCTGCTGATTCCCGGTTTTCTGCTGCTGATATCCCTGGCGGGCAAACGCTGGGGGCCGAGTGTGGCCGGGTGGCTGTCGGGATTGCCGGTGGTGGTCGGGCCGATTCTGTTTTTTCTCGCCATCGAGCAGGGGCCGGCGTTCGCCGCGCAATCAGCGGTGGCGGCGTTATCGGCGATGTTCGCGATGATTGCGTTCTGCATCACCTATGCGCAGGTGGCGCAACGGGCGAACTGGCCAGTGGCACTGACGGCGTCGCTATCGGTGTGGGCCGTCATCGCGGGGGTGTTGTCACTGATCCCGGCGTCGCTGCCGTTTTCCGTGGCAGCGGCGGCGGTTGCATTGTTGGCATCGCCGTATCTGTTTCCTGCGGTACAACCGGTGCTCAACGGTCCGGCGCCGAAGTCGGACAAACTGATCTGGCGAATGATCGCCGGTGCCGCGTTGACGCTGCTGGTGACGATGCTGGCCAGCACCGTCGGCGAGCGCTGGAGCGGTTTGCTCGCGGTGTTCCCGGTGCTCGGCAGTGTAATGGCGGTGTTCTCGCAACAGACGCGCGGCCCGGCATTTACCGCCGCATTGTTAAGGGCGACGGCCACCGGCATGTATTCGTTTTCGGCGTTTTGTCTGGTCTCGGCACTGACCTTGCCGAGCATGGGGCTGAGTGGATTCGCCGTCGGTGTCGCGGTGTCGGTGGCGATGCTCGGCGTGACCAAACGCCTGTTGGCCCGTCCGCTGGCGAAAGCGCAGGCGCAGTAACCGGTCAGACGATTCGCGCTGGAACGCCCGCCCCCCTCCGTGGGATGATCGCCCGCCTCGCGCGACCACCCACCGGAGATTCACATGTCATTGTTGAGCAAAAAAGCCGTCGTCCTGCTGATGGCGGCCCTCGCCGGTTTCGGCGCCCTCCACGCGCAAGCGGCCAAGAAAAATGCCGGCACCGAGAAAGTCTCGATGCTCGAGGGCAAGTTCACCTTTGTGTTGCCTAAAGGTTTCGTCGCCGACCCGCTGCCGACCAGCCCGAGCGGAACCAAAGGCACGATGTACACCAATGAAGCGACGAAGACCGTGGTCATTACCGCTGAAAACCAGATTCCCGAAGGCCAGCACATCAAGGATAACGACGGGCAGTTCCTCGACAGCACCGTCTCGAGCTTCATCGACGACCAGCGCAAGGCCCTGCCGGACTTCAACAAACTCAGCGAAAAAAGCCTGACCCAGAAAGGCACCGGCCTTGGCCTGCGTCAGGTCGACAGCACCGCGACCCAGGGCGGTGGCCAGACCCTCAACACCACGCTGATGGCCGGCTCCGGGACGAAAATGGCGCTGGTGCAGGTGATCTCCCGCGCCAGCGACAAGAAAGGTCACGATGCTTTGGTGAAAACCATCCTCAAGGATTGAGCTGCTGCAGCCAGCCATTCAAGTCGCGCAGCTCGGCCGCACTGATACTGTGGCCGACGCCGGGATAGGCATGGAACTGCGGCTTGTAGCCCAGCTTCTGTAGCTGCGCATTAGCCTCGGTGCCGTCGTGGTAGGGCACCCGATCATCGGCGGTGCCGTGGCCGATAAAGATACTCAGCGGCAACGGCTGCTGCTCGCCTTTGAGTTCAGCTTTCAACACTGGCAATAAACGCCCGCTCAACGCAGCGATCCCGCCGACAGCGACTGGCGGCCGCAGCCCCACCTCGTAGGTCATCATCGCGCCCTGGCTGAAGCCGATCAGGTACACCTTGTTCGGGATGGTGTGATATTTCTGCGCCGCTTGCGCGATAAAGTCGCACAGCTTCTGGCCACTGACCTTCAGATCATCAGTCTCGCCGTTGTAGGCACCTTCGCCTTTCTTGCGAAACCACTGGAAACGTCCTTCACCCAACGACAACGGCGCCTGCACCGACAGGTAGTTGTATTGCGCCGGCAGTTGGAATTTCATGCCGATCAGATCGGCTTCGTTACTGCCGTAGCCGTGAAGAAAAATCACCAACGGACGCGGCTCGGCGTCGGCGTGCACCTGCTCGATGTACTTGAGCGGCAGATCGGATTGCAGCGTGGTTTGCGCCTGCACGGCGCTGGACGCCAGCAGGGTCAAGAGAGCAAAGACCTTCAACATAGAGCCTTCCTTCACGGAGTGTCGGGTTCGGGGGGGAGCCTAACATCCTGCGGCGAGGATCCAAATTCGGTGGTGTTGCTGATGCCGCCATCGCGAGCAGGCTCACTCCTACATTTGGAATGCGTTCCCCCTGTAGGAGTGAGCCTGCTCGCGATGAGGCCATTAGCCCCAACGAAGATCCTTCAGTCGTTAGTCAGTTTCCCGGTACGAAACGCCACCCGCCCCGCCACTTTTGCCTGCCAGATCCCCGGCTCGGTATAACGCCCACGATCCAGCGCAAACAGCACGCCACTGGTGCCGGCGCGCACGGTGGTCACGCGATCCTGCAACGGATCGACCACCTCGAATAGCGCATCGCCCTGCTCCACCCACTCGCCGGCATTGCGCAGGAAACTCACCACGCCATGGTGCGGCGCAAACAGGTATTCGGTGCCCTCGAACGGCAGGCCTTCGCAGCACTCGCTCGGTGCCGCCGGCCACTCGCCGCTGATGAAACCCTGCTYCGCGAGGAATCCGAGGATCGCCTCACAATTGGCCTGCGCCTGATCGACCCGGGTGTCGCCCATGCTGCCCAGTTCCAGCGTGGTCGCCAGGTTCGCCGCCGGAATCGCGGCATTCGGGAATGCCCGCGCCAGACGCAGCCAAGGCGTCGAGCAGGATTCATCGAACGAGCTGCCACCGGAATCTTCACACAGCAGCGCCACGCCGGCCTTCAAGCGCGCCGCCAGCGATCGCCACTGTGGCCAGTGCTGCGGCAGCGCGTACAAGTGAATCGCCGCGTCGAAATCACAATGCAAATCGAGGGTGATGTCGGCATCGCAGGCATGGCGCAGCAACAGGCGATGCAAGGCTTCCAGTTGCGAGGCCGGCGCCGGCAGTTCATCGAATACCTGGCCCATGGTTTGGCGGATCAGCGCAACGTTGGCCTCGGCATCAGCGCCCAGACGTTCACCGATCAACGCCGCGACCGGGGCACTGAGTTCGACGAAAGCGCGGTTGAAATTCTTGCCGCTGCCCAGTTCGAAGCGGCCCATGTGCGCGCCTTGCACGTGTTGATCGAGGCCGATCGGGTTGGCCACCGGCACCAGCTCGATCACGCCCTGCAAACGGCCTTGCTGTTCCAGTTCATTGAGGCGTTGCTTGAGTTCCCACGCGGTGCGCATGCCCGGCAGTTCATCGGCGTGCAGGCTGGCCTGGATGTAGACCTTGCGGGTGCCGGCGCCATAGCGGAACACACTGAGCGAGCGCTCGCTGCCCAAGTGGCTCCAGGGCAGAACATGGTCGATGCGTTGCATGGGAAGACTCCTGCAGTCTGGTAGATCTGGATCAATGAGATCCCTGTGGGAGCGAGCTTGCTCGCGAATGCAATTTGACAGTCAATAAAGATGTTGAATGTTAAACCGTATTCGCGAGCAAGCTCGCTCCCACAGGGATCTCCATCTGTAGAAAGAAAGCATAAAAAAAGTGGCCACCGCGCAAACGGGGCCACTTTTTTCTACGGCTTATTAATGGCCGTACACGTCAAAGTCGAAGTACTTGTCCTGGACTTTCTTGTACTCGCCATTGGCGCGGATTTCGGTGATGGCTTTGTTGAATTGATCGGCCAGCGCGGTATCGCCCTTGCGCACTGCAATGCCGGCACCGCCGCCGAAGTACTTGGCGTCTTCGTAGGTCGGGCCAACGAATTCAAAACCTTTGCCGGCGTCGGTTTTCAGGAAACCGTCGCTCAGGTTGACCGAGTCAGCCAGCATCGCGTCGATACGCCCGGAAACCATGTCGAGGTTGGCTTCCTGCTGCGAGCCGTAACGCACCAGGTCGATCCCGGCCGGCACCAGCACTTCGGTGGCGTAACGGTCGTGGGTACTGGCACGCAGCACGCCGACTTTCTTGCCCTTGAGCTCGGTCAGCGGGTCTTTGACACCGGAGCCTTCCTTCATCACGAAGCGCGCCGGGGTGTGGTAGTACTTGATGGTGAAATCGACGTTTTTCTTGCGGTCATCGGTGATGGTCATCGACGACAGAATCGCGTCGATCTTCTTCACTTTCAGCGCCGGGATCAGGCCATCGAATTCCTGCTCGACCCAGGTGCATTTGACTTTCATCTGCGCGCACAACGCATCGCCGATATCGACGTCGAAACCGGCGAGTTTGCCGTCAGGGGTTTTCATCGAGAATGGCGGGTAACCGGCTTCGATACCGATGCGGATCGGCTTGGCGTCTTCGGCCACGGCGGTCAGGGACAACATCGACAGTGCCAGGGCACCGAACATCACTAGCTTCTTCATTTATAACTCCTGTGTGCGGAGGCTTTTATTGGCAGCTTTCGATTCAGCGTTCGGTCATGGCCAATTGGCTACAAACACCGAAGTGGCCGGCAGTCTATGGCGGCGCGCACAGGGTAAATTGTGTTTAAGCGACAAATACTTATGAAAGATCGGCGCACCGATTGACCGGGGTCAACGGGTGCGCCGTCGTGGTGCAAAGGCTGTAGGACAAGCGCTTTTTTTGCTCAGGATTTCTCTTAAAAGAACGTCAGCATTCGCAGCCGATGGCGGTTTTGCCGACTGGCTCAACGCTGAGTTGAAAGCCTTCATCCAGCCATCCGCTAACCCCGCCGATCATCTCCTTGACCGGATACCCCAGCGCTGCCAGTTTCACCGCTGCCTTGTTCGCGCCATTGCAGTGCGGGCCGGCGCAATAGACCACAAACAGAGTGGTTTTCGGGTAGATCGCCAGCTCCGCCGCCGTCAGTAACCGGTTCGGGATATTGATCGCGCCCGGCACATGCCCGCGCTCAAAGGCCAGCGGACTACGGACATCGACCAGGACAAAATCGATCTCGCCAGCCTCCTGGCTACTGAAGACGTCGGAACAATCGGTTTCGAAAGTCAGACGATTGCTGAAGTGCATCAGGGCGATCGCCGACGGCGCCGCAGGAATGTCGCGAACCAGGCTGACCATGGGTGTTGCTCCTTTATCTGGACGGGTGTGAACAGACTTTATCGAGCGGTCGCTTGCGGCTACAGTGGCGCACAAGACACTCACCGGGAATTTTCCGCCAAATGCCGACATCACCAGGTCTGGTTGCGATTCTGGCCTACGACGGCCTCTGCACATTCGAGTTTGGCATCGCCGTGGAGGTCTTCGGCCTGACCCGGCCGGAGTTCGATTTCCCGTGGTACACCCACGCCATTGCGGCGGTCGATCAAGGCCCGATGCGCGCCTTGGGCGGTATTCAGGTGCTGGCCGATGGCGGTCTGGAATTGTTGGCCGAGGCGCGCACCATCATCATTCCCGGCTGGCGCGACCGTAACGCGGCGGTGCCTCCAGCATTGATCGACGCGTTGCGTCAGGCCCATGCCCGGGGCGCGCGGTTGCTATCGATCTGCTCCGGTGTATTTGTGCTGGCGGCCACCGGTTTGCTCGACGGCCACGGCGCCACCACGCATTGGCGTTACACGGCGGAACTGGCGCAGCGCTTCCCGGCGATTGCTGTCGATGCCAATGTGCTTTACGTCGACTCCGGGCAGTTGATCACCTCGGCGGGCAGCGCGGCCGGGATCGATGCCTGCCTGCATCTGGTGGCGCGGGACTTCGGCACGCAAGTCGCCAACTCGGTGGCGCGGCGACTGGTGATGTCGCCACAGCGTACTGGCGGCCAGGCGCAGTTCATTCCGACCCCGGTCAGCCCTACACCGCGCAATGATCTGTCGCGGGTGATGCAATGGGCGCGCGAGCGCTTGCATGAACCGCTGGAGGTGCGTGATCTGGCCAGTGAAGCGGCGATGAGTGAGCGCACGTTTCTGCGGCGTTTTACCGAGGCCAGTGGGCAGTCGCCGAAGGCGTGGTTGCAGCATGAACGGTTGGCGCGGGCGCGGGAGTTGCTGGAGAGTACGCCGCATAACACCGAGCAGATTGCCGAGCGTTGCGGTTATCGGTCGGTGGAGAGTTTTCGTGTGGCGTTTCGTGGTGTGGTGGGGGTGCCGCCGTCGGTGTATCGGGAGCGGTTTGGGCGGGGCGTGAGGGTTRAATCCTGAGGTGATTTTGCAGGCGCCTTCGCGAGCAAGCTCGCTCCCACAGTTTGGAATGCGGTGTTTGGAATGCGTTCCCCTGTGGGAGCGAGCTTGCTCGCGAAGGCGCCCAGTCAAACGCAGCATCATTTAGACATCAGCCACAAGGCTACAGCGCCTTGCGCCTTTGCCTACAACTACGCCAGAATCCGCCGGCTTGTGCGGCTTGGAGGTCACCGGTAACTTGGTTCGCGTCACTGAATGTTCAGTGATCGGGTTTAGTCGCTCGGTGTTTTCTCAAGTTCGCGAGCTGTTATTCAGTCTGGCATTTCCATGCCTGCACTCAATGGCGGCTATGCGCAGGGCGCTTTCGAGCGCGCCGGTAATGCTTGGGATGCCGGTCGACTAACCTGCGTATAGCTGCCACCCAATGTTTAGTCGCAAACGGTGTCAGCCTCATTGAGGTTCCCAACATATGTTCAAAATCACTCCGAATCCGCCCGAAACAGACGCGGAAATCGATCCAAATCCAACGTCCCCCTATTCCACACCAGGCTCCAGAAAACTCCACGAAGCCGCCGAACGCGCCCTCGACCACTACCTGAAACCCACACCGCCTTCACCACCGCGCAGACCCAGCACCATGTTCCTCGTCGACCCGAACACCGGCGCCGAAGACCTCATGGCCCACGCCTGCGAATCCATGGCCTCGGCCAGCATCATGCTCAGCGACTTCGCCGCCCTGCTCGACTCGCCCTACCGCAACACCGTGCTCGGCATCCAGCAAGTGGTCATGCTCGGCGAACTCGCGGTCAACCGCGCCCTCGACAAAATCGAACCCGCCCTGAGGCAATAAACATGTCCAACAAAACCGATGCACAAGTCGTCGCGGCACTGGTGGCGATGGGTTTCAACGAGCGGGACGGACGCTGGGCGCAGAACGCCTGCCTGGTGCTGTTCGAAAGCGAACGCGAAACCATCGTCGCCTCCGCCGTCACCGTCCTTCCCCAACTCGATGAACTGGAAATCGACGCCGTGCTACCCGCACTGCGCCGCGTAACCCGCCGGTTCCCCTCACTGCAAAAAACCGTGGCCGACACACTGGCCGAAATGGCCCACGCAGCCTGATTGACCGCGTGATCGTTCTTCGCGAGCAGGCTCGCTCCCACACTAGATCTGCGGCGCACTCAAATCCCATGAGCATCCGCGATCAACTGTAGGAGTGAGCCTGCTCGCGATGGCTTTCTTTCTGCTAACAAATATCTGAAAACCAGACCATAGGAAGGCCCGAGCGAGTTGGCGTACCTGCCGATGTACCCATCCTGATTTTTTACACTTGTAACAACTGTCGCAATTTCGGACCTGTCCTACATCCATC